>NZ_JBLWIJ010000008.1:0-383028 GCF_051365025.1 Arthrobacter sp. R4
CCGGGCCTCCAGCCGACGAAAGGTTTGAACTATGAACTCGGTGTTCGGGGACCGCAAGACGATCATCATCCTCTTGGCTCCAGCCCTCCTGCTGTACACACTGCTGAAGATTGGCCCCGTGGCCTGGTCCCTCGGCCTTTCCTTCTTTGAGGGGAACACCCTTCGCGGCTTCGAGTTTGTTGGAGTCGATAACTTCACCAAGTTCTTCACGGACGAGGCGGCGCTGCAGTCCCTCGGGGTCAGCGTGTTCTTCGCGATCGTCGCCACGGTGGGCCAGATCCTGCTGGGGTACATGCTGGCACTCCTCTACGTCTTTGTCCTGCGCAAAGGTTCATCGCTGCTCCGCACGATCGTCTTCTTCCCGGCGATCCTGCCGACGGTCGCCGTCGCCCTGCTTTTCCGCAGCTTTGTGGCCGTGGGCGATAACCAAGGTCCCGTCAACGACCTCATCAACTTCTTTGGCGGAGAGAGCGTGGAGTTCCTCGCCACTACCTCGGGCACCATGGCCACCGCGCTCGCCATGACGCTGTGGGGTTCCATGGGCTTCTACGCAATCCTGCTCTACGCGGGGCTGCTCGACATTCCCGACGAGATTCTCGAATCGGCCAAGCTTGACGGTGCGAACGGGCTCAAGCTGGTGCGGCATATCGTGGTGCCGCTTTCGTTGCCCATTCTGCTGTCTTCGATCATCTTCAGCCTCAACGCGACGCTGAAGGTCTTTGACAGCCTGCTTGCACTCAACAACGGCGGCCCGGGAACCTCTACCGCGCCGCTGACCCTTTACATGTACCGGACAGCATTCGAGTATGCGGAGTATGGCTATGGCAGCACTATCGCCCTGGTTCTGACGCTCCTGTGCCTGATCTTCACCCTCGCGATTTTCCGATCGTCCCAACGCAAGGCGGAGGACTGAGATGACCGTCCAACCACAGCTCGAAAACCCTCCTGCCACGGAGCTCTTGAGGTCGGAACAACCACTCCGCAACCGCCGTCGTGCCCGTCGCGCCCTCAAGCGCCTTCCCGTGTGGATCATCGTCACCATCGTGGTGGTTGTGGTGCTTTACCCGCAGGTCTGGATGATCCTTGGTTCGTTCAAGACGCAGTCCGAGTTCCTGTCCAACCCGGCGTTGTCGCTGCCCGAGAACTGGATTTTCGACAACTACACCACAGCCCTGAACAACGGCAACGTATCGCGGAACTACCTCAACAGCATCCTGGTGACGATTCCGTCGGTAGCGCTCATTGTGTTGATCGGCGTGGCGGCAGGCTATGCGCTGGAGGTGCTGGTCTGGAAGGGCCGGAAGGGCACGCTCCTCTACATCCTTGCGGGCATCATGGTTCCGGGGCAGATGATCCTGGTGCCGCTCTTCACGGTGTACTTCCGGGCGGGCCTAACGGACTCCCTCTGGCCGCTCATCATCACCTATACGGTGATGGGCCTGCCGTTGACCACCTTCCTGATGGCCGCTTATTTCCGGTCCATCCCGCGTGAAATTTTCGAGGCCGCAACGGTTGACGGTTCGAGCCCGCTGCGGTCATTCTTTGTCATCGGCCTGCCCATGATGCGGAACTCCATCCTGACCATCGGCCTGGTGCAGTTCTTCAGCGTGTGGAATGACCTGCTTATCGCACTGACCTTCACTACCAGGCCGGATCTTGCCACAATCCAGGTGGGGTTGCTGAGCCTGAGCGACCAGTACGGCTCGACGCAGTACGGACCGCTTTTTGCGGCTGTGAGCATCAACATCGTGGTGTTGTTGATCGTGTTTGTATTCCTCAACAAGAAGATCATGGCCGGCATGGCTGCCGGTTCAGTGAAGGGATAGGCGACCGAATGAGTGAGAGCCCCAGGATTGCCCTGCTGCACACGGGCGCAGTGGTGATCGGCCCCGTCATGGAGCTGGTCAAGCGGGAACTGCCGGGCGTCACGGCAATCAACTACCTGGACGACCGCATTGTGGCCGACCTTAGTGACCCGGAAGTGTCCGGTTCGGTGCCGCGCCGCGTCGCCGGACTTGCCAAGGCCGCCGCGGATGCCGGCGCCGAGGTCATCATGCTGACATGCTCGTCCATCTCCGAACTAGCAGCGTCCGTTTCGGCCGAGGTGGGCATCCCCATCCTGCGCATCGATGAGGCCATGGCCGACGAAGCGGTGGCCACAGGCGCCAGGATCACTGTGCTGGCCACCCTCCCGACGACGTGCGGGCCTACCTCCCGGCTCATTGCCGAGCGGGCCCGGGCGGCCGGCGTCACGCCCACCATCCGGAGCGTAGTGGTCGAGGGCGCTTTTGCGGCTGTTGCCTCAGGTGACCGTGCGAGCCACGACCTCAAGGTCGCGGCGGCGATCCGGAATGCCGCAGAAGACTCAGACGTCGTGGTCCTGGCTCAGGCGTCGATGGCAAGTGCCGCCGAGGGCTCCGATGTGGCGATACCGGTGCTGACGAGCCTGGAATCGGGTGTGAAGCGCCTGCACCAGCTGCTTGCGTCACTCCCGGCTAAGCGGTGAGCCCCCGGCTTTCGGTTTCTGCGCCGCCGGCCTCTTGGCCGGCCAGTGCCTCGGCGGTGTGGATATCGGTGATGAGGACGTTGACCCACCCGCCCGCCAGCGCTCCGCGGATGGGTTCCCGCTTCCGCAGGCCACCGGCGATGCCAATGCGCCTGGGGATAGACAGGAAGTTGTCCACCGGGATCGAGATGGTGCGCGCAGCAAGGTCACCCGTGACTGCCGTCCCGTCTGCGGTGAAGACGTGGTGACAGATATCGCCGACCGCCCCTTCCTGCAGGAGCCGTTCGCGGTCCTCCGGGGAGAAGGCGTTTCCGCTTTCCGCAAGCAGGTTGGATGGTTCGATGCTGCCGATGCCCACAATTGCCATGGTGAGTTCGTTCCATCGCCGCGCTACCTCGGTGAGCGCGGCTTCCTGCAGGAGGCTGTCCCTGATGGCGCGGTCGGCCACCACTCCGGGGGCGGGAACGTAAACCGGCTCCGCGCCGAGCATCCGGGCAAATTCGCCGACGAGTCGCTGGGCCATGTTTTGCACCTCGGGGGTGCCGATGCCGCCAAGAAGTTGGACAACCTGGGTGGCGCCACCAACGTTGAACGGCCGCATTCGGTCCACGAGGGCGAGCAGCGTCTGGCTCCACGAGGAGATGCCGATGCGGTCCCCACCGCCGAGGGTGGCCTCGAGGTAGCTGCCTGCCGCCGCCCCGAGCGCCGAATGGACGGCCCGTTCGTCGTCGTCGCTCTCGATATCCACGACCACAGCTTCCAGCAGTCCGAACTTCGCCTCCAGGCGCTCCTCGAGATCCGAGTAGACGCCGGGGGAGACCATCACGGTGGTGCGGACGATTCCCTGCGTGACCGCGCGCTTGAGCAGACGGGAGACCTTAGCCTGCGAAATGTTCAGGGCGGTGGCGATGTCCGCCTGGCGGATTCCGCGCTCGTGGTACATGCGTGCCACCTTGGTCAGGAGGCGGACCTGACCATCAACGGGGGCGGCGTTGCGGCCATTTGCCAAGGGAGGCTCCGATCAGGGATGGCGGTTCTGCAGGAGGCGTCCCCTTGATCCCCAGGGCTGGAACAATCCATGCAGGTTTATGAAGAGTGTATCATAATTCGGAAGTGATAGATTATGCAAGTGTTGCACCGTGATGGCACGGCGGACCGCGCTGCCGTGAAGGCCGGCGATCGCGGCCTGGCGTCCTCTCTCACCGCGGCGCTCGCCGGTGGAAGCAGAGGTTTGCCGGGACAAAGACACCGTTCGACGGCGGGCGCGGACGTAAGCGTCGAGGTCTTCGATCGCGTTGTGGCCGGCGTCGATGCCTCCCATTTCCTGCTCACGCCCGCGGCGGTGGTGCGCGCACGCTCGTTGGAGGACGTTTCTGCCGCTTTCCGGTACGCACACGACCACCATCGCTCCATTACACTCCGCTCCGGGGGAACCAGCCTGTCCGGCCAGGCGTCGGGCGAAGACCTGCTGATTGACGTCCGGGGCGCTTTCCGGGACATCCGCGCCGCAGCTGACGGCAGTACCGTCGTCGTCCAGCCTGGCGCCACCATCCGCCAGGTCAACGCGAGGCTCCTTCGCCACGGCCGGAAGCTCGGGCCCGACCCGGCCAGCGAGATCGCGGCAACTGTGGGCGGCGTGGTGGCGAACAACTCCAGCGGGATGGCGTGCGGCACGGAGTTCAACTCCTACCGGACACTACGCTCACTGAGGTTCGTGCTGGCGTCCGGAACGGTGGTGGATACCTCCCTCGCGGACGCGGACGAAAGGATGGCCGCTGCCGAACCGTCCCTGCACTCCGGCCTCGCCAAACTCCGCGACCAAATCATGGCCGACTCCGGGCTTTCGGCGGAGATCCGGCGCCAGTACCGCGGCAAGAACACGATGGGCTACGGCCTTAACTCGTTCCTCGACTTCGACACCCCGGCGGAGATCCTGGCCCACCTGATGGTGGGCAGCGAGGGCTCGCTCGGCTTCATTGCCGAGGTTGAATTCGGCACAGTGCCGATTTCGCCGTGCGCTGCCACCGCCCTGGTGATTTTCGACGACCTGGAGAAGGCCACGCGAATCCTGCCCGTCCTGGTGGACACGGGGGCGGCCACCATTGAGCTGCTGGACGCCGCATCGCTGCGTGTTGTTCAAAACGATCCGGCCACCGCAGACATCCTCGCCAGTGTGGACATCGCCTCCCACGCTGCTCTCCTCATCGAGTACCAGGGGCAGGATGACGACGAACTCGACGAGCGTCTCGGGAACGCGCGCGCAGCCTTGGTGACTGCCGGTGCCCCGTCGTTTGAACCGACCGCCGACCCGAAGCAGCGGGCCCATTTATGGCATGCGCGGAAGGGGCTGTACGCAGCCATTGCCGGCGCCCGGCGACCCGGCACCACGGCACTGCTGGAGGACATTGCGGTGCCTGTCCCATTGCTCGCGCCGACCTGTGCTTCCCTCCAACGCCTTTTTGCGCAGTACGGGTATGGCGACGCCGTGATCTTCGGCCATGCGAAGGACGGCAACATCCACTTCCTCATCACCGAAGATTTCACGGCCGACGGCGCGGTTGAGCGCCAGCGGGCCTTCACCGAAGACCTGGTGGAGCTGGTCCTGGACGCTGGCGGCACCCTCAAGGCCGAGCACGGCACCGGCCGGATCATGGCCCCTTTCGTCGAACGGCAGTTCGGCCGGCGGCTCTACCAGGTCATGCTGGAGGTCAAGCGGCTCTGTGACCCTGCCGGGATCCTCAACCCGGGTGTGTTGATCGTCGACGACCCGGAATCGCACCTGGCGCACCTGAAGCTGACTCCCGTCGTTGAGCCGGAAGTGGACCGTTGCGTCGAGTGCGGCTATTGCGAGCCGGTGTGCCCCAGCCGGGACATCACCATCACGCCGCGTCAGCGCATCGCGGTCCGCCGGGCCCGGGCTGCAGCTACCGCCCGGGGGGACGCCGCGCTCGACGCCGAACTCGCGCGCGCCGAGACCTATAACTCAGTGGAGACCTGCGCCGTCGACGGGATGTGCCAGACGGCGTGTCCGGTGTCGATAAATACGGGCGACCTTGTCCGGCGCCTGCGCGAACAGGACGCTTCGCGGTTCACCCAGGCAGCAGGCCGCGCAGTTGCCGGACAGTGGGAGCCGGTCACGCGGGTGGCAGCGACAGCCCTGACCGTGGCGGCGTGGCTGCCGGCTCCCCTCGTCCGCGGGGCCAGCGAAGCAGCACGCGCCGTACTCGGCGCCGATGTGGTGCCGCGTTGGACCGGCGACCTTCCTGCCGGCGGCAGCAGGCGCGCCCACTCGGACGGTCCAGCGGCTGGAAAGCCGGCGCAGGCGGTGTTCTTTGCCTCCTGCACAGGTTCCATGTTCGGGCCCGCGGAGGGCGGCGTCGGAGCAGCCGAGGCGTTCCGCCGGCTGTGCGCCCGGGCGGGTGTCGCCGTCGTCATTCCGCCCGGCGTTGACGCCCTGTGCTGCGGTACGCCCTGGAAGTCCAAGGGCCTGGCGGACGGGTTTGCCGCGATGGCCGAGAGGACCGTGGCCAGCCTGATGGCAGCGTCCGACGGCGGGAGGTTGCCGGTGGTGACCGACAATTCGTCCTGCACGGAGGGCCTGCTGCATGCGCTCGCCAAGGTTTACGGGTCCGGTGAACCCGTGCCGCTGCGGGTCATCGATTCCGTGGACTTTGCAGCCGCCGAGCTGCTTCCACACCTTCGGGTGCAGGAACCGGTGTCCTCGTTGGTCCTTCATCCCACGTGCGCGAGTACGCGCCTCGGGACCAACGAGGGACTGCGCACGCTTGCCGAGGCTGTTTCCGGTAAGGCCGTCGTGCCGGATTCCTGGGGGTGCTGCGGGTTTGCCGGCGACCGGGGAATGCTGCACCCGGAACTTACCGGCTCTGCCACCCGGGCCGAGGCGGCAGAGGTGGTTGGCGGAGACTTCGAGGCACATGCCTCCTGCAACCGCACGTGCGAGATTGGCATGAGCCGCGCCACCGGCAAGGAATACCGGCACATTCTCGAAATCCTTGAGGAGCGGACCCGGGGCTAGGCCCCGGCTCCTGCTCCACGTACAGAAGGGCTTGATATGCACATCGCAGTCACCGGCAGCTCAGGCAAGCTGGGGCGGGCCACCGTTGACCGGCTTCGGGCAGAGGGACACACGGTCGCGGGATTCGACCTCACGGGCACTGCCGGCACGGGGTTCACCCGCGTGGACCTCGCCGACTACGGGCAAACGCTGGACAGCCTGATCGGCGTCACGGCCCGTCACGCAGGGCTTGACGCGGTGGTGCACCTCGCGGCCATCCCGGTGAACGGACTTGTTCCCGACGCAGCGACTTTCCAGAACAACATGACCGTCAGCTTCAACGTGGTTCACGCGGCCATGCGGGCAGGCATACGCAGGATCGTCACGGCCTCAAGCATCACCGCCATGGGATTCCCTTTCGACGAACCGCCTGCCGCGCTGCCCATCGACGAGGCCACGACAGCCGCGAACAACACCTACGCCTTGGCTAAGGTGGCGGAGGAGGCGATGTGGGCGCAACTCGTCCGCTGGGAGCCGGGCATGAGCATCACTTCGCTCCGGTTCACCAATGTGGTGGCTCCGGGCGAGTATGGCACCTTCGCGAACGCTCCGGATCCCGCGTATCGCCGTGACCTTCTTTTCAGCTACGTCGACTCAAGGGACGGGGCGGCCGCCGTGGCGCTCGCCCTGGAACACGCGGCACCTGGCTTTGAAATCTACGACGTCGCGGCCTCGGATACGGGAAGTGCAATCCCCACCGCCGAGCTTGCCGCCCTCCACTTTCCGGGCGTTCCGCTCCGCCCGGAGCTGGGGGAGTTTGAAACGCTGATGTCCATCGATAAGGCGCGCAGCCGGCTTGGATACAAACCCGAGCACCTGTGGCGGGACGAATATGCGTTACACGAAGGAAGGGGAGAGGGCCATCCGTCATAGGTGCCCTTGACCTTCCGCGTCGCCATCAGTAGGTTATCGCTTATCGATATTATCGGTAGTCAATAACTTATTTGGGGGAAATCATGAACGAGGCCATGGGCGATGCCCAAGCGACGCCAAGCAACAAGAAAGTGGTGTCAAGGGCCGAGGCTCTATGGGTGATGATCGCAGCCGCCGTCGCTGCCATTGCCACTAGTGCTGCGGGTGTCTCCAACATCGTGGCCTACTTTGCCGGCCCTGTGACGCTGACCCTTCCGCTGGCCACCACGCACCAGGCCGCCACCGGGCTGCGCCTCGGAGCGGAAGCACATTTCGCTTCCATTGAAGCCACCATCCCTGCGCTGCCCCTCACCGAGGCCACCCTCCTGGCGTGGGCGGGGGTTCTGAACCTCGTCGGTATCCTGGCCGTCCTTGCCCTGCTGTTCGTGCTCGCATTCCGGCTTCGGGGCGAGAATCTGTTCACGGCCGGCTCCGTGTGGATCATCGGAGCGTGCGGGGTGGTACTGGCCGTGGCCGGCACGCTTGGCCAGGGTCTTGACTCCGCCGGTCGGCACCGGGTGGCCCAGGCTATCGGCGCGAACCAGGGCGGCGCTGGGGAAAGCATCATCTTCAGCGCAAATTTCAACGTTGGGCCGCTCATGGCCGGGATTGTGCTGATCCTGGTCGCCGCGGTCTTCCAGTTCGGCGGCCGCCTGCAGAAAGACACCGAGGGTCTGGTCTGATGCCAGCAGAAGATTCGACGGGCATCCACTGCCGGCTCGACGTGTTGCTGGAGCAGCGCGGAATGACGCTGACCGAACTGAGCAGGCGCGTTGGAGTGAGTTTAGTGAACTTGTCGGTGCTGAAGAATGACCGGGCGAAGGCGATCAGGTTCTCCACGCTGACAGCCATCTGCCAGGTCCTGGACTGTGAGGTAGGGGAACTGCTGGTCACGGAACTCTGATGGCCTGCTGCAAAAAAGGATGAAAACGATGACGGACACATCTACAGATGCAGAAGACCCTGAAGCGAAGCCGCAGTTACTCTTCCGCTTTGGACCACTGTCACTCAAGACTCGGCCTGGTCCGCTCGATCGCTAGGGGTTGACCCGGACGCGGCCACCAGGGTCGTGTGGTCCAGTCCGGTCCACTTTATGTGCCCGCTGGCCCGTAGCTTCTGCTTACAATCGATGTAAGCCACCTATCAAGGGAACCATGAAGAAACTCACCACGGCCGTGCTCGCCGCTGCGCTCCTCGTCTCTGCTTCCGCTTGTGCCGCACCGACGCAGCTGACCACCGAACAGACCTGCGAACGGATCAGGATCGTTGGTTCAGACACCAGCGCCAACGCCGGCAAGACCGGAATGATCATCCTCGGCAACCGCCTGCGTCCCATCCTGAACGGGGCATCGGATGACCTCAAGCCGTCCGTTCAGGCGATTCTCGACTACACGGACGAATCTGCGAAGGAGAGCCCGGACGAGGAAAAGCTCGCGGGGATGCAGGAGGCCTACCAGAAGGCCGGAACCACTTTCTCCCAGCTCTGCCAGTAGCCCTCACGCGGGCTCAGTCCGAAAGAGACACGGGAGCCGGCAGCTCGTTTCGGTCGTCGCCGCCCAGCTGGCGAGCAGTTTGAGGCGCTCGTCGCTGGGGGAGCCGGGCCCGGCCGTGTAAGCGAACCGGTCCGGTGGAACCGGGGCGTTGTGCTTGGCCCAGCGTTAGCGGCGCCCGTTGAGGTCCGGCAGTCCTGGCCCTGCGGTGGATGACGTATTCGGCCACCACCAGGTTGATCACCCAGGCAAGTCCCATGAGCAGCGCCCGGATCAGTTCACTGGGTGGACCCGCCAGCAGGATCCACGGGGCGATGACCAGCGCCTGCGTGCCGGCCCCCAGGGCAATGGCGTAGGCACGCGTCATCCATACACTGTGCCGGACGTAGTCCCTCCTGCGGATCGCGAGGACGCCCATCACTATGCTTACCAGCATCGCGGAGCCGAAGAGAAGGCGCAGCGGAACGTCCGTGTCGCCGTCGGGGAGCGGATAGAAGGCGGACATCCACAGGCCGGTCAGGGCCGTCAGCAGTCCGGCGGGGATCAGGATAAGTCCCGCAGTGCGATGCCAGCCGCGCTTGCCCCGCAGTGAGGGAACGAACTGGAAGGCGCCGAGGAGGCTGTAGACCGTCACGCTGATGATGTGGATCACGACGGGGGCGGGGGAAGCGAAAAACCGGGCGTTCTGGGGTGTGATGGCGGCACCGCCGGTCAGTTCCGTCAGCCGTACGGCGCCGGCGGCAACCGGGATGAGGCTGAGGAGGATCAGCCCGACGGGCACGGGCCACTGCGCCCGGCGTCGTCGTGTCGTCGGAGAAGCGGGCGAAAATAACGTCGTCATTTCGGTTCCTCTGAATCTATGGTGTACGGCGTACACCTAATGCGCCTAACGGTAGGTGTACGGCGTACACTTGTCAAGGGAAAACGTGTAAGGAAGGGTGGTCCGGATGACTCAGCAGCTGGAAACCTCGCGCCGGATCCCACTGAACAGGGGCCGCGTGCTGGAGGCCGCCGTCGCGCTCGCCGACAAGGCGGGCCTCGATGCGCTGAGCATGCGCCGGCTCGCCGAGGACCTCGGCGTGGTGCCGATGGCGCTCTACAAACACGTCGCCAACAAGGATGAACTCCTTGACGGCATGGTGGACGCCGTTATCGGCGAGATCGCCCCCGTCGCCGCCGATGCAGGCTGGAAGGACGCCGTTCGGCTTCGCGTGCTCTCCGCGCGCCAGGCGCTGTTGCGGCATCCTTGGGCGCGTCACGCGCTGGAGACCCGCACCAATCGAACCCCTGCGGTCCTCACATACACCGATGAAGTCATCGGGATGTTCCTGGCCGGAGGCTTCTCCGTTGATCTCACGCATCACGTGATGCACGCGCTGGGGAGCCGGATGTGGGGCTTCACCCAGGAACTGTTCGACGACGCCGCCGCCGGCCGCGGCGCGGAGGCTGCGGTACCTCCCGAAGCGCAGGCCGCCATGGTTCAGGAGATGGCGGAACGGTATCCGAACATCCTCCAGGTCGCCACCGCGGCCCAACACGACGACGGGTCCGTGGTCAGCTACGGCTGCGACGACCAGTTTGAGTTCGAGTTCGCCCTCGACCTGATGCTGGACGGCTTTGAACGCCTGCAGCGGCTGGGGTGGAGTTCAGCGGCCCAGAAGCGGGGTGGGAAGTAATCAGCGCGGCCGAGGCAACCCCTGTCGCCGGATCAGCTCACTACCTGGTCATTGAGCCGTTGAGTCGACGTGGGATGCCGCTCGATTCTTCCCGCAGCTCTGGCGGCAGGAGTGTGTCCGGCGCGTTCTGGTAGGTCACTGGTCGAAGCCATCGTTTGATTGCCGCGCTTCCCACGGACGTGTGCCCTGAATTCGTGGTTGCAGGATAAGGGCCGCCGTGGGTCATCGACCACGAGGTGGCGACTCCCGTGGGCATGTCGTTGAAGACGAGCCGCCCGGAACGGCTCGTCATGGCTTGGGCGATGGGCCTCAGCCCGTCCGTTTCTGCCTCTTCACAAAGCAGGGTTGCTGTGAGCTGTCCACCCAATGACCGGAGGGCGTTAACGACCTGTTGCTGGGTGCTGTACCTGACGATGACCGCCGCGGGTCCGAAGGCCTCCTCCAGCAAGGGGCCCGTGAGCCGGCCTATGTCGACGCTGACGAGGTGGGCGCCGGCCGGACCGCCTTGCTGGCTGTCGACAAGGACTGATACTGCCTCGCCAGCGATCCAGGCCTCGACACTCTCGGTGAAGCGTTGTTTGATGCCTTCGTTCAGCATGGCCAACGCGGGCGCTGTCCCCACGGCTTCCGCGAGACTCGCCACCAAGGTGTCGCCAGCCTCGTAGGGAATGAAGATGAGGCCCGGCTTGGTGCACAATTGCCCGGCACTGCTGGTGATGGACGATGCCAGTTGGGCTGCGATCCCACGTGGTCGCGCCCCTGCTGCGGCCGCCGTTACCACCAGCGGATTAAGGCTTCCCAATTCACCATAGAAGGGGATTGGAGAGGGGCGGGATGACGCGAGATCAAAAAGGATCCGCCCTGCTGTAGTGGAGCCGGTGAAGCCCACCGCTTGGATGTTCGGATCCATAACCAGGTTGCGCCCCGCTTCCATTCCCGTGACAAGGGCAATGGTGCCGGGCGGCATGCCGGACTTGGTCGCTGCCAGCTGGATCGCCTCAAAGGCTAGCTGGCTCGTGTGCGGATGCCCGGGATGGACTTTGACGACGACGGGACACCCTGCGGCGAGGGCGGAAACAGTATCTCCGCCCGGGGCCCCGAAAGCCAGCGGAAAGTTGCCCGCCCCGAAGACTGCCACAGGTCCGAGCGGAATCCGCGTGAGGCGCGTATCCGGTGTGGTGGCCGTTGCATGGTCGATGGCGGCCTCCAGGTACCCGCCGTCGTCGAGTACTTCCGCAAAAAGGCGTGCTTGCCGCGCAGTCCGCGCTAATTCGATGGAAAGCCGACTGGCGGCAAGCGAGGTTTCCCTCGCAGCGGCGCCCTCTAAAGCTTCCCGGTTTTGCTCCAGTTCGTTAGCCAGCTCGTTAAGGAAAGCCGACCGCTGAGATCGGAGAGAGCCACCGAGTTCGGCAGCGGCATCAGCCGCTGCCGAACATGCGGCGGTCACTTCAGCCGGAGTGGAATCGGCCACAGCCGAGGTCGTCAGGGGGTCAGCAGGGTGATCCGTCGCCGTGTTCATCCCTTGACGGCACCGGCACTAAGTCCCTGGACAAGGAACTTCTGCACGTAAGCGAACAGGAGGACCACCGGGATGATGGCGATGACCCCGCCTGCGGCGAGGGCCCCAAAGTCGGCACCGAATTCTCCGAGCAGATAGCTGAGACCGACGGGCACGGTAAAGCGGTCCTGGCTGCTGATAAACATGATGGCGAAAAGGAAGTTGTTCCAAGCGCTGATGAAGGCGAAGGAACCTACAGCAACGATTCCCGGCTTCAGGAGCGGCAGGACCACAAGCCGGAAAGCCTGGATTCGAGTGCACCCGTCCACCCACGCGGCTTCCTCCAGTTCCATGGGAACATTCCGGATAAATCCGGCCATCAGGATCAGGGACAGCGGAAGGTGGAACACGGTATCAGAGATGATGAGGCTCCACAGGCTGTTGGTCAGGCCCACCGCGTTGAAGATCTCAAACAGCGGGATCAGCATCATGGCTCCGGGAACGAACTGCGTGCAGAGCATGGCTACCAGGAACAATGCTTTTCCGCGGAACCTGAACCGGGCCAGGGCATAGCCACCGAGCAGCGCGATGACGGTGGAGCAGAGCAGGCTCATCACAGCGACGAACAGGCTGTTCTTGAAGTAGATGCCGAATCCCGAGCCGTTCCATACCGTTTCGAAGTGCTCGAAAGTGATTGGCCACGGCACCAGTGAGGTGGAACCGGTAGGCCGGAAGGCAAACAGCAGCATCCAATAGAAAGGAACGAGCGTAAAGATGAGGAACAATGCCAACGGAAAGTAGGTCAGCACGCGGTCGATGCGGCGTGCCCGCTTCTTCAGTGGACTGACGGGGCGGGCCTCCTGCGCGCTGTCAATGTCTGCCAGTGCGCTGGCCGATGGTGCCTTGGGAAGCAACGAGGTCATTTCTCATCCTCTTTGGACTTGGTGATACGCAGGTAGACCAGCGAGAAGAAGGTCAAAATCATGAACGCGACGACGGTGAGCGCAGAGCCGTAGCCGAAGTCCCTGTCATGGATGGCAGTCTGGGCCACGTAAAGAGGCAGCGTGGTAGTGGAGCTGGCCGGACCACCGCCGGTCAGGGTGTAGAGCAGATCAACGTTGTTGAACTCCCACACGGCCCGGAGCAGGGTGGCGATGATGACCGCCTGCCTGATGTGCGGCCAGGTGATGGACAGGAACTTCCGGACCGTGCCGGCGCCGTCCACCTCCGCGGATTCGTAGAGCTCAAGCGAGACCGATTGCAGGTCCGCCAGGATAAGGATCGCAAAGAACGGGATGCCCTTCCACATCTCGGCGAGGACTACGGCCCAAAACGTCGTCCCACTGCCTGAAAGCAGCGATACTCCGTACTCGCCAATGCCGATGTCGGCGAAGTAGCGGCCAATACCGGTTGAAGGGTTGTAGATGAGGATCCAGATGGTGGTGGTCAGGATTCCGGAGACGGCCCAAGGGGAGAAGACGAGCGACCGGGCAAGCCCTCGCCCGATGAACGTCTTATTGATCAGGAGGGCCAGGGCAAGGCCAAAAATGAACTGGAGTCCTACTTCCACTGCCACCCATTGGACGGTAAAGGTCAGGCTCCGCCAGAAAAGGGGATCCGAGCCCATGGCAGCGAAGTTCTCCAGCCCGGCGAAGCCGTCGTTCCAGGGTTGGGTCACATTCGAATGCTGGAGGCTGTAGTAAAAGACACTGCCCACCGGGTAGACGAGGAAGACCAGAGTCAGGACAGCGGCCGGGGCGATGAGGAAATAGGGGTAATAACGTCGCAGTTTGGCATGCCGGCTCGGATGCTTGGACCGGGCAGGCCGCGGAGGAGCTATGACTGACATTGGGCTACTTCTTCAGGTATTTTTGCTGGGCTTTGGTGAGTTTCTCCGCTGCCTGGGTCAGGAACTCCTTCACTGAGAGCTCGCCCTGGAGAACCCGCTGCCACTCCGGAAGCATTTCAGTGGTGGTGATCGAGTTGAACTCCGGCAGGTAGAAGGGCTGCTCAAGCACCACGGCGTCCTTGTTCTCGACTGCCTTGATGGAGGTCTGCATGGCGGGGTTCTCAGTGACCCAGGGTTCCTTGGCGACTTCGAGGTTGCCGGGGAGATAGCCTGATTTCTGTGCCCAAAAGCTGTTTCCTTCAGCACTCATGGTGTATTCGAGGAACTTCCACGCGGCTTCCTGGTGCTCGCTTGCCTTGAACATGGCGAAACCCGTAGTCATCCGGCCGGAGAGGACGGACTTGCCCGATTTGGACGGGAAGGGAGCCACGGCTGCGACCTTGTCCGCGCCAAGGGCTGCGACGTGGGTGGGGTAGGACCCGATGCTGTGGCTGAGCATGGCAGCGCCTCCGGCGCCAAACTGGGCAACCATTGTCTTGAAGTCCGCGGTCAGGTCGCTTTCGGCGGTGTCTTTGCCGTACAGGTCAACGTAATCTTGTGCCGCGGCGATAACAGCTGGATCATCAAGAGTGGATGTCCCGTCTTCGCGGAAGAACCTGTCCACGCCGGCTTGCGGGTAGACCATTTGGACAAACTGTGAAAAGAATCCATTCCCTCCCCTCAGCGTGTAGCCGAATTTCCCGGCGGACTTGTCTGTGAGTTTGTCTGCTGCGGCATAGAAGTCGTCCCAGGTGGTGGGCGTGGCCAGCCCGGCGTCCTTGAAGAAGTCCGCCCGGTAGTAAATGACGTCCGCCAGGCTCGTGGCGGGAGTTAGGTAGAGTTTCCCATCCGGCGACGCGGCCTTAGAGGATTTGGTCATTGCCTGCGAGACCTTGTCATCCCATCCGCCGCTTTCGAATTTCTCATCGAGCGGGGCCAAGGCACCTTGGGCCACGAGTGCTGAAACGTCGGACGCCTTGGGCGTAACGATGTCCGGAGTCGCCTTCGTGGCAATCGCCGTGCTGATCTTCTGCATGTAGGAATCCGTGGGAAGCCCAAGGTAATTGACCTTGATAGTGGGATTCTTTGCCTCAAACATGCTGATGAGCTTCTTGAGGTTCTCAGTACGTTCCGGGCGTGTGTCGGTGTCCCAAAGTTCGAGCACCACGTCTCCGCCCTCGGCGCTGCTGCTGCCGCCGGACCCGCACGCCCCAAGAGCCATGGAGCTGGCGAGGACTGCCGCCAAGGCCAGTGCTGCCCTCTTCTTACCAGTCCTGATTGCCGATGGGCCCTGGTTCATACGCTTCATTGCGTTCCTCTCGTTAGGCGCCCGCTGGAGAAACCGGTGAATCGCCGCTGTCATACATCATATACTACATACGATACACCTGATATGATGGGCAGCATGGAAAGGAATTATTGTGATCACTGAATCCACGCCCACCGGTCTGCTGCCAGCCTCGTCCCGGACCGGCCTTGTGGTGGAGGCGCTTCGGCGGTCCATCCTCACTGGCGAACTACCTGCCGGGCAGCCCCTGGTTGAGACCGAGCTGGCCCGCCGATTCGGCATTTCCAAAACTCCCGTGCGGGAGGCCCTGAAGACGCTCGTCGGCGCAGGCCTGGTCACCATGAGCGAATACAAGGGCGCCACCGTGCGGGTAGTGGATGAGGAGATGGCCCGCAGCGTCTTTGATGTCCGCTCCCTTCTGGAACCGGTGGCGGTCGCGCGGACCATTGAACGCGGCTTCGACGTAGAGCTTGCACAGGAAGCGCTGGACCGTGCCTCGTCTTCAGTCGATGAAGCTGAACGAAGCCTGGCCAACCGCGACTTCCATCAGCTGCTGTATTCCAACTGCGGCAACCCTGTCCTCGTGGACATGCTGGACGGCCTGCGCGAGCAGACCGCGCTGATTTCAGTCAATGCCTGGATCCAGCAGCCGTCGTGGGATGAGGAGGCGGCCGAGCATGCCGAGATTCTCGCTGCGGCGCGCAACGGCGATGCCGGCCGGGCAGCGGAGCTGGTCCTCAACCACATCAACAGTTTCGAGGTCCGCGCAGTCGGACAGATCGCTGGCAGAAAACGATGACATTCCCCGAGTTCCGGACAGCCCTTGCAGACGTGGTTGCGATTCCCGTGACCCCCTATCGGCACGGCGCCGTGGATGTCGCTGCGTTCAAGAAGCTGCTGCGGCGGCTGGTGGACAACGGCGTCACCACCATCACGCCCAACGGGAACACCAGCGAGTTCTACGCACTGACTGCCAGGGAACGCCATCAGCTCATCGAGGCATCGGCTGACGCGGTTGGCCCGGAGGCCTACCTGCTTTTGGGTATCGGCCACGACGTGGACTCTGCCATCTCCGATGTCCGGGCCGGCGTGGCAACAGGAATCCGCATGGCGATGATCCACCAGCCGACCCATCCCCATGTCTCTGCTGCAGGCTGGGTGGAGTATCACGCCCGGATCGCCTCAGCCGAGCCGGACGTCGCCTTCGTGCTGTACATCCGCAATGAGTGGGTGACAGCAGCAATGCTGGTTGAGCTCGCCGGCCGCTGCCCGAACGTCATCGGCATCAAGTATGCGGTGCCTGACCCCGCGCAGTTTGCCCGGATCCGGGATCTGGCCGGCGCCGATCGGTTCGTCTGGATCGCCGGACTGGCGGAACCATACGCCTTGTCCTATGCGGCCCACGGTGCCACTGGTTTTACTTCCGGCCTTGTCAACGTGAACCCGCAGCTGTCCCTCTCCTTGCGGGACGCCCTGCGCGTAGGGGACTACCGGCTGGCGGGAGTGCTGTTGTCCCGGATATCCAGGTTTGAGGAGCTGCGGGCAGAGGACAGATCCGCCAACAACGTGAGCGTGGTCAAGGAAGCGCTGTCCCAGCTGGGCCTTTGCGAGCGGACCATCAGGCCGCCCAGCCATGAGCTCAGTGAAGGCGCCCGCGAAGAGATCGCGGGCATCCTGGCGGACTGGAGCACCACTCATAACCTCTTTCCTGTGGGCGCCCACACGGACACGGCAGTGAACGCATGAAGATCACCGGGTTCAAGACCTTCATGCAGCGTGTGGGCAACCGGCCAAGGCTGCTCTTGCGCGTGGACACGGACGAAGGCATTTCCGGCTGGGGCGAGGCATACAACCACGGCCCGGACTGGGCCCTCGTGCCAGTGCTGGACTACTTGTTTGAACAGGTCAAGGGCGACGACCCCCGCCGCGTGGAGTATGTGACCCAAAAGCTTATCCGCAAGGCGCGCTTCCCCCAGGGGGCGATTGGCCTCGCCGCGATCTCCGCCGTCGATCATGCGCTCTGGGACATTGCGGCCAAGGCACTGGACGTGCCTGTGTATAGCCTTCTAGGCGGGACTGTGCGCGACAGGGTTTCCGTCTACGCCGGCGTCTACTCGGCGCCGGACCCAGCTGAGTGCCGCGCCGTGACCGAGGAGCTGAACGAACGGTACGGCTTCACGGCCTTCAAACTCAGCCCGTTCCGGGGCGACATCCACAACCGGCGGTGGGGCCTCGTCGTGTCCGAGACGGCGGATTATTTCGCCGCCGTCAGGGAGGCCTGCCCCGATGCCTGGGACTTCGCGTTCGACGCCCACGCGAAGATCTTCGAGCCTTTCCAGGCCATCCAGCTGGGCAACGCGCTCGCGCCGTACCAGCCGCTGTTCTTCGAGGAACCTATCCGGCCTGAGTTTTTCCCTGCCTGGCACCGGTTGCGCGCCGAACTCCAAGTGCCACTTGCCACCGGCGAAAGCCTGTACTCGCCCAACGAGTTTCTGAGCCTGCTGTCCGGAGGCGGGGCAGATATCGTCCAGCCGGACATTTGCGTGGTGGGCGGAATTTCCCAAATGCGCAGAATCGCAACCATCGCCGAGGCGCACTTCGTCACGGTGGCACCGCATAACCCGATGGGTCCCCTGGCGGTTGCGCACAACCTCCACTTCGCGGCAGCATGCAGCAACTTCTCCATCCTCGAGTACAAGCTGGAGGAGACCACCTGGTGCCCGGACCCCTACCTGCCGGTCGACGGCCACCTCGAACTTCGCCCTGACCGTGCCGGCTGGGGAATCGACATCGATGAGGCGGCCCTGAGCGAGCACGACTACATCCACTGGGAACGCCAGCTGCCCACCAGGCCCGACGGCTCCCTCGCGTTCTGCTGAGCAGCGCCGGCCTGGAGGGTCCCGTTTCAGGCGGCCTACGCGTCCTGCAGCGGGCGCCGGGCCAGCCAGGCCGCGACGATGGCGCCGGAGATGTTGTGCCAGAGCGAGAAAACGGCGGACGGCAGGGCAGCCAGGGGCGAGAAATGGGCGGTGGCCAGCGTGGCCGCCAGCCCGGAGTTCTGCATGCCCACCTCGAACGCGAGGGCGCGCCGTGCCTTGTCGTCCAGCCGGCCCACCTTCCCGGCCAGGTAGCCCAGGCCCAGGCCGAAGCCGTTGTGCAGCACCACGGCCAGGAACACGATGCCGCCTGCAGCGACGATTTTGCTTGAGCTGCCGGCCACCACTACGGCAACGATCAGGGAAATCACGACGGCGGACGCCCAAGGAAGCGCGGGGAGAACCTTCGCCACGAGCTTCTTGAGGAAGAGCCGGGCGAGGAGGCCTGCGACCACGGGGAGCAGCACGGTCTTGACGATGTCGCCCACCATGGCCCCGGCGTCGATCTGTAGGTAGGAGCCAGCGAGGAACAGCACCAGCAGCGGCGTGACGATGGGTGCAATGAGGGTGGAAACCGAGGCCACCGCCACAGAGAGGGCCACATCGCCCTTCGCCAGAAACGCCATCACATTGGACGCGGTCCCGGACGGCGCGCAACCGACCAGGATGAGCCCCACCGCCAGTTCAGGTTCGAGGTTCAGTGCCACGGCAATCAGCCAGCCCGCGCCGGGCATGATCACATAGTGCGCCACGATCCCCAGCACTACGGCCCAGGGGCGTTTGGCCACCGCGGCGAAGTCCGGCGGAGTGAGTGTCAGGCCCATGCAGAACATGATGATGCCGAGCAAGTACGGCACGCTGGGACCCAGGGGCTGGAAGGCTCCCGGAATGAAGAATCCCAGCACACCTGCCGCTACTACCAGGAGCGGGAAGACGGTGACCGCGATCCGGGCGATCTTCGCTTCCGCGGCCAACGCAGCATTGACGGGCGGCTCGACAGGAGAATTCTGGGATTTTGTTGCCTCAAGCATCCAATCATGCTGGCACTGCCGGGCGTCCGGTGCCAGTCGGTGACCCCGCACGGTAACAACCCAGGCCGTCTCTTTGTGGGTTTCTGCCCGGTACGGCGCGGAGCAGTGCGATACTGAGTTTTGCATCACATCGGCGTCTGGGGGAACTCGAAACATGGTTCTGGATACGGCAACCCTCAGAGTGGCCTTCGGCCTTATGGCTTTGGTGCTGGGACTCCTGTTCTATTTTTCGGCATACCGCATCACGCGCTCGCCCTACAGCGGCTGGTGGTGCCTGGCGCTGGTTTTTTTCCTCGCCGGATCCGCGGCTTTCCTCCTGGACGGAACGGCGCATCAGTGGTGGGCCAATCCGCTGGGAAACGTGTTACTGGTCCACGGCGGGGTGGCGGTCTGGGCAGGAGCCAGATCGCTCCGGGAGGTCCGCCCGCGGCGCTTGCTTTTCACGGCGGTACCACTGGTTACCCTCGTGGCGTCAGCACTCGACAGTCCTGCGACAAACACTTGGTCAGGTGGTCCCGTTTTCCTCGGCGCGATGTGCCTGACGATCGGGCTCGCGTCAAGGGAGCTTTGGCGGCTTGAACCCGGATACTCCCGGGTCAGGGTCCCGATGGCGGCCGCCGCGGGAGGGCTGTCTGCGTTCTACTTCGGCCGGCTCGTCTTCTTCCTGCTGGAGGGCCCGGGCGGCCCCACCTTCGACACCTACTTTGGGTCCGAAGTGACCACGCTGGTCACCATGGTGCTGCTGGTAGTGGTGTCCTTCAGCATGTCCGCGCTCAGCAGCGAACAGCAGACCCGTGCACTCCGAATGGTAGCCACCCGGGACGACCTCACCGGACTCCTTAACCGCAAGGCCTTCATTGAAATAGCTGACGAACACCTTGCCGACCCTGCCGTCACCCGGGCAACGGGGGCCCTCATTCTCGCCGACCTGGACCACTTCAAGGCCGTCAACGACACCTATGGCCACGCCGCAGGCGATGTGGCCCTTCAGGCTTTCGCCGCAGCCTGCCGGGAAACCGTGCGCTCGACCGACCTGGCTGGCCGGTACGGCGGGGAAGAGTTCATTCTCCTCATCCCCGGAGCCACAGCCGACCGTGCCGAACGGATTGCCGACGCGATCAGCCAGCGGCTCGCGGATTCCGCCCACCGGGAGGGGCCAAGGATGCCCACGGCCAGTTACGGCATCGCCACGTACGACGCCGGGACGCCAGGTTTGGAGGCCCTGATCGCCGCCGCGGATGCGGCACTTTACGAGGCCAAGTCGCAGGGCCGGAACCGCACCGCCCGTAGCGATACAGCGCGCTGACGGGCGCCGGTTCAGTGGCCAGCGTTGAGCTTGCCGGCCAGCCGTTCCCGCATCTGGATGCTGGCCGAGTTCAGTCCGATCAGGTCCACTTCCCGGCCGTGCCGGCGGTACTTTTCTGTCACGGCGTCCAGCACTGCAATAGTGGAAGCGTCCCAGAGGTGTGAAGCGTGCAGGTCAATCACTACCCGGCTGATCTCCGGCTCCGCGTCCATCGCGTACTCGAACTGCGTGTAGAGGTCGTTGGAGGAAGCGAAGAAAAGTTCGCCGTCCACGGTGTAGGTTGCCACCGACTCGCCGTTCAGCTCCACGATGGTGCGCTCGACCGTCACGAAGTGGGCCACGCGGCGGGCGAACATGGCCATCGCGGCCAGCACGCCTGCGCCGACTCCGATGGCCAGGTTGTGCGTGGCTGAGACGACGGCCACGGTGATCACCATGACGGCCGTTTCGGACTTGGGCATACGGCGAAGGGTCCGCGGAGCAACGGAGTGCCAGTCGAAGGTGATGGCGGAAACAAAGATCATCACGGCCACCAGCGCGGCCATGGGAATGAGCCCCACTACGTCGCCCAGCGCTACAACCAGCACCAGCAGGAAGACGCCGGCAAGGAATGTGGACACCCGGCTCCGTGCTCCTGAGCCCTTGACGTTGATCATGGTCTGGCCGATGACGGCACAGCCGCCCATGCCGCCCAGGAAGCCGGTGACGATGTTTGCGACGCCCTGGCCCCAGGATTCCCGGGTTTTGTTGGAGCGTGTGTCAGTGATGTCGTCCACGAGTTTTGCGGTCATCAGCGATTCCAAAAGCCCCACGAGGGCCATGGACAGGGAGAACGGGGCGATCACCTGGAACGTCTCCCAGGTCAGCGGCACGTTGGGGAGGAACAGCGAGGGCAGGCTCTCAGGCAGCTGGCCTTTGTCCTGGACGGCCGGCACGTCCACCCCGGCTACAACCACAAACGTGGTGAGCAGGACGATGGCCACGAGCGGTGAGGGTACCGCCGTCGTTATTCTCGGCAGGAGCACCACGATGACCAGGCCCACTGCCACCAGCGGATAAACCATCCACGGCACGCCGATCAGCTCGGGGACCTGGGCCATGAACACCAGGATGGCGAGGGCGTTCACGAACCCCACCATCACCGACCGCGGGATGAAGCGCATCAGCCTCGTCACCCCAAGGACCGCCAGCAGGATCTGGAAGACCCCGGCCAGGATCACCGCCGCTATGAGGTAGTCCAGGCCGTGGCTGCGCATCAGCGGTGCTATCACCAGTGCCACGGCTCCGGTGGCCGCCGAAATCATGGCGGGCCGGCCGCCCACAACGGAGATGGTGACGGCCATGGTGAAGGAGGCAAACAATCCGATCCGCGGATCGACGCCAGCGATCACCGAGAACGCGATGGCTTCAGGGATGAGGGCAAGGGCCACCACCAGTCCTGCCAGCGCCTCGGTCTTGAGCCGGCGGGGGGAGCGGAGGGTGGCCCTGACGGACTGGAGCTGCAGGGGCTGCATGGATCCCTATTTCTTGGTCTGGCGGTAGCGCTCGATCTGTTTCAGCCGCCGCAGGAGGCTGTCGCGCCGGGGGTGCGGTACGGCGTCGGGCGCCTCGGCGGTGAGGTCAATGTGCTTGGTTCCGTACTGCCACAGCAGGAGGTCATCCAGCAGGCGGTCCGGTCCGGGGGAGTACCGGTGGTCCAGTGCTTTGCGGACCTCGGTGATCCGGTTGGCGCTGAGCAGGCCGGCGAGCTGCACGGTCTGGTTGAGGCCGTGGGCCGCCATGAGTTCGGCGGCCCAGCCCCAGTCATCATCAACTTTACGGTCCACGTGGGGCAGCAGCGTACGCCAGACATCCCGGATGCGGTTGGGAGTGAGCTGGGCCGCGCCTTCGCCTTCGACGTCCCAGTAGCTGCGGACTTCCTCATAGCGTTCGTGCAGGTCCGCGAACGCGCTCTCCACGGTCTCCAGCATGGCGGCCGTGGCCGTGAACTGGCGGTCGAAGTGCGGCGTCCAGGCGCGGGGGTCCTCGGCCTTGAAGCGGATGTCGTGCTCGATCTCGCTCCAGGCGTGCGCAAAGACGGTCCGGATCTGGCACTCGAAGAAGTAGCTGCCGTTGGGCTGGATGTCCGGGTTGAAGACCTGTTGGTACTCCTTGACGGCCTCGTTCTGGATGGTCCGCAGGATGAGGTGGCGGCTGGAGTACCCGTACGTGCCCGACTCGATGGAGCCGATGTCCTTCTCGCGGTCGCCTCGGCAGTCGAACACGCTGCGCTGGCGCTTGATCAGATTGGCCACCAAAGCGTTTTCGGCCGGCAGCTTGGTGATGACGCGGACACCCACCATGTCGTTCAGGGTCCGGAACGGGTCCGGGAACTTCAGGACCGGCGGGCCGCCAGGTTCCAGGGGTTCCTCGATGCGGGAAATCTTCTCCCGGAACGACTCAACGCTCTTGGTGCGGCCGGTGACAAAGAGCGGGGTGACTTCGGTGTCCTTCAGCATGTCGCGGAGGATGTAGAGAACGTCCTTGGTGACCAGCTTGAGCGCAGGCCGGACGCGCTCGTAGATCTCCACGTTCTCCTGCACGGATTCGCGGAGGCTGACATCCAGGCTGTCCCAGTTACTCGGCATGGCTCCAGCTTACGGCGGGGTTCCGACAGCGGCGTCCCGGCGCTCACGGTAGGCTCGGGCACATGGCTGGGCTGCGGCGTCGGGGCCCTGACCGCCGCATGTTTGCCAGGCACGCAGGGGACCGTCCCCCGCGGGAGAGGGCGCAGTGCAGCGGCATAAGTACCAGTACGGTGAGGATCCCAGCCAGTGGGGGGAGCTGTATCTCCCGGAAATGCCCGACGGCGGTGCGCACCGCGGCGTGGTGGTGGTCATCCACGGCGGCTACTGGCGCTCGCAGTACGGTGCGGAGTTGGGTGAGCCCCTGGCCAGGGACCTGGCTGCTCACGGAATTGCCGCGTGGAACCTGGAATACCGGCGGGCCGGTAACGGCGGCGGCTGGCCCAACACCTTTGCTGACGTACTGGCCGGGATCGACAAGCTCGCGGACCTCGCCGCCGGCCATTCCCTGAACCTGGACCGCGTGGTGGCACTGGGCCACTCGGCAGGCGGACACCTGGCGGTGTGGGCTGCGGGGCGCGACCGGCTGGCCCAGCTGGGACTGCCCGACGCCGACCGTCAGGTCCCGCGGCATGACGGTGCCGGTGCGGTGCGCCTGACCGGCGTGGTCAGCCAGTCCGGGCTTCTCAACCTGGCTGAGGCGGAGAAGCTGGACCTCAGCAATGGTGCCGTGTGCAACCTGCTGGGCGGGTCGTCGTCGAAGTATCCGCTGCGGCTCCGCTATGCCGATCCGATGACCGCGATCCCGCTGGATATCCCTGTCCACGTGGTCCACGCCGTAGGGGACGGGGACGTACCGCTGAGCCAGGCTGAGTCCTATGCTGCTGCCGCCAGTGCGGCCGGCATGTCCGTACGGCTCACCAAGGTGCCGGGAGACCACTACGACCTGATCGATCCCAAGTCCACCGCGTACAGGCAATGCAGGGAAATGGCGCGGTACTTGCTGGGCTGATCCGGCCAGTTTTTGTGGACGTTCGCGGCAGGGGAATCTGCCGCTATGCCAAAAGGATTTTTCTCAATCCCGCATTGTGTGACGGGCCCCAGCACTAACCGGCCAGCCAGACTTCAAATGTGACGCTTGACACCTCTCCAGCGATGGTTCTATATTGTTGCCAAGTCGTTTTAGCAAAACGATTTTTCACCCCAAGCATCTCGCCATTTCCGTTCGAGAGAAAGTGAGTCGACAGCGATGTCCACTCGAAAGACCATCAACAGGTTCGCCACCATCGGCGGCATCTGCACCGCCGTCGCACTGGTAGCCACAGGCTGCGGCGCAGGGGGCCCGACATCCACGGGTAGCGCCGGCACCAGCACCGTCAACGTCCTGGTGGAGGCTGGCGGCCACGCCGAACTGACCGGCGTTGCCGAGCAGTGCAAAAAGGACGCGGGAGTCGACGTGAACTTCGTCGAACTGCCCTACGACGGCATGTTCAACCGCCTCTCCAGCGAATTCTCCTCCGGCAACGTCTCCTTCGACGTTGCAGCCCTGGACTCCGTCTGGCTGCCCAGCTTCAAGGACGCTGTCCAGCCCATCGACGAGATCTTCACCGACGAGGCCAAAAAGGACATCTTCCCCGCCCTCGTCAAGGAAGCGAACGTGGACGGACATTTCATCGGCCTGCCCGCCTGGACTAACGCAGAGATCATCCTCTACCGCAAAGACCTCTTTGAGGACGCCAAGAACAAAGCAGACTTCCAGGCCAAGTACGGTTACGAGCTGACCGCCCCCACCACCTGGAAGCAGTACCAGGACATCGCGGAATTCTTCACCAAGGACGGCATGTACGGCACCGACGTCAAGGGCGCGGTGGAAACCGAATGGCTCGCCCACGTCCTGCAGGCCGGCTCACCCATGGTCCTGGATGAGGACAACAAGGTGGTCATCGACAACGACGCCCACAAGGAAGCACTCGACTTCTACGTCAGCCTTTCCAAGTCCGCCCCGTCCGGCGCCGCCCAGGTGGACTGGGCTGCCGCCCAGAACCTGTTCAACCAGGGCAAAACGGCAATGACCCGCTTCTGGGCGCACGCGTACAGGCAGATCCCCAAGGATTCGCCAGTTGCCGGCAAGGTGGGCACCGCGCCCATGATCGCCGGATCCGCCGGTATTGGCGGTGTCCCGGGACCGTGGTACCTCACAGTCCCGAAGGCCACCAAGAACACTGAAGCGGCCAAGAAGTTCATCAAGTGCGCCTACGACAACAACAGCATGGGTATCGAATCCAGCCTCGGCCTGGCTTCCCGTATCTCCGCGTTCGAGAAGTACCAGGACAAAGAGGGCTACGAGAGCTTCGGGCCGTTGATCGAGACCCTGAACGGTAAAGCGACGGCCACCCGCCCCGCGACTGAAAAGTGGCAGCAGATCGTAGACACGGTACTGGTTCCCATGCTCCAGAAGGCCGTGGCCGGCGGGGACTCCGCCACCCTCCTCGCAGACGCCAAGAAGCAGATCGAGGACCTCCTTAAGTAAGACCCCCGTGGCCGGCACCTGCCGATACGGCACTCGTAGTCCGGTGCCGGCCACGGTCCCAACCAGCGGAAGAGAAAACCGTGCGTATCTCCGATCGCCGCTTCGCATTGTTCCTGATGACACCAGCGGCGCTGTTCCTGGCAGTTTTTGTCGCCTTCCCGCTGTTTCGCCTCGTAGCGGACAGCTTCTTCAAGATCTCGCCGATCGCCGGCGGCCCCCGCGACTTCGTGGGCCTGGATAACTACTTCCGGGCCTTCGCCTCGGAAGCCTTCATGGGCGCAGGTTGGCGGACCCTGGCCTACACCCTGGTGGTGGTCACCCTCGAATTCGCCCTCGGGCTGGGCATGGCGCTGCTGTTCACCACCCTCGGGCGCAGCTCCCAAATCTGGCGGACCGTGTTCATGTACCCGCTGATGATCGCCCCGATCGTGGCAGGCCTCCTGTGGAAGTTCCTGATGATCGATAACTTCGGGCTCATCGGAACCCTCCTGCACCAGGCCGGCATCCTGTCCAACCCCAATCAGATCGGCTGGCTGTCCGATCCCAACATTGTGCTGTTCTCGGTGGCCATTCCGGACATCTGGTTGACCACGTCCTTCATGTGCCTGGTGCTCTTTGCCGGCCTGCAGAACATTCCAGGTGACCTGATCGAAGCGGCGCGCCTTGACGGTGCACGCGCACCGGCTCTGCTGTTCCGCATTATCCTGCCCCTGCTGCGGCCGGTCATCGCCGTCGCCCTGGTAGTCCGCGGAATCGACGCGGCCCGGGCCTTTGACACCATCCTTATCCAAACCAACGGCGGACCGCAGTCCGCCTCGGAAACCATGAGCCTGCTGATCTACCGGACCATGATCCGCTTCGGTGATCCCGGGCTGGCAAGCGCCATGGGCACCCTCTATCTGCTGGCCATGCTCGCCGTTGCATTCGTCGCGGTGTCCACCATCTGGCGGCCAGGAAAGGACAACTGATGCGCGTCGCTGAACGAATCAGGCCCGACGGCGGGAAGTCGCGCGCGGTGACTGCCGAGAATTCTGTGCCAACCACGCATGCCGGTGGCCGCAAGCGCCGGGGCGTCAATCGCGAAGGCCTGGAGGCCGGCCGCCGAAGCACCAGGGCACTGCTGTGGATCCTCCTCGCGGTAGCTATGGTGCTCTACGGATTCCCGTTCCTGTACCTGCTCTTCACGTCCTTCAAGACGCCGATCGATACCATCGCGGTGCCGCCCACCATCCTTCCCCGGGAATGGACGTTGGAGAACTACACCAACGCGCTTGGACGCAACGGTGTCCTCGCCTCCTTCATCAACAGCACCCAGACGGCCATCATCAGCACCGTGCTTTCGCTCGTGCTGGCGGTCCCGGCGGCCTACGGCATCACCCGCTACAAAACCCTCAGCGGCAGGATCTTCATCATGGCCGCCCTGGTGACCCGCATGGTGCCGCCGGTGGCGATCGGTATTCCGCTGGCCTCGATGATGGCAGCCGTTGGCCTGTCAGATACCCCCATTGCCCTTTCCATAGCCCACACCACCATCTCGCTGCCGCTCTCGATCTGGCTGATGTCCAGCTTCTTCGAAGCGGTGCCGCAAGACTTGGAGGAAGCCGCGACTGTGGATGGTTGCAGCCGGCTCGGAGCCCTGTGGCGGGTGGTGATCCCGGTGGTCTCCGGCGGTATCGCCGTCACCGCGATCTTCGCCTTCCTGGCCTCCTGGAACGAGTTCCTCTTCGCACTCCTGATGACAGCGATCCGCTCCCAGACAACGCCGGTGGTGATCGCGAACTTCCAGACCCAGTTCGGCCTGGACTGGGGCTCCATGACCGCGCTGGCCGCCGTTTACTCCATCCCGGTCATCCTCCTGACCCTTCTCCTGCAGCGCAAGATCGTCGCAGGCATGACGCTCGGCGCGGTCAAGGGCTAGAGATGGCAACGAGTAGCCTACTGGTAACCCTCAGGGGCATCGCAGACCATAAGGACGTGGGAGACAGATGAGCAACAAGAACATCGGTATCAAGGACGTGGCCGTCGCCGCTGGTGTGTCCGTGACAACTGTCTCCCACGTCCTCAACGACGTTTCCTACGCTCGAATCAGCCCGGAGACCAAGGACAAGGTCAGGAGCATTGCGGAGCAACTTGGCTATGGCCCCAACCGCCTTGCCCAGGCTCTTCGCACCCAGAGGACTGGCATGCTGGGCTTGGTCAGCGAGGATATCGCCACCACACCCCACGCCGGCCGGATCATCCTCGGCGCTGATGAGGCCGCCAAGGCCCGGGGTTATAACCTCATGATCATCAACACCTCCGGTTCGGCCAGTTTGGAGTCCAGGCAGGCCGACGTCGAGGCACTGTTGGATCGCCGGGTGGACGGAATCCTCTACGCCACGATGTACCACCGCAATGTGGAACTGCCGGCCAACCTCGGCAGCGTGCCCTCCGTCCTGGTCGACTCGGTGGCCATTGGCGGAAATATCACAGCGGTGGTCCCGGACGAGGATGGTGGTGCACGTGCCGCTGTTGGCGCGCTCCTGGAAGCAGGGCACACGCGGGTGGGCTTCATCAACAACACCGACGATGTCCCGGCAACCCGCCAGCGGCTCCAGGCTTTCCGGGCCACGCTCACCGAAGCAGGGCTCGACGGCGACGCGGCACCCGTCGAGTCCGAGATCTCCGAGGTGCAAGGCGGCTATGAAGCGGCCCGGCGGATCCTGGCACGCGAGGACCGGCCTACCGGCTTGTTTTGCTACAACGACCGGATGGCGATGGGAGCCTACCGCGCCGCTGCGGAGCTGGGACTCACCATCCCTGCTGACCTTTCAGTCGTCGGCTTCGATGACCAGGTATTGATCGCCGCCAACCTCCACCCCGGCCTCACCACCGTGGCCCTGCCCCACTACGAGATGGGTGCGTGGGCCACCGAGCACCTAATTGACGCTGTCGAGGGGAAGACCGACCTCACCCTCATGGCACTCCACCCGACCATTCTGAGCTGCCCCCTGGTGCGCCGTGATTCCATCGCGGCTCCCCGGCAATAGGCAGCCACCCCCTTCCACTTCCCCAGAGGAACGCCAGACATGACCAGTGCCCTTGATGCCGCACGCCCGGAAACAACCCCTGCCGGAACCTCGAGGTTCCGGCCTGCCATCCACTTCACGGCAAGGGATACCTGGCTGAACGACCCCAATGGCCTGGTTTTCTACGAGGGCCTGTACCACCTCTTCTTCCAGAACAACCCGTACGGGAACGTCTGGGGAAACATGTCCTGGGGCCACGCCACCTCCAGTGATTTGCTGCACTGGACCGAACACCCTGTTGCCATTGCCTGCGACGACGCAGAGGACATCTACTCTGGCAGTGTGGTAGTCGACTACGGCAACACGTCAGGTTTCAGCACGGCCGACGCACCTGCCCTCGTAGCCATTTACACCAGCGCCTACAAAGCCGCGTCGGAACACAGCGGCACGCAGGCGCAGTCCCTGGCTTACAGCACAGACGCAGGAATGACGTGGCGAAAATACGAAGGCAACCCGGTCCTCACCAGAGACTCCACGCACTTCCGCGATCCCAAAGTCTTCCGCTATGACGGGGACGAAGGTGCCTGCTGGATCATGGTCGCCGTCGAAGCGCAGCACCAAAAGGTGGTCTTCTACCGTTCGGAGGACCTCACGTCCTGGGACTTCCTGAGCGATTTCGGGCCGGCCAACGCCGACGCCGGGGAATGGGAGTGCCCCGATCTTTTTCCCCTGGCGGTGGACGGGGACCCGGAGAATATCAAATGGGTCCTGATTGTAAACATCAACCCCGGTGGAGTAGCAGGAGGTTCCGGCGGCCAGTACTTCGTCGGCCATTTCGACGGCGTCCGCTTCGTTCCGGACGCCGGTTCACTCGCGGCGCCGGCTGGGGTGTCCGCCATCGCCGAGCCTGAGGCGGCCGCTGCCGCCCTGCGGCAATGCCAATGGCTGGACTGGGGGCGCGACTGCTACGCCTCCGTATCCTTCAGCAACGCCCCGGATGGCCGGCGCATCATCATCGGCTGGATGAACAACTGGGACTACGCCAACGAGCTGCCCACCGCCCCCTGGCGGTCCTCGATGACCCTTGCCCGCGAAGTGCGCCTCACAGGAGTCAACGGCTCTGCCTGCCTGATCCAGCGCCCGGTCCTGGCCGGCCCGGGTGCAGGAGACGAGCGGCATGCTGCCAAGGACCAAATGACCGCAGAGCCCTTTGAGCTGCGGAATTCGGCCCTCCGGTTGCCGGATGCGGTGCCTGGTAGCGCCCAAATCATCGAGGCGGAGATACAGCCCGGAAGCGCCGAACGTTTTGCTTTCCGACTCTTCGGAAGCCGTGACGGGAGCCAGGGCACCCTTCTCAGCTACGACACGACCAGCGCCCAGCTCATCCTTGACCGCAGGCAGTCAGGCAACACAGGATTCCACGAAAAGTTTCCATCCGTGGCATCAGCCCCGCTGGTACTTGATGACGGCGTGCTTAAGCTGCAGATCGTCGTCGACCATTGCTCGGTGGAAGTCTTCGCACAGGGCGGCAGGGTGGTCCTGACTGACCTCATCTTCCCCGAAACCGAAAATTCGGAGAACTGGATATCGGCTGAGGGCGGCTCAGCAACAATACTGAAACTCGCGGTCTCGACACTCACCTAGGGGAAGAACCTATGTCAAGCAACAACTACTACGACGTGACGACGTGGCCGGTCGGCAATCCGTCCGAGGACGTCGGTGAAGTAATCAACAGCATCATCGCCGACATCAAGGACCGGCAGACCGTCACCGATGCGAACAACGGAGGCAAGCCGGGCGCGGTGATCTACATTCCGCCGGGGGACTACCACCTCCGTACGCAGGTGGTGATCGACGTCAGCTTCCTTCGAATCCAGGGCTCGGGACACGGCTTTACGTCCTCAAGCATCCGGTTCAACGTTCCCGAAGACGAATGGCCCAACTTGCATGAGCTGTGGCCAGGAGGCAGTCGCGTTATTGTCGACATTCCCCTCGGCGAAGGCCGGGAGGAATCCAAGGGAGCCGCCTTCTACGTTGAGCGAAGCGGGAGCCCGCGAATCAGTTCAGTCGAGTTCTCCAACTTCTGCATCGACGGGTTGCACTTCAACTCGGATGGCTCGGGAATGCCTCCGGAGAACACCTACGTCAACGGCAAGACCGGTATTTATGTGGCGAGCGCCAATGACTCATTCCGCGTCAATGGCATGGGGTTCGTCTATCTTGAGAACGCCCTCACCATCTACAAGGCGGACGCCCTTTCCATTCACGACAACTTCATCGCTGAGTGCGGAAGCTGCATCGAACTGCGGGGGTGGGGACAGGCATCAAAGATTACCGACAACCTGGTGGGAGCAGGCCCTAAAGGCTATTCGATCTACGCAGAGAACCACGGCGGGCTCCTGATAACCGCGAACAACGTCTTCCCCCGTGGTGCGAGCAGCGTCCATCTCAGCGGCGTCACGCGTTCAAGCGTCTCCAACAACCGTTTGCACTCGTTCTACCCAGGGATGGTGATTCTCGAAGCCGACAGTTCGGAAAACCTCGTGGCCACGAACCACTTCTTGCGTGACCATGAGCCCTGGACGCCCTTCCTGGGAGTGGACAACGGACTGAACGAGCTCAACGGACTTCTTTGTGTCAGCGGCAGCAACAACTCCGTGATCGGCAACCACTTCTCCCAGATCATCGACTCAGAGAGCATCCGGCCGGCAGGAGCGATGCCTGTCATCATCCGGCTGCTGGCCGGGTCGGGCAACTTCGTCTCCAACAACCACGTGGTGGCGATGGACGTTCGCTCCACGTCAAGCGACTCCTGCTTCGAGGCTCAAGTGGACGCTCTGTTGACCACCCAGGCTTCGGATGGGCTTCCCGTTACGGCCGTGATGGTCGATTCCGAATCAGTTCGGAATACGATCCTGGATTCCGGAACCGAAGCCCAAGTTATCGCAGATAGGGCTGTGAACGCCTTGAGGACCACGCCCACGGTCGGTTTCACAGTACAAAGCTCAGAAGCAGTGGACCCCCGCCTCAGCACTCCAGCGCCGCCGCAAAGCAGCCCGTAATGGTGGCCGGGATGGGTGATGGCGGGTGTCCGGGGCCAGCTTCTCTGGCAGAGTATGACCCATGCTCACTGTAATCGGCGAGGGCCTTGTTGACGTTGTCCAGCGCGCCTCCGGAATCGAAGCCCACGTGGGCGGCAGCCCCCTCAATGTCGCGGTAGGGCTCGCCCGCCTGGACCACCCGGTCCAGTTCATCGGCCGCTATGGCCGCGACGCATACGGTGATTCCGTCGCTGCGCACCTTCGCGCCAGTTCAGTGATGCTGCCGCAGGGACCGGACGACCTCCCCACCAGTGTGGCCACCGCCCTGATAGACGACGACGGCGCCGCCACCTACACTTTCGACCTCACGTGGGAACTCCCAGGGCTGGCGGACCGCCTCGCTTTTATGCTGCAGGGCACCACCCTGCTGCACACTGGATCCATCGCCACGATGCTGGCGCCGGGCGCGAGCGCGGTGCTCGCCGCCGTCGAATACGCACACCCGCGCGCCACCATCAGTTTCGATCCCAACTGCCGGCCCAGCATCATCACCGACGTGGATTACGCACGGAACCAAGCGGAGAAGTTCGCCGGCCTGGCGGATGTGGTCAAGGCCTCCGACGAGGACCTGGAGTGGCTCTATCCCGGGGTTGACCCGCTGGACTCAGCCCGCCGCTGGCTGACCCTCGACGGTACGGAGGGGCCGGCGATGGTGGTGGTCACCCGCGGCGCTGCGGGCCCCTGGGGCATCACGGCGGCTGGCGAAGCGGTGTATCCCGCGCCCGAAGTAGTGGTGGCAGACACCGTTGGCGCCGGCGACTCCTTTATGGCGGCGCTGCTGTCCGGGATCGTGGACCGTGGCCTGGACGGTGCGCAGAACCGGAAGGACCTGCGTGAGCTTCCGGCCGAGGGGTTGGCCGACCTCCTTGCCCACGCCTCCCGTGCGGCCGCGGTCACCGTGTCGCGGCCCGGCGCCAATCCGCCCACCCGCGCGGAACTGAACGCCGTCCCGGGGGAGTAGCGCCGGGTGCCCAAGGGGCGCGGGGCAGCCGAGGCAGACATCCGTCCCATGGATACCAGCTATCTCAAATGCTTGATTCCCCGATAGCCCATGCCTTGCCAGAGTGAGGGAAGTCACTTGGCGCCTATATCAGCGCCGTCCCTTAGTGACCACCAAGAGGCTAAGGAAAATTCAATGGAGAATACTCAGCTCAAGGGCACCGAAACCAGTAACGAAACGTCCGGTCCCGCGCCGTCGCGGACGGCCGGACGACTCCAGGCGACCCTCCTGGTTGCCGGCAGTTGCATGCCGGTGCTGGGGGCCGTACTGCTTGCACCCATCCTCCCCACCCTGAACCAGGCGTTCGCGGACACCCCTGGCGTTGCCATTTTGGTGCCGCTCACCCTGACCCTGCCAGCACTGTTCGTGGCGCTTTTCTCGCCCCTGGCCGGCTATGTGGCCGATCGCCTGGGGCGGAAGCAACTGCTGGTCGTCGCCATGCTCGCCTACGCCGCCTTCGGCACAGCACCGCTTTGGCTGACCACCCTGGAATCCATAGCCATGTCGCGGGTCGGCGTCGGTATCGCTGAAGCCGCCATCATGACGTGCTGCACCACCCTCATCACGGACTACTACTCAGGCGAGCAGCGGAACAAATACCTTGGGCTTCAGACCATGGTCAGCGCGCTCGCGGCCACCGCCTTCTTCGCTCTCGGAGGCGCCTTGGGCAGCATCGGCTGGCGGACCCCGTTCTGGCTCTACGCTGTCAGCGCAGTCATCGTCATCCCCATGGTCTTCAAGCTCTGGGAGCCGGCAAAGAGCCAGCGCACGACGGCGGCCAAAACGCCGGTGCCGTGGCGGCAGATCGGCGCCCCGGCCGCGGTGACGCTTTTCGGCGGAGTCGTTTTCTACGCACTCATCGTGCACTTGCCGTACGTCATTACCGGGCTGGGTGTGGGCGATGCCGCCCTTATCGGACTGGCGGCAGCCATCGCGTCCCTCGCTACCGCCGCAGGAGCCATCTCCTTCCGCTACCTGGCAAAGCTGGGCACGCGGAACCTGCTGGCACTGGCGTTCGGGCTGGCCGCCGTCGGGCTCTCCCTGGTCTCGGTGGCGGGCAACGTGCCACTGGCGATCGCAGGGGCAGTCATCGCCAGCGCCGGAACGGGTGTGCTGTTGCCAACCCTGCTCACATGGGCCGTGAATGGCCTCGAATTCCAGCAGCGTGGCCGGGGGACAGGCATCTGGACGGGGACGCTGTTCATCGGCCAGTTCCTGACGCCCATCGTCCTCGGAGTAGCCGCCGCAGCACTGGGCAGTCTGGGCTTCGCGTTGGGGGCACTGGGAATCGCGTGCGCGGTGGCGCTGCTAGCGGTCCTGATCCGGGGTCCGCGGACGGTGCCCGTCAACCTCTAAAGGACTCAGGTCCATGTGTGGATAACCTATGGGTATGAAGAACCTGGACCTGAACCTGTTGCCCCAGCTGCAGGTCCTGCTGGAGCTGAAGAACGTTTCCCGTGCCGCAGAGCGGCTCCAGCTGAGCCAGCCGGCCACCAGCGCGGCCATGGCCAGGCTCCGGCGGCATTTCGACGACGAACTCCTGGTCCGGAACGGCCGCACGTACGATCTCACGCCCTTCGCGCATTCCCTGGTCCCGCTGGTTGATGAAGCCATGCTCCACATCCAGCGGGCCACGCGCGTCCGGTCCGGTTTCGATCCCGCCACCAGCGAGCGGGAGTTCATCATTGCCGCCTCGGACTACGCGGCGGCGCTGATCGTTGGGCCGCTGCGGGGCATCCTGCGGGAGGAGGCCCCCTCCGTGTCAGTGGATTTCGTCCCTACTGCCGGTTCCAGGTTCCAGGGCCAGATGGCTGACTATTCGAAAATCGATTTGCTCGTGGGGCCGACGGGGTACCACATGCAGGGCGCCAGCAAGCAGTTGTTCCGCGACAGCTTCGTTGCCGTGGCTGATACCGGTAACCCGCTGCTCCGCCAGCCCCGGCTGACCCTGGCGGACCTGGTTACGGTTCCCCACGCCGTCGGCTATTTTGGGGAGGGAATCAGCACTCCTGCCGACAAGCTGTTCGAATCAAGCGGGATGCAGCGCCGGGTAGCCGCAGTAGTGGCAGGTTTCCTGTCCCTGCCGTTGCTGGTCGAGGGAACTGATTTGGTGGCGGTGGTGCCACGCATGCTGGCAGCCAGGGCGCAGCGCGGGGCCGAGATCGTGGTGCTGGAGTTCTCGGAGGGGTCCGAAGCTTCCCTGGTGGAAGCCATGTACTGGCATCCGTCCCAAACGGAAGACCCGGCCAGCGTCTGGCTGCGCTCGGTGGTCCAGCGCGCGTGCTCCAGGCTGCACGAACTCTTCCCGGTCACGGCCCACCCGGTGCCCATCACCATCCCAACTAGGTAGCAGTTGATGTCGTTTTGGGCGCTCATAACGACATCTGCTGCTACCTAGTTGGGATTGGGGGAGGACGGGTCAGCGCATCGCGTCCGAGACTGACTTGGCGCCACCGTGGCCAGACTGGCCGCCGTCCACCGGAATCTCTGCGCCCGTCACGTAGGACGACAACGGGCTCAGGAGAAACAGCACGACGCCGGCTACCTCCTCCACGCTTCCAGTCCGTCCCAGCGGGGTCTCGGCCAGCGTGGCATGCTTGAATTCCGGCTTGGCGCTCGCCGTCATGGGCGTTTCGATGAAACCCGGGTGGACGGTGTTTACCCGGATGCCGCGCGGGCCAAGTTCCATGGCCGCCACTTGGGACAGTCCCCGCAGGGCCCACTTGCTGGCGGTGTACGCCACCGGATAATGCGCCGTCAGGCCTGCAACGGAGCCCACGTTCACAATCGCAGAGCCGCTGGCCATCAGAGGCGTGAGGGCCTGGATTCCGAGTAGGGCTCCGGCGACGTTCACTTCATAGACCCGCTGCAGGTCAGCCACCAAGACATCGAGCAGCCTGCTCCGCTGGGTGATCCCGGCGTTGTTGACCAGTCCGTCCACCTGCCGCCCCTCGGACCGGATCCAGTCAGCGAGGCCGGCCCAATGCGAGGCATTGGACACGTCAAGTTGCCGGTACAGCAACGCGCCCGCCGAGGCTGGAGGCAAGGCCAGGTCAGCCGGCATCTCCGCCGCGAGGTCGGTGGCGATGACCAGCGCTCCGGCTTCCGCCAGCAAACGGGCCTCGGCAGCGCCCTGGCCCTGCCCGGCGCCGGTGACAACCACCGTCCGCCCCTCAAGCTGAAGGGATAGCACGCTAAATCCCGGACGTAGCCGCAGAGGCAACCCGGTTGCGTGGGCGGGGACGGGCCGGAATGCGGGTCACAGCTTCACGCCGTGGGCCTACGGTGTTCTCGATGCTGCCGATTCCTTCGATCGTCATGCGGACAACGTCGCCGGTCTTCAGCGGCGGGGGAGTCTTCGCGCCGTTCCGCCCCCAGAGCTCGGCGAGGCAGCCGCTGCCGCACGTTCCGGATCCCAGGACATCCCCTGGCCGCACCACGGAATCCTGGGAGGCGTAGGCAACGAGTTCGGCGAACGGCCAACCCATGTTGGAGAGCAGGTCCTGCCCGATGGTTTCGCCGTTTACTTCCACGGCCATGGAGATAGGCAGGAATCCCTCGGCGTCGTGCCGGTCCTCAAACTCGTCCGCGGTGACAATCCAGGGCCCCAGCGTGTTGGCGAAGTCCTTGCCCTTGCACGGGCCGAGGCTGACTTTCATCTCGCGGCGCTGCAGGTCGCGTGCGGACCAGTCGTTGAGGATGGTGTACCCGAAGATGTGCTCGTGTGCCCCTTCCGCCGTCAGGTTCCGGCCGTCGCTGCCGGGAACACGTCCGACGACGGCGGCCACCTCCGTTTCAAAGTCCAGCTCATCACAGCCCGCCGGAATACCGATCACCTCGCCGGGGCCCGTCACCGTGTGCGGATTCGTGAAGTAGAACGTGGGTGCCTCGTACCATTCGGGCAGAACGCCGGCCACGCCGTCGATGCTCTTCCGAACGCCTTCGACGTGTTCCTCGAACGCCACAAAGTCCCGGATGGTGGCGGGGACCAACGGGGCGACCAGTTGCACGTCGGCCAGTGGGAGAGGTGCGGCGGAAGCGATGGTTTCCCTGGCACGGGCCAGGGTTTCGGCAAGCCCGGCTTCGAGCAGGGTGTTGACGCCCTGGCCTGCGGGCAGTGCGTAGCAGTATCCGTCATCGACGAAGCCGGACTGCGTCGCGCCGTCGTGGTTCCAGCGTGCGATCTTGACCATTCGCGTGTTCCTTAGGCTGTGGGATGGGCGGTGAAGACTGAGGCGGGCGTGATGCCCAGCGCGGCGGCGTTACGTGCCAGGACCTTGGCTGCGTCGGCCGCGGACAGGCTTGCCGCACGCACTTCGGCCGCCGGGCTGTCGGAGCCCATATCGAACGGATAGTCCGAGCCCAGCAGCACCTGCTCTGGCCCTGCGGCCGCAACCAGTGCCCGGAGTTCGGCCGCGCTGTGGACCAGGGAGTCGAAGTACAACTTCTTCAGGTACCACGACGGCGGGTGGGCGCAGCCGTGCGCTTCCGGCCGGACCTTCCAGGCGTGGTCGGACCGGCCAAGGCTGGTGGGAAGGTAGCCGCCGCCGTGCGCGGCCAGCACTTTCAGGTCCGGGTGGCGGTCCAGGACGCCGCTGAAGATCAGGTGGGAGAGCGCCACCGCATTTTCGGCTGGCTGCGAGACGGTGTTGGCGAGGTAGTAGCGGTCCAGCCGTTCATCCAGCGAGCAACCGAAAGGATGCAGGAAGACAAGGGCGCCGAGCTCTTCGGCCCGGCTCCAGAACGGTTCCAGCCGTGGATCGGACAGTTCAACGGTGCTGCGGTCCGGATCGTGCGGGGTGGCGGCGAACGAGCCGATCTCGACGCCGAGCAGCCCGCATTCCAGGACTGCGTGCTCCAGCGCTTCGACCATCAGTGCAGGATGCTGCAGCGGGACCAGACCCAGGCCGTTGAGCCGTTCCGGGGCGCGGTCCACGAACTCACGGACGGCTTGGTTGGCTTGCCTGGCCACCTGCAGGGACAGTTCGACGCCGACGAAGTAGTAGAAGTGGGACGGCGACGGTGAGACGAGCTGTACGTCCACACCCTGACTGTCCATGTCCGCCAACCGACGGTCCAGATCGGTCAGCTGCGGCCAGCGTTCCTTGATCATCCGGCCCGAAGCGGCCAGGGATTCGGGTCCGTTGCGCCGCACTTCCAGGGCCTGTTGGGCGCCGAAGCCGCCGGGGTCGGCTTCGGCAACCAGCTGTTGCAGGGCCGGGAGGAGGATGTGGGCGTGGACGTCAACGGTGCGGGCCGGATCACTAACGGGATGCGCGCTCATGCGGGTTCCTTCAGCATGGTGGACAAGGAGTGCATGAGGCCGGGCACATCGGCGTCGCGGACGCCGTCGAGCATCCACTGGCCCAGCTGGACGGAGGCGTTGACCACTGCTTTGGCACGTTCCAGACGGCGGTCTGTGAACTCCTTCCAGAGAGTTTCGGTGACGTCCTCGGCATTGATGAGCAGTTCGGCCAGGACGGCCGCGTCCTCCAAGGCCATGGCTGCGCCCTGCGCCACCGTCGGTGGGCAGCTGTGCGCGGCATCGCCGATGATGACGGTGCGGCCACGGTTCCAACGGCCGTCCACCAGATGGGTGGTGAACCACGTGTAGTTGATGCGGGCGCTGTGGTCCAGATTGGCGCGGATCTCGTTCCAGGGGCCGCCGTACGCTGCGGCGAGTTCGGTCATGATGCGAGGGCCGTCCTCGTGCTTGCGCTCCTGGGCCTTCTCCACCAGGTAGGCGTAGATGGTGTCCGGACCTGTAGGGCAATAACCGGCGATGAAGCAGGGGCCGCCGTAGGTCAGGTCTGTGCGGACCACGTCCGCGGGCCGCTCAACGAAGGCGCGCCAGATGCCCATGCCGGTGGGCTGGGGCTCGACGTCGATGCCAATGGCTTTGCGGACGGCAGAGTGCAGGCCGTCGGCACCAATCAGGAGGTCGTAAGTGGCGGTGTCGCCGTCGGCGGTGCTTACGGTGACGGAACGGCCGTCGTCCGCTATCCCTGTGACGGTTTTGCCGTAGCTGATGCGGGCACCGGCCTGCTCGGCCCGTTCGCGGAGGATGGCTGTGAGGTCGGGGCGGTACATCCCCAGGGTGGCCGGAAGGTCGTCGCCGCCAGTACGGATGTCCTCCAGTACGGCCATGACGGTGCCGGCGGGGTCCGGGGCGCGCAGGCCGAGGGTGCTGAACGGGTAGCCCTTTGCCTCGATCTGCTCCCAAACACCGAGCTGGCGGAAGATTCGTAGGGCGTTCCCCTGCAGCGTGATTCCCGAGCCGACGGTCTGCGGGGTTTCGGCCTTCTCGAGGATTTCGACGTGGACTCCGGCGTCGGCCAGCAGGATGGCGGCGGTCAGTCCCGCGGCTCCCGCTCCGACGATTCCGACGTTCTGTACTGCTGCCATCGCTGACTCCTTTGTGTTGACGGCGTTACTGCTGGTGTCTGTTTGCTGCTGTTAACTGAAAGCTACCGGACTGTGTTTACCGGACGGCGATCGGGTTGACTGGGGAGCCCACGGCGCCGGTGATGGGGAGCGGCGCGGCGGTGAGCAGGAAGTCGTACCTGCCATCCGATGCGCATGCTTCCGCCAGGCCGTCCGGGTCCCACATTTCACCCAGGAACAGCCCCAGGTTGGGGATGGCGATCTGGTGGAGTGGCTGGAAAGCACCATCAAACTCGTTCGGACGGACTTCGAAGCCCCAGGTGTCGGTGGCGATTCCGGCGATTTCGCTGCGGTGCAGCCACGGCGCGGTGCTGAAGGACAGGCCCGGGGCAGACCCGCCGGCGTAGTCGCCCCAGCCGTCGCGGCGCACCCTGGTGTGCTGCCCGGTGCGGATCACCACGATGTCGCCGCGGCCCACCTTCGAGCTGGGTCCCTGCAGTTCAATGGTCCGCTGGAGGTGTTCCGGGGTGATGGCGAAACCGTCCGGCAGTTCGCCGTCGTTCCTTCCGAGCTCCGGCCCGAGGGCCCGACCGACGTCGAGCAGGACGCCGCGCGTGACGATTTTGGCCGCCGCGGTTTCGATGCCGGTCACCAGGTCGCCCTCAGAGGTGACCACGTCGCCGGCGGCCCGGCCGTTCCAGGCCTTACCCTGGTCGAAGATGTGGCCCAGCCCGTCCCACTGCGTGGAGCACTGCAACGGCATGGCGATGACGTCGTCCGCGCCGCCGAAACCGTGCGGGAATCCCTGGTTGCCGCGTTCAGCGTCCACTCCAGTGTCCGTCATGGTGTGGACGGGGTTGGTGCGGCGCCGCCAGCCCTTCTGCGGGCCGTTGGTGTCGAACGGCTGGGACAGCGAGAACGCTTCACCGCTTGTGACGAGGGCCGCAGCTTCGATCCGCTTGGCCGCGTCTATGAAGTTCAGTGTTCCCAGCACGTCGTCGGCACCCCAGCGGCCCCAGTTGTTGTGGGCTGCGGCCATAGCGCGGATGCTGCCCAGCGGGTCTTCACGCCGGATCACCGGAGAATCGTTTGATTGCACGGTACCGGTTTGGTCCGCCTGAGCGGTGTGCTGCGAAGTCACTGGACCTCGTCCTTGCAGTGGATCAGCTGGGTGCCCAGGCCGGTGATGGTGCCTTCCATGACGTCGCCGTCCTGGAGCAGCCGGCCCCAGTGCTGGCCGTTGCCGGCGGGGCTTCCGGTGAGGACCAGGTCGCCCGGGCGAAGCGGCATGATCTGGGAGGCCTCGCTGACCAGCTTGGCCACCCCAAAGATCATGTCTGAGGTGGATTCGTCCTGCATCGGCTTGCCGTTGAGCTTCAGCGTGACCTGGACGTCCTGTGGGTCGCCGAAGAACTTGGCGGGCACCAGCAGGGGTCCGGTGGGAAGGAAGCCGGGGGCGTTCTTGGCGCGGTACCAGTCTGAGCCGATCGCGGGCATGTCTTTGCGGAAGACGTACTCGCGGGTGGTGATGTCGTTGACCATGGTGTAGCCGAAGACGTAGTCCAGTGCCTCCTCCGGGGTGACCCGGAACGCCGTCTTGCCGATGACCGCTGCCAGTTCCAGCTCCCAGTCGTGGGATGTGGAGTAAGAGGGCAAGGTGAGGTCGTCAGTGGCGGACGCGATCGCCGTCGGCAGTCCGATGAAGAAGTACGGCGTGCCCTGGCCCGCGCGCTTGTCCATCATGGCCGCCGTCTTGGTGCGTACCTCTTGTTCGTCCTGGCCCGGTTCGCGGTGCGCGGCTGCCAGGTCGATCACGTGCTTGCGGTAGTTGGCTCCGGTCTGAAGCACCTGGACGGGTTCCACCGGGGCAAGGATTTCGACGTCGGCGGCTGCCAGGCCGGTGTCCCCGCCTGCCGATGCGGCGAGGGTGTCCAAGTGGTCTTCGGTGGTGTCCCAGTGCTCGATCAGGGAGTTGATGTCGCCGTCAAGCGGCAGGACCCGGCCGCCCACCAGCAGGCCGACGCGGGCCTTGCTGTCACCGGATTCCTGGAACCGGATGAGGGAATATGTCGCTTCAGGCATATTCCTTTAGCCCCGTCCCTGCTTGGCGTACGGGTTCAGGAGCGCCTCCTTCATCTCCGGGGATGCCCCTTCTTCGGTGGCGGTGAAGCCTTCGGCCGGAGGGAAGGACTCTGTCATGGAGTGCGGCATGGCGCCGTTCTTGTAGAAGTTGTTGGAGCCCAGGGACGGCTTCCAGGTGTTGGCTTCCCAGTCCGGGACGTAGTTGCGGTAGCCGCCGGAGTTGAGCTCCACCCGGAGGCCCGAGGGATCGCGGAAGTAAAGGAAGTTTTGCTCGCCCACGCCGTGGATGGAGGGGCCGTATTCCATCGGCGTGCCGTTTTCCATCATGACGTCCGCGGTCCGGAGCAGGTCCTCGGTGGCATCTACCCAGAAGGCGATGTGGTTGACGCGGCCGGCGCGGCTGGAGGTGTCCAGGACTACGCCGAGGTCATGGGACTTTTCGTTCGTGGTCAGTACCGAGAACACAGTGATTGGTGCTTCGTCCAAGTCAACGAACGCCATGACGCGGAAGCCAAGGGCCTCGTTGTACCACTTGGCGAAGCCCCGCACATCGGAGCTAGCCACGGTCACATGGTCCAGGAAACGGGGTGCTGCGGCGTGGCTGCTGCGGCGCTCGGGGCGGTCGGGGTAAGTGGATTCGAAGCCGGGCTCGGCGACGAACTTCTCCACGTCATAGAAGAGGCGCATCCGGTGGCCGTAGGGGCCGGTGAATTCGTAGGCCTTGCCGTAGCCGTGGCCGCCGGCGGTCCAGGTGCCCTGCACGCCTGTCGCTTCGACGCGCTGGGCCGCAGCCTCGAGGGCCGCCTGGGAGTTTGTCCGCCAGGCCATCCGGCCCAGGGATGCTTCAGGGCCTTCGGTAATGACAAGGCTGTAGCGGTAGTAGTCGCCCCAGCAGCGCAGGTAGACGTTGCCGTCCACGCGGTCAATGATGCGCATGCCGAACTTTTCCTCGTAGAACCGGGCTGACGCTTCGACGTCGGGGCTGGTGATCTCGAGGTGGGCAAGATGGGAGAGGGGAGTTTCCACGTTGAAGTCCTTCTGGGTTGCTGGCTGCGGTCGGTTTGGTGCAGGTCCTGTAACCACTGTGAACCAGCTCATGTATTTGGTGAAGAGGCGTTTACTGATATCTGGCATTTGTCTGGCAGATACACCGCAGCTGTTTCTGACTATCCGCGGGGCAAATACCACGTAGAACCGATCTGCCGTTCCTCGGAAGGAGCGTCCCTGCGAAACTCGACAGAAACGCCCTTCCGGAAGGACCTCCGTGCCTGTTCCCCAACTCCGCCTCGCTGGCAAGACCGCCGTCATCACCGGAACGGCCAGCGGCCAGGGCAGGGCCGCGGCGCTGGCCTTTGCCGAGGCGGGAGCCTACGTGGTCGGTTGCGATATGGACGACGACGGCGCCGCTGCCACGGTTGCGGCGGTCGCCGGATCGGGTGGCCGGATGAGCAGCAGCCGCGTGGACCTCACGGACGAGGCCGCCGTCGCTTCCTGGGCGCAGGACGTGGCAGCAACCCACGGACAGGTCCATATCCTGTATGCCAACGCTGCAGTCACCCGCTTCGCCCCGCTGGATCAGCTCACGTTCGCCGACTGGAAGTGGAATGTGGAGCATGAGATGGACGTGGTGTTCCTGCCGGTCAAATACTTCTGGCCCCAACTGATCCAGACGCCTGATGCCGCCATCGTGCTGGTGGGATCCACAGCAGGTGTCACCGGGTCCATGACCAATGGCCGGCTTGCCCACACGGCCACCAAGGGAGCCGTGGTGGCGATGACAAAGCAACTGGCGGCCGAAGGGGCTCCGCACGGGCTGCGGGTAAATGCCGTCAGTCCCGGAATGATCCGCACTGCGGCCACCGAAGGCAACCTCCTCGCCCCGGACCACCCTATGCGCACTATCGCCGGAAGCATCCCGTTGGGCCGGATCGGTTCGCCGGAGGAGGTCGCCAGATGCGCACTGTTCCTTGCCTCCGACGAAGCGTCGTACGTGACGGGCGCCAACCTGATGGTGGACGGCGGCTGGTCGGCGGTCCTTCCGGGTTAGTGGTTTAGTAGAATCTCAACAAACTTAGGTGTGAAAGTGACAGAATGCTGTTACGCTGGATTTTGCCCCTACAGAGAGTGAGCAATGATGCTTCTCGAGAGAGACCTCATCCAGTCCGTCGGATTCCGCAATGTCACCGAGGACGGACGTGTTACCGGCTTTCAGTTCCGGCTCCGCATGCCGTCCTACCGGGGCATGGCCGCCTCCCTTATTGACGGGGTTGCGGTTCGTGTGGGCGACATCATCGACGTCGGACCGGACGTTCCGCTCTGGACCTTCGGGGAGCGGACCTACACTCTGCACCAACTGTGGGGAAGCGACGGCGTCCGCTGGCCGCTGGAGGAGGCCGCAGTGGTCACTGTCCCCTTGGAGGGCGGCCTGCCGCAGGGCATCCATGAGCTATCCATCGAACTGCGCCTGCGCATGTCCTACATTCCCCTCGAGCACCAGCCCACAGTGCACCGCACCAGCCGCAAGGTGACGCTCTCGCCTGAAATCGGCGACGGCACTTTCCGCTACGGCGTCTCGCTCTACAGCTTCATGGGCGATTACGGAACGGTCATGGACCTGGAAACGGCGCTCGCAGCAGTCGCGGACGTGGGCGCCACCGGCGTCGAAATCCTCGGTGAGGGGCACGTTCCCCAGTACCCGGAGCCTTCTGCGGCCTGGATCGACAACTGGTTCAGCCTCCTGGAAAGGTACTCCCTGGAGCCCACGAATTACGGTTCCTGGATTGACACCCGGCTGCACCCGGGGAGGGCCATGACTGTTGCCGAGGGCGCCGAGGCGCTGCAGCGCGACCTGCGGCTCGCCCACCGGTTGGGTTTCGGCTTCGTGCGTCCCAAGATCGGCGTCGTCTCCAGCGATTTGGTGCCCGACCCGATCTGGACTGAATCCGTGGAACGCTCCCTTGACCTGGCGCATGAGCTGGGAGTCATCATTTGCCCCGAGATCCACTCACCGACGCCCATCAGGCACCCCGTGGTGGAGGACTACATCGGCCTCATCGAGCGGACCGGCACCAAGAACTTTGGCCTGCTCATCGACACCGGTATCTTCCAGGACCGCCCGATTCCCCTGCGGGAGGGCGAGACCCGCGAAACTCGGCCGCCCTTCCTGGACGGTATCGGTGTGGATCCGGCCGACTTCGCCGGCATCGCCCCCTACGTTGTGTTCATCCAAGCCAAGTTCCACGACATTAACGACCAGCTCGAAGACCAGCAAATCCCCTGGCGGCCCGTCCTCCAGAGCCTCAAGGACGCCGGCTACACCGGCTACCTCTCCAGCGAATACGAAGGCGAACGCACACCTTGGCGCTCCATCGAGCAGGTTCGCCGCCAACATGCCCTGATCCGGCGCATCGCCGGCGAACTTGCCTGACCCACCTCACCCGACCTCTCCACCAGCAAAGAGAGAAACCATGCCAAACGGACTTCTTGACGATTCCAGCCTGCGCACGCACCCCGAAGGCTTCGCCCTGGCACTGACCATCCCGTGGTACCGCAGCCTCTGGCTCTCCTCGGTGTCCTCGCTCCGGCTCATGGTCGATGGCCAGGAAGTTCCTTTCGAGGAGCTTTCCCTGGAACTTGGAGGCGTCCGCTATGCGCTGGCGGACCTGCCGGCCCAAAGCGACACGCTCTGGTACCTCCAGGAGCATCCGCTGCTCATCGCACCAAGGGACACCCCGCTGTCCCTTGGTGAGCGGCACCAGATTCAACTCATGGGGGAACTGCGGCTGCCCTACATGCAGATTGCGCCGGGCCAGGACGGAGGTCCCGGCATATACGTCCCGAACTTCGTCAACCAGACCCTGGAGCTCACTGTGACGGACAGCGCAGCGCCTGCGCCCGAACTCACGACATCCCTCACGCCGGCTCCACCAAAAGCCGAGGATGATCCCTTCTCGCTGGGACTCACGCTCTACTCGGCAAGCGCGGAATTCCGGGCAGGCTGGTATGACTTCGACGGCCTGCTCAACCGTGTGGCTGAGCTGGGCATCGGTCCCGGGATCGAAATCGTGGCCTCCCAGGTCCTGCCCACGTATCCCAAGGTGACAGATGACTTCGCCCGCTCGTGGCAGGCGGCCTTCGACAAGCATGGCTTCGTGGCCAGTTCTTTCGGCGCCAACCTGGACATGGGCCGCCGCCGCGACCGTGACATGACCCCGGATGAGGAATACGAGTTCACCCAAACGCTGTTCCACGGCGCCAAGAGGTTGGGCTTCCCCCTTGTTCGCATCCAGAGCGCCAAGCCTGAGCTGCTCCGACGGCTCCTGCCGCTCGCCGAGGACCTTGAGCTCAAGCTTGCCTATGAGATCCATGCGCCGCTGGGGCCCAACTCGCCGGAGATCATGAAAGTCCGCGAGGTCTACGCCGACCTCGACTCCCCGCTCCTGGGCTTCGTGGCTGACTTCTCCTCCACCATGCACAGCATGTCCCCCACGCTCCTGCGTGCTGTCCGCCGGGCCGGTCTGGACCACGAAGCCGTCCAAACGCTACAGGCGATCTGGGCCACCGACGCGCCGATGCGCGCGCGGCAGGAGGATTTCATCGGTTATCTCCGCGGACGGGACTTTGATCCTGCACGCCTTGGTTCCTTCGCCCATTTGGCCTTCAATATGCATGGCCATGTCAGCCCGAAGGAGTGGGCGGACATCATGCCCCAGATCATGCATGTCCACGCGAAGTTCTACGACATTGACGAGCAGGGCAATGAGCCCGCGATTGACTACCCGGAACTGGTCCGCGTATTTGTCGAAGGGGGCTACCGGGGCTTCTGGTCCAGCGAGTGGGAAGGGCATGCCTTCGCCGAGCTTGGTGAAGTGGATCCGCTGCTGCTGGTGCGGAAGCAGCACGACCTCATCCGCAGCAGCATGCGGGCTGCGCTCATGAGTGCCTAAGTGCCCCGCCTGGCCGGTAATGGCCCTGTGGAAGGCTGATGCCCGGCTGGTGAAATCCAGCCGGGCATCAGTGTTTTAAGGCACGTTTTCTGCTGCGGCGGCAGCCACGATGCCGGCCGCCTCCTCAAAGAGGCTACGCATCCACTCATGTTCCGAATCCCGGTTGTGCACGGGGTGCCACCACAGGGCGTTGACCAACGGGGTCGCATCAAAGGGCAGCGGCAGTACCCTTATTCCGCCCAGTTGAAGGGCGAAGGGAGCAAGTGCCGCCTGGATGAGTCCGATCCGCTGTGTTCCGACGACGAAGTGGGGCAATGAGAGGAAGCTCTCCACCACCACTTCAACCCGGGGTTCTATGCCCAGCTGCTGGATCTGGCGTTCGGCCGAGGTGAATGCCGAGCGTGACTGGTAGGACATGACCCAGGGAAGTTCTGCCACGTTTTCCATGGTGACCTGATCGCCGACAGCCTCGTTGGACGTGGAAACGACAGCCACCCAGCCGTCCCTCCAAAGGTCCAGGTAGGGGAGTCCGGTGAGGAACCCGTGGGGCAGCACCATACCGTCCACTGAGCGCAGGCGGTTGGCGGCGTCTTCGACCACCATTGGGTTGTGGAGCATGTACCTGAACCGGACGCCGGGGGCCCGCTCGGCAGCGAGTTCGGATGCGACGCGGCCGATGGTGGTGAAGCCGTAGTCCGAGCCGTAGATGGAGAACTCGCGTTCGGACTCGGTGGGCTCCCACGTGGCCTGGCTCTCGAACACCCGGCGGGCGGCCTCAAGCGCGGTTGTGGTGTGTTCGGCCAGGCGCAGCGCAAAGGGTGTGAGTTCGTAGGCATTGCCGCGGCGGGCCAGGATGGGGTCGCCGAAGTGGGAACGGAGCCGTGCGAGCGAGGCGCTGAGGGCCGGCTGGCTGAGGTGAAGCCGTTCGGCCGCCCTCGTGACGCTGCGCTCAGTAATCAGGGCATCAAGCGAAATGAGCAGGTTGAGGTCCAGCCGGGAAAGAAGGGCGGAATTTGTCACGGCGCGGCGATCCTTCGAAGAGGAATTCTGTCAGGCCAGTCTATCAGTGCGGTCGATATCCAGAGGAAATTCCATCATTATTCTTGATGCGCCTGAGGGAGCCCGGGGGACGAGTTGGCGCGCCCCTGCTCCTCCCCTGCCGATATGCGCGCCTCGGCGGAACTTATGTCTCGTATAGCAAAGACTTATGTGCTTTTTCGGCACATCTCCTGCATACTGATGAGTGACCGGGGTCACGGCTCCCGGATTTTCGACAACGAAGTCAGAAAGGCTGGACATGACACAGCACAGTCGCTTTTCGGGCCTGAAGGTCGGCGCCCTCGCCGTCCCCACAGCCGCAGCCCTCATCCTTACCGGATGTTCCGGTTCCACCGGAGGCAACACTGCCACGGCGGGAGCCCAGGAGTTTTCCCTCTCCTTTGCCACCTCTAACACCATCGAGAGCCCGTTCCAGACGCTGGGCGAGAAGTACATGGAAACCCACCCGGACGTGAAGATCACCTTCAACCCGCAGCCGAACGATTCCTACGACCAGACCCTGCGGACCCAGCTCCAAGCCGGCAATGCATCCGACGTTGTAGTGACTTCTCCCGGTTCGGGCACCGGCCGCAGCATCCTGCCGCTGGTTCAGGCCGGATTCCTGGAGCCACTGGATGATGCCGCGAAGGCGCTCGTACCCGAGGGCAGCGAAGCCCTCTTCGGCACGGATGGAAAAGTCTACGGCCAAGCACCGGAAATCACGGTGGTTGGATTGGTGGCCAACGAAACAGCCGCTAAAGCAGCTGGCATTTCTGACTTCCCGTCAGACTTCGCGGCCCTCGAGGGCGAATGCAGGTCGCTCGCATCCGCCGGCAAGTCGTTCATCGCACTCGCCGGCTCCGCTGCTCCAAACACCGGCCTGATGGCAATGTCCCTGGCTGCGTCCCGCGTCTACGCCGAGGACCCGAAGTGGAACGAAAAGCGTGCCGCCAAGGAAACCACCTTCGCCGGGTCTGATGGGTGGAAAGCCTCCCTTGAGGCGGTCACCAAGCTCAATGATGCGGGCTGCTTCCAGAAGGGCGCTGCAGGTGCCGGGTTCGACGCGATCACCAAGGGCCTCGCCAGTGGAACATCGGTTGCCGGCTTTATCCCGGGCCCCAGCTGGAAGCAGTTGAAGACCGCGGCCGCCGACTCGGATTTCGCTGTGCGCGCGCTCCCGGCGGAGAACGGCTCGGACAAGGGCTTCGTTTACGCCAGCGCGAACTACGCGTTTTCCATCAACGCAGCGTCCAAGAACAAGGATGCCGCCCAGGCGTTCCTTGACTGGGCTGCCGAGCCTGAGCAGACCAAGGCCTTCGCGGAAATCGACGGTGCCCTGCCTGTCACCGGCCTGGACAACTACGATTTCAGCGCAGGTGCCTACGAGAACGTCGGCGATCTCATCAAGGACGGAAAGTACGGCCCGCTGCCGAACAGCCAGTGGCCCAACTCCGCTGTCTATGACGCCCTCGCAACCGGCGTCCAGGGTCTGATCACCGGACAGAAGAACGCTGACCAGGTACTTCAGGCCATGGACGCAGCCTGGGGACAGTGACAGTTTCAGATCACCAAAGTTCCGACCACTCAAAGGGACAAGCAAGGACTACCATGACTGCGACGATGCAACCGAAAAGCGAAGCAGCTAAAGCACCCCTGCGAGGCAGGCGCGTTCCGGGGACGGGCGGGAAGACCCGTCCCCGGGGCGCGGGCCTGCAGTTGGGGCATTGGTGGTGGGCGTTGCCAGGGATTGTCCTGGTTATCGCCATCCACTACGTGGCAACGGGTATCGGCGGCTTCTTCGCATTCACCAACTGGACAGGCATCGGCTCGTTCAAAATTGTGGGCTGGCAGAACTTCGAGGCCATCTTCAAGGACCCCACCAAACTCGGTGCCCTGACGAACACGCTGTTTCTGGCCTTTGGGTCGGTCTTCCTCGGCAACGTCGGCGGTCTCGTTATCGCCCTCGGCCTCAACCGAATGCTGAAGACACGGTATATCCTCCGCACCCTCTTCTTTATGCCCGTGGTGCTCAGCCCGCTGGCCACTGCCTACGTCTGGAAGTACATCTTCGACTTCGACGGCCCCATCAACGTCTTCCTCACCTCGATCGGCGCCGGCGACCTCGCCAAGCCATGGCTCGCTGACCCAGAGTGGGCCATCTGGACAGTCCTGGTAGTGCTTGTCTGGGGGTCCACCGGCTTTGCCATGGTGATCTTTATGGCCGGACTTGCCAGCGTCCCGGTGGAAGTCGAGGAGGCAGCCGCCATCGACGGCGCCAACCTGTGGCAGCGCTTTACCAACGTCACGCTGCCGGCCATCCGCCCCGCTATCGCCATTGCCACAACATTGGGAATCGTCCAGGGGCTGCGGGTCTTCGATCCCATCATGGCCCTGACAAACGGAGGACCTGCCGGCGCAACCGAAACCCTGGCCACCCAGGTCTACAAACAGGCGTTTGCGCTCGGCAACTTCGGCGGCGGTGCCGCCCTTGCCCTCGTGCTGGCCGCCATCATCCTGTTCTTCGCCGTCATCCAGCAACGGCTGACGCGATCGAACCCGGAGGACTAAGAATGTTCCGCTACACCAAACTCACACTGCTCCGCGAGATTGGCCTCTGGGCCCTGGCGCTGACCTTCCTCGCCCCGTTTTACTTCCTGGTGACCACCGCCCTGAAGCCGGACAGCGAGATGTACACCACCTCGCCCCTTGCGCTCCCGAAGAACCCGGACTTCAGCAACTTCGTGGCCGTCCTGACGGCCCAGGGCAACTCCAACGTGGTGATGGGCCTCGTGAACAGCATCATCATCACCGCCGGAAGCATCGTCGGGCTGATCGCCCTGGGTTCGATCACCGGCTACGTCATCTCCCGCAGCACCCGCCGCTGGAGCAAAGGCATGTACTACCTCTTCCTGATCGCGATCATCCTGCCCGGCCAGCTCGGTGCGGTGCCGCTTTACATGGGGGCACGGTCCCTGGGCCTCACCGGCTCGGCGTGGGGCCTGATTATCCTGTACACCGGCATGCTCCTGCCGTTGTCCATCTTCCTGTATTCAAACTTCTTCCGCGGGTTGGGTACCGACTATGAGGAAGCGGCAACCATTGACGGCGCCAGCAGGTCGCAGATCTTCTCGAAGGTGGTGCTTCCCATGATGGCCCCCGCCACGGGGACAGTGGTCATCTTCGCGGGCCTCATCGTGTGGAATGACTTCTTCACCTCGCTGATCTTCCTGGGCGGCTCCGCCAACCAGACGCTGCCGGTGGCGATGTACTACTACATCGGGTCCCTGGTCTCGGAGTGGAACTCGATCTTCGCGATTGTGATCGTGTCCATGATCCCCATCCTGGTGCTGTTCCTTTTCGCGCAGAAAAGGTTCATCCAAGGCTTCTCCGGCGGCCTGAAGGGCTGACGCAACGGCTGGTAACCGCGAATCGTTTGACGCGTTTCGTGGCGATTTTCTACACCCTAAAACCCCTAGATTCCAGGAGATACCCATGTTCCAACTTTCGCCGAATATCGACCTTTTGTTCGCCGAAGCGGGCGAAAGTGCTGCGGATCGGGTCCGTGCCGCAGCGGCCGCAGGCTTTGACGCCGTCGAGATGTGGGGCCCCACGGGCAAGGACATTCCGGCCCTCAAGGCCGCCCTGGAGGAGACCGGCGTCCAGCTCACTGCCCAGCTCGCCGAGCCCCGCATGCAGTTCATGATCCCGCCACGCAACCACGAGCCGTTCTACGAGGGCCTCGAGGCTGGAGTAGCGGTGGCGCAGCAGTTGGGCTGCCCCCGCATTGTGGTGGGCAGCGGTACGGGCTTTGGCGGACGGAAGCGGCAGGACCAGCTCGACGAACTGATCGAGATTTTCTCCCGCGGGGTGGCCCACATCGAAGGGTCCGGCATCACGCTGGTTCTCGAACCCGTCAATGTCCGGGTAGACCATCCCGGCGCCCTGCTTGACCGGACCTCCGAGGCGGTCTACATCGCCCGGGGAGTTGACTCGCCGAACTTCGGCGTACTCTACGACCTCTACCACTCCACCGTCGAAGGCGAGGATGTCGCCGTCGAGCTCGCCAACGCAGGTGACCTCATCCGCTACGTTCAGATCGCCGACACTCCGGGGCGCGGGGAGCCGGGTTCCGGATCCATCGACTGGCCTGCCCGGCTCGCTGACCTGCGGACCAGTGGCTACACCGGCCCCATTGGGCTGGAGTACTACCCCACCATCGACTCGGCAAAGTCGGTCCGCTACATCCAGGAACTGGTGGCCGGATCGTGAGCCACAGGAGGTACCCCGGCTCCGTCGACGTAGCCATTGTGGGCAGCGGCCCGACGGCGTCAGCCTACGCGCGGATCCTCAGTGAGGAAGCGCCGGGCGCCAGTATCGCGATGTTCGAAGTGGGTCCAACCGTCAGTAATCCGCCGGGCGCCCACGTGAAAAACATTGAGGATGCGGAGCGGCTCGGCTTCGCCCAGCGTGCCTCCGAAGGACCCGGGGCCGGCGCGAAGACGGTGAACTCGCCGGGAGCCGTGAAAAGCGGTGACCGGCTCGCCCGGCCGGGAACTTTCCTCCTGCAGGAAGGCTTCGCCTTTCCGGGCGAAGATGGACTTCCCGTTGCGGCCATGTCCAGCAACGTGGGCGGCATGGCCGCACACTGGACCGCGGCATGCCCCCGCCCGGGCGGGAGGGAACGCATCGACTTCCTCCCGGACCTGGACAGCCTCCTGGACGACGCCGGCCGGCTGCTTGGCGTGACCACCCACGCCTTCGACGGCGCGCCGTTCTCGGAAATCGTCCTGGAGCGACTCTCCGCCGCGGTGGACGAGGGGCGGGAGCCGGACTTTCGTGTCCAGCCAATGCCCCTCGCCGTCCACCGGCGCGAGGACGGCCGCCTCGTGTGGTCCGGCGCCGACGTCGTCCTTGGCGACGTAACCCGCGAAAACCCCAACTTTGAGCTCTTCGACGAGTCGCTGGTGACGCGCGTGCTGCTTGAGGACGGCAGGGCTGCCGGCATCGAAGTCAAGAGCCGGCGCACGGGCGAAACCCATCAGGTGGCCGCCCGCATGGTGGTAGTGGGCGCGGATGCGCTTCGTACGCCGCAGCTGCTGTGGGCTTCGGGAATTCGGCCCGACGCGTTGGGCCGGTACCTCAATGACCAGTCGCAGGTGGTGTTCGCCAGCAGGCTACGCGATGTTACGGCTGGCAAGGGGTTGGCGGGTGCCGCCGGTGCGCTCCAAGGGCAAAGCGGCGTGGCCTGGGTACCCTACACCGACGAGATGCCCTTCCATGGCCAGATCATGCAACTGGACGCCTCACCTGTTCCGGTGGCCGAGGACGACCCCATTGTCCCGGGCTCGATTGTGGGACTGGGGCTGTTCTGCGCCAAGGACCTCCAAAGGGAAGACCGCGTGGCCTTCGACGACGCGTCCCTGGACGCCTATGGGATGCCCGCCATGCGCCTCCACTACCGCCTGACGGAACGGGACCAGGACGTGCTGGAACGCGCCAAGCAGGAGATTGTCCGACTGGGCAAGGCGGTGGGCGAACCCCTCGACGAACGTCCGTTCGTCCTCCCGCCGGGAGCGTCGCTGCACTATCAGGGAACCACCCGGATGGGCGCAGCGGACGACGGCGGGAGCGTGTGTTCGCCCGACAGCCAGGTCTGGGACGTCCCCGGCCTCTTTGTGGCCGGCAATGGCGTCATCCCTACGTCCACGGCGTGCAATCCCACGCTGACGGCTGTGGCCCTTGCGGTCAAAGGCGCACGAAAAGTCGCCAAAGACCTCAACAGTCCTTTACTTATGTCTGAATTAGACAATAGAATGATTAAATAATGAAGAAGTGGCCGATGGCTGCACTTCAGCGCCAGGCAAAGACAAGGAGGTCTCGATGATCGCCGACCGCATAATCGAGCAAGGAACACTCACCACCGAGGGCGGACGCACCGCCATAGAGGTCCGTATCCCGTGGTACCGCGCCCTGCCGGGGTCGTGCATTGCAGGTGCCGCGCTGACAATCGACGGAGTGAGCGCCCCGGAGGATTCACTTCGCTGGACCATGAACAACCGGACCTTCAGCTTCGAGGAGCTCGTGGATGAGACCGGCGAGTGGTGGTTTCCCCTGGACTCGGCCGTCCTGTCGGGCGACCTTCCTGTGGCAGATGACCAGGACGAGCACGAGGTCCGGGTGGACCTGAAGCTCTATATCCCGTACATCATCACCGACCACGGGGTGCTCCACATCGAAGAACACGACACCAAGACCATGAAGGTGGCACAGCGATGACCAGCCTCGGCACGCCGATCCAGGGCGTCACCCTTTACAGCTTCACCCGGGCCTTCCACGCCCGGCAGTACGACCTCGACGGCCTCATCCGCAAGGTGGCGGCCGAGGGCTTCGGCCCGGGGCTTGAGGTCATCGGATTCTCCAGCCTCCGGGGCTTCCCGGACCACATCGACGATACCTTCGTTGGGCAGTTCCGCGACCTGGTCGCCGAAGTGGATCTGGTCCCCACATCCCTTGCCGTTAACGTCGATACCGGCATCCGCCGCGACCGGCTCATGAACCACGACGAGCTCGTCGAGTACATGCGCAGGCAGATCGAAGTAGCCGCCCGGCTCGGCTTCCCGATCGCCCGGGTGCAAATCTCGCTGACTCCCGACGCCATGGAAAGCCTGCTGCCCGTAGCCGAGAAGTACGGGGTGACCCTGGCTCTCGAGGTCCACGCGGACCAGCACGGCGCCCACGAGCGTGTCCTGGCCCTCCGCGACCGCTACGAAAAGCTCGACTCCCCACTGCTTGGTTTCACTGCCGACTGGGGCGCCACCGTCACCGGCTTTGCCCCCTCGCTGCTGGAGGCCTACCGCCGGCGCGGCGCTTCTGAGGAACTGCTCCGCCAGGTGGTTGAACTCTGGAACGGTTTCTACGCCGAAGGGCCTCCCAACACCCAGAAGGTCCATGGTGAGCGCTTCGGTGCCTTCATTGGCCTGGCCGCACGCAGCGGTCGGCCGGACCTCGGCATTGACTTCGCCATTAATGGAACCGGACTTTTTGGTCCGGCCCCCATCGATACCTGGCTGGAAATCATGCCGTGGGTCCGCCACGTGCATGGCAAGTTCTTCGGCATTGACGAGCACGGCGAGGAGCCCTCGGTTCCCGTGCGTGGCCTGGTCCGCCAGCTCGTCGAAAACGGCTATTCCGGTGCGATCTCCAGCGAATACGAAGGCTGGCACTGGAACAACTGGCAGGATCCGTTCGAGATCATCCGCGGCGAGCAGGCCGTGCAGCGTTCAGCAGCTGCCGACGCCGGCTCTGCCATGATCACCGATCCCGCCGAGGCCCGCCGCATCCTCAACAGCCACCTCGCCCAGCCCGTCCGCGGCTGAAACTGAAGGAACAAGACATGTCAGAAGGCATCGCAGGCTCGGGAATCGAGCTTGGCATTACCCTGTATTCGCTCACCTCTGAGTTCGCCGCCGGGCTCTACACCCCGGAGACGTTGATCAAGGCAGTTGCAGACGAGGGTCTCGGCCCCGGGGTTGAGTTCAACATTGCGCAGATGCTGCGCACCTACCCCGACGTCGACGACGACTTTGTGCGCCTGTGGCGCGACAGCATGGACCGCTACGGCCTGACCCCCAGTGCAGTGGGCACCAACCTGGACATGGGCCGCCGCAAGGAACGCGACATGACCCCCGAGGAGGAGTACGACTTCTTCGCCAGGCAACTGCATACGGCCAACCGGCTCGGTTTCCACAGGGTAGTAATCCGCTCCGCCGGCAAGGAACTGCTCCGGAAACTGCTTCCCTTGGCTGAGAAGTACGACCAGAAGCTCGGCTACGAAATTCACGCACCCCAAGGCCCGAACGACCCCAAGATCCTGCAGATCCGGGAAATGTACGAGGAACTCGGAAGCGACCGGCTCGGCTTCACCGCCGACTTCAGCTCCACTATGCACAGCCTGTCGCCCACCCTGTTCCGTACCCTGACCCAGATGGGACTGCCCAAAGAGCACTTCGCTGTCATGCAGGAAATCTGGCGCAAGCCCCTACCCATGCAGGAGCGCAACCAGGAGTTCGAGGACTATCTGAACGCCAACAACTTTGATCCTGCACGGTTGGGCCCGTTCACCCGCCTGGCGTTCAACATGCACGGCCTGGTTCCCCCGGAAGAGTGGCTGGACATCATGCCGCAGATCTTCCACGTTCATGCCAAGTTCTACGACATCGACGAGCACGGCAACGAGCCCGCCATGGACATTCCGCGGATCGTGCGGCAATTCGTCAAGGGCGGCTACAAGGGCTACCTGTCCAGCGAGTGGGAGGGGCATGCGTTCGCTGACCTCGGCGAATCCGATCCGATCGACCTGGTCAAGAAGCAGCACACGCTGATGCGCCGTGCCGTCGAGGAATCCGTCGTCCCAGCCTAAGGAGAACGCCCATGACTGCCACCAATGGCGAAGTCACCACTGAGGTCGAGCAGCTGCGCCGTGAACTCGACGAGGCTCTCCGCCTGGCCCGGCGGGCCAACGACAGGGGCGACCTCGAGAACCTGTTCAATCGCTACATGTACCTGCACAATGCCTTCGAGGACGAACAGATCATCCCGCTGTGGGTGAAGCCAGGAACGCCGGGCGTGCGGGCGAGGTACACCAACGCGGGGCAGTACACGGATTACGAGAGTGTGGTCCGCTACCACAAGGGGCGTCCGTCCCCTGTGGGCAAGCTGATCCTGCACTACACCACGACTCCGGTCATCGAGGTAGCCGCCGACGGCAAGACGGCAAAGGGCGTCTGGATCGTCACAGGCAACGAGTCAGGACTCACGGACCCTGAAGTGGCCAAGGAAAGCCCCGACTACATGTACTCGCCCGGTGAGGTACAGGGCAAGAAGGTCTGGGCCCACTGGGTCTGGTGCAAGTACGCGGTGGACTTCCTACGGCAGGACGGTGAGTGGAAGATCTGGAAATTCCGCTGCTACGAGCTCCTCCGGGCGCCATTCGAGGAAAACTGGATCAGCTTCGCGGAAAAGAACCAGCATGCCTTTGCCCTGGACCTGATGTACTTCGGCGACGACGGCAAGCCGGTCTTTATGCCACCCGCCGATGAACCCGTGCCCACGGAGTACCACCCCTACAGCCCATCAACACGGCAGACGCTGGATCCCGCGCCTCCTGTTCCCCACGACACCTTCGTCGACACGTTCAAGTAAGGAAAGCCATGGCAACTCACAACTCCCTGTTCAAGGACACCGATGTCCGCAGGCACCCAGAGGGCATTGCGGTGTCGGTGCAACTGCCCTGGTACCGCAGCCTTTGGCTGTCCGCCGTTGACGACGTCGCCGCAACAGTCAACGGTGTGGAGATCCCCAAGGAATCCCTTCGCTTCGAGCTCCAGGGCAAGTCCTTTTCCATCGCCGAACTCCCGGAGCAGTGGGAGACGCTGTGGTTCGTCGCGGACCGGCCCGATGTGATCATTCCCCTGGACCGCGTCCCTGAGGCCGGCGAGGAGATCGACGTCGAAGTCATCCTCACCCTCCGCCTGCTCTACATGCAGATCGCTCCCATGCGTTACGTGGGCAACCGCGTCGCCGTGGAACGGAAAGTCGTGCTCGCATGACCACCCTGCGCGTGGCCATGATTGGCTACGGCTTTATGGGCGCCGCCCATTCCCAGGGCTGGCGCACCGCCCCGCGCGTATTCGGCCTTCCTGCCGAGACGGAGATGGCGGTTATCGTGGGCCGCAACGCCCAAGCTGTCGGTGAGGCAGCCCGAAAATGGGGCTGGGCAGAATCCGCAACCGACTGGCGGCAAGTCATCGCCCGGGAAGACATCGACATTGTCGATATCGTCACCCCCGGTGACTCCCACGCCGAGATAGCCATCGCTGCGCTCGAGGCCGGAAAGCACGTGCTCTGCGAGAAGCCGCTGGCCAACACGGTGGCGGAGGCCGAGGCGATGGCCGACGCCGCCGCCAGCGCCGCTGCCCGGGGCATACGGGCCATGGTGGGGTTTACCTACCGGCGCGTTCCGGCGGTGACGTTCCTTCGCGACCTCATCGCCGAGGGCGTGGTGGGCAGGATCAGCCATGTGCGGGCTTCGTACAGGCAGGATTGGCTCGTGGACCCGGAGATGCCGCTGGCCTGGCGCCTGCAGAAGGAGCACGCCGGCTCCGGGGCGCTCGGGGATATAGGCGCCCACGCGATCGACCTGGCCCAGTTCGTCACCGGGCAGAACCTCCAGAAGGTCTCAGGGGTCGTCGATACGATCATTAAGGAGCGGCCTGTGCTGGATTCCGGTTCAGGCCTGTCGGGCATAGCCGGCGCAGGGTACGGGCCAGTCACTGTGGACGACATCGCCATCTTCACCGGCCGGTTCGAATCCGGAGCGCTGGCGTCGTTCGAGGCATCACGATTTGCGACCGGGCGCAAGAATGCACTGGCAATTGAGGTCTCAGGTGACAAGGGAGCCCTGGCCTTCGACCTTGAAGACCTCAACAGCATCCAGTTCTACGACCGTACTGTCCCAGCGGACCGGCAGGGTTTCCGGAAGATCCTGGTCACTGAAGCCGGGCATCCCTATGTCTCCGCCTGGTGGCCCGCAGGCCACATGCTCGGCTACGAGCACGGGTTCTCGCACCAGGTCAAGGACCTGGTTGAAGGCATCGTGGGCGGCACTGACCCGCATTCAACGTTTGCTGAGGGACTGAGGGTGCAGCGCGTGCTCGACGCCGTCGAGCGCAGCTCCGAGAATGACTCTGCCTGGACCAGTGTCGGCGCCGACGCTGCAGTGCCGGCTCGCTAAGGAGGGAAAGAACATGGCTCGACCGATTACCCTGTTTACCGGCCAGTGGGCCGACCTGCCGTTCGAGGAGGTGGCCCGGCTCGCCGGCGAGTGGGGCTACGACGGACTGGAAATCGCCTGCTGGGGTGACCACCTTGATCCCTGGCGCTGGAACGACGACGCGTATGTCCAGGGCAAGCTGGACGTGTTGGAACGCAACGGCCTAAAGGTATGGACAATTGCCAACCACCTCAAGGGCCAGGCCGTGTGCGATGACCCCATTGACGAACGGCACCGTGGCATCCTGCCGGACATCGTGTGGGGCGACGGCGACCCTGAAGGTGTCCGACGCCGGGCCGCCGAGGAAATGAAGAACACCGCAAGGCTGGCCGCCAAGCTGGGCGTGGAGACTGTGACCGGGTTTACCGGCTCATCGATCTGGAAGTACGTTGCCATGTTCCCGCCCGCCACAGAGGCGATGGTGGAGGCAGGCTACCAGGACTTCGCGGACCGGTGGAACCCGATCCTGGACGTCTTCGACGAGTGCGGCGTGCGCTTCGCCCATGAGGTGCATCCGTCGGAAATCGCCTACGACTACTGGACGACGGTCCGTACCCTCGAAGCCGTCGGGCACCGCAAGGCTTTCGGCCTGAACTGGGACCCGAGCCACATGGTTTGGCAGGACATCGACCCGGTAGGCTTCCTCTGGGATTTCCGGGATCGTGTCTACCACGTGCACTGCAAGGACACGAAGAAGCGCCTGTCCAACGGCCGCAATGGTCGTCTGTCATCCCATTTGCCGTGGGCCGATCCGCGCCGGGGCTGGGATTTCATCTCCACGGGGCACGGCGACGTGCCGTGGGAGGATGCCTTCCGCATGCTCAACTCCATCGAGTACGTCGGCCCGTTGTCCGTCGAGTGGGAGGATGCGGGCATGGACCGGCTCGTTGGAGCGCCGGAGGCCCTGGGGTTCATCCGCAGGCTCTCCAGCTACGAGCCCTCCGTCGCCGCTTTCGACGCGGCATTCAGCACGAAGTAATCAAAAACAGGTCAGCGGCCGGTCCCGGTAAGCCGGGGCCGGCCGCTTTGCTGTGTTTGCGCGCCGGGCACGGCTTCGGTCAGGCGGCGGCTCCCTTACCCAGCGCACCGGCACCCGACGCACCGGCCCCCGACGCGCCGGCAGCCAGCGCGGTGGTGGCGAGGGCAAGGTGCCGTCGGGTGATGTCGGTGGGGTCATCCTGGAGCCACTCGTGTCCGCCCCATTCACTGGTCAGAGTACCGGCAAAGCCGTTGCCGCCAAGGAGTCCGCCCAGGTCGCGGAGCGGCTGCGATACGCGTCCGTCAGCGTCTTCCAGATCCCAGAACTTCAGGTGGAAGCCGCCAACCAGCGGAAGGATGCTCCGGAGGTCTGAGGCGTCGCTGCGGCCGAAGCGGATGACCAGGTTCATGAAGAGCGTGTGGACGCGTGGCGGCACGTTTCCGGACTGGAGCAGGGCCTTCACGGCGTCGAGCGTGGCAGGGTTCCGCCATTCGTCCGCCAGCCGGGTTACCAGCTCACCGGGTACGCCGCCGCGGCGGAGTTCTTCAAGGTAGCTGGCGGGCAGCGCCGGCATGAGCATGCTGATGTCCACGAGGACCCGCACATGATCGTCCGCCAGCCCTGCGATCGTTTCCAAGGCCGGGGCTATGGCAGGGCTGTCAGGAGCCTGCTGCCCTTGAATCTCCTCGTACAGCACCAGGTCCAGCTCGTGCAGCAGCGGCTGCACCAGGGCCAGCAGCTCGGCGCCGGCCTGGCCGATCGGCAACCGGACACCGGCAGCCCCCACCCGCCGGGCCGCTTGGAGCTGGGGAACCAGGAAGTCCAGCCGCTCCTGGGTGGACCGCCGCTGGGTAGCTGAAAGGAAGTCATCCAGGCTCGCGCCCACAATGCTGACCCTTCCACCCACCTGGGCCAGGGCATCGCGAAACTCGTCCACCTCGGCATCCCTGGGCTCCGGAAAGGACCGCCACAGCAGTCCGGGCTCCAGTTCGACCGTATCGGCCACGCCGTCGGCGACGATGCCGGTGACTATGTCCAGGGCCGGTCGGCGTGCCGCCGTGATGTCAGGAGTCCAATTGAAGGCACTTGCGCAGAGGGTCCAGGTTTGAGGAATTCCAGTGGTCAATGGGCACCTTTTCAAATATGCGTGTTAATGACAAACTTATGTCACTTTTAGGATAAAGGATGGAAATCATGCTGCAAACAGCTCTGCGCGATGATGCGTTCACCACCACTGCGGACGGCTTTGAACTGCGGATTGGACTGCCCTGGATCCGCTCCATGCCGCTGTCCAGCGTGTACGGCCTTGCCGTCGAGGTCGACGGCGTGCGGTTCGGTCCAGAGGAACTTGCGGTGCATCTTGGGGTGCGGGACGTGCTGGCGGGCTCATTGCCGGAAGAGCATGGCTGGTGGTTCGTCCAGGACCGCCTCGTTGTGGCTGGCAGTGGCCGGCTCGCCGCTGGCGCGCATGCCGTCTCGGTGGACTTTCAGCTTTTGGTGCCCTATCTCCAGGCGCGGCCGGGCTCGCCGCTCATTCTGCCGTTCCATCTCGAAGCGGAACTGGAATCCGGGCGGCATGCCGTCTCGGATGTGGCCAGGGACGTGGCCTGACGCTTGTGGCCACGTCCCGGATTTCGACGGCGATACTACTTCTGGGAGGCGGGTTCGCCCGCGGCAACCCAATCGTTGAACATCTCCCGGACCATCGGTTCGAGGGTGGTGGGCCACCAGTCTCCACCGTCCACCGCTTCGCCGAGGTCTGCCGGCGTCGCAATGGTCACGCTGCCGGTGGCAGCCCACTCCGCGCTCCGTGGGAAGAGCGCGCGGAAGGCGGGGTGGCCGATCGCCTGCACGTTGTGGCCGATCCCGATGGAGACTGAGCGGCCCTCGCCGTACTCGACCGCCCAGGCCACCGGATGCTCCTCGCCCATGCCCGGCAGGCTGCGCCACTGCGAGGGAACCTGCGTGTAGCGCAGGGGGTTATCCCAACCTTGCAGGAGGACGGTTTTCTTGACGCCCTCGGGCCATTTGAGGCCGACGTAGAGGTCGTCGTTGTAATGCGGAAACTCGGCCGGCCAGCCGGCTGTGATGGGGTGGGGCTCCGCAGTGTGCAGGAGGAAGTCGTTGTTTGGAGCCCGCCGGGAGGTGTCTTCGCGCATCACGCCGCCGAGCAGGCGCTCGTATTCCGGCTCCCAGCCCACGCCGCCGGCAAGCGTGGGGTGGTAGGCGATCAGGCCCTTGCCGCGCGTCACAAAGTCGAAAAGCGCCTGCTCTGCGACGGGGCCGAAACGCTCCTCCGGGACATTGCGCCACGGGTCGGTACGGCCATAGTAGTTGAGGATGACCAGGTCGTAGGGCTCAAGGGTTGCTGCGGTGGCTCCGCGGAACTCCTCGGTGACGCGCACCTGGAACCGGCCTGTCCCTTCGAGCAGTTCCTTCAGCGCCGGCGTTGTCTTTCGCCAGTCGTGGTGGACATCGGTCATGCCGGTGATAATCAGCGTTTTGATGGGTGTGGACATGGTGCTGGCACTCCTTCGTGGCGAGACTTATGATCCGAAGATACATGCTTAAGTCGAAATCAGGAAGAAGTGTTGACGGAAACCCTAAGCCAGAACAGTTGCCCGTTCCGGTGAGGGCCGGCCCTCCGCGAACCAGCGCGGGAAGGTGACGTCGAAGAGCTGCTCGCGGGCCAGTTCCGCTCCGCCACGCAGGGGCTCGCGCTCATCGTTGACCGAGAGGGTAATGGTGAGGTCCCGTGTAGCGAGCGGCAGTGAGAGTTCGTAGACCCGTTGGCGCACCTCTGCCAGGAATACCTCGCCGGCGGAGCCCATCGCACCGCCGATCACAATGATCCCCGGATTGAACATGTTCACCAGGGCTGAAATGGTCTCGCCTGCCACCCTCGCCGACTTCTGGACGAGGGTTATGGCGAGCGAATCCCCGGCCTGGGCTGCCAGGGTGATCTGTTCAAGTGTCAGCGCTCCCTTCTTCGCACTCACTGCCAAGGAGCTTGTGGCACCTTCCTTGATGGCGAGTTCGGCATCCCGGACGAGCGCCCAGCCGCCGGCCACGGCTTCCAGGCAGCCGATTTTGCCGCAGCGGCATTGGGCATCTGAGTCGGATACCCGGACATGGCCGATGTCGCCGGCGGCCCCGTTCGCGCCCCGGTGGATCCTGCCCTTGGAGAGCAGGCCCGCCCCAATCCCCGAACCGATCTTGCAGTAGATCAGGTCCGCCAGGGAATCGCGCCGCCGTGCGCGTTCCCCGAGGGCAAGCAGGTTGGAATCGTTGTCCACCCAAACCGGTGCATTGAAGCGTTCTTCAAAGGGAGTGCGGACATCGTAACCGTTCCACCCCGGCATGATCGGGGGCGCCACAGGCTGCCCCGAAGCAAAGTCCACCGGTCCCGGAAGCCCTACCACCACACCCCACACGGGCACCTTGGGGTCCTTCTTCAGTAAGTTCTCGACCAGGGACATGACGGCATCGATGGTCTTCTCCGGACCCTGTGCGATATCCCAGGTGCGGTGCGTGTGTTCCAGGATGTCGCCGTCGAGGGCGGTAATGCCAACCCTCATATGAGCCGCTCCAAGGGCGCAGATGATGATCCGTCCCTGTTCCGCCCGGAAACGCAGGGTCCGTGGCGCGCGACCGCCGGAGGAGGCTCCGAACTCGCCATCGCCGAGGAATCCAATATGAATGGCCTGGTCCACGCGTTGACTGACTACGCCCCTGCCTAGGCCGGTGACCTTGCCGATTTCCGGCCGGGTGGTTGCTTCGCCCGTGCGCACCAGGTTGACGATCCGTAAAAGGCTCGTCACTTCATCCGTTTGGGCTCCAAAGCGGAGTGTGGAGTCTGTCGTCATGGTCACAATTCTCACACATTGACACCCACTAAGGTGTCGTGTGGCGCGACTATAGCCAGAACGGACCTGACTTATGAATAATAGAGACATAAGAAGGGGGGGCGACGATGCCTTGGAATGTAGGTGTGCTGGGCGCCGGGCCGGGGGTTGCTGCGCTTCATCTTGCAACCCTGGGCCGGCTGGGGGAGTTGTTCAACGTGGTGCACATCGCTGATGCCGGCAGCGGGCGCGCCCGTGGCCTCGCGGAGGGGCTTGGTGCCCGCTGGTCGCAGGGTGATTCGGATCTTCTTGCCGACCCGGACGTGGACCTGGTGGCCGTGTGCAGTCCGCCCGCAGAGCATGGACGCCAGGTCCTCGCCGCCGTGGCCGCGGGAAAGCGGGCCATCTTCTGCGAGAAGCCGCTGGCCACCAGTCCGGAAGAAGCTGAAGAGGTGGTGGCCGCCTGCCGTGCGGCGGGGACGATCCTCCTCGTCGGCACGAACCACTTGTTTGATGCGGCGTGGGGCCATGCCAGGCATGACCTCGTGGCACTTGAAGGCCGGGTGCAGGCGGTGTCTGTCACGTTGGCGCTGCCGCCGAACGAGCGCTACCACCGGCTCGTGGCCGAGGGAGGGCCCTTCCTGCCTGCGCGCCGGGGCAGGCCGGACCTGACTGACCCCGCCGTGACAGCGGATGTCCTGAGGCAACTGCTGACGGGGCTGGCCATCCATGATCTCCCGGCGCTGCGGGACCTTGCGCCCGACATTGAAGAAGTGGTTTATGCGCGGCTGGTTCCGCCGATCGGCTATGTGGTGGGCTACCGTGCGAGCGGAGTCCTGGTACAGCTTGCCCTCACCATGCTTCCGGCAGGGCCCGATGCCCTGTGGCGGATGAGCATCTCCACGTCGCATGACCGCATCGAGGTGGACTTCCCGCCGGCGTTTGTCCATGCGGGAAGCGCAGCCACGCGCGTCCGCACCCCAGGCGGGCGTTGGACGGCCTACAGCCGTGATCCGGAAGACGGCTATGTGGCGGAGTGGCGCCTGCTGGCTGCGCTCCTTGAGGAAAGGGTGCCCGTGGAATACGACGAACTGCTTGCGGACTCCCACTACGTCACTGCACTGGCTGACGGCGCTTCCGCAAAAATGCTCGAGGGTGTGCACGCATGAGCGGGGCGACCCTGCGGAGGGGTGTCTGCGCCGCCCTGCCCGACTATCGGGCCGCCGTCGCCGAACTCCCGGTCAGTGCAGCATTGTCGGAAAGCCCTCGCGGTTCTGTGGTGGTGGTGCCCGGAGTTGGCGTGTGGTGGGACCGTGCGCTCGCAGCCCAGGCCGCGGGTGCGGCAGCCATCGTCGTCGCGAACCCGCAGGACCTGCCCCGGGAGGCCCGGGAGGTCCTCCTGGCGCTGACAGACATCCCTGTCATTGTTGAGCGTCCCCGCCTAAGGGCCGATCTGGTTGACGATGCAATCCAGGGGCGGGCAGGTATTCCAGCCAGCATTATCGCCGTCGAGTGCGCCGCGCCCGCATCGGAACTTATCTCGGTGATCCGTGATGGATTTGGGTGGGCAAGGGTCTTCGCGGGTGGGCCGATGGGCCTTCTTGCAGGTTCTGCCACGGCCCAGGCCCGGGTTGCGCTCCTGGAACTCCGGAAAAGGCAGGGCGGTCCGGCCGTCACCGTGGCAGGCAACGTTGAAGCGGGGCACGGCTCGGGAGGCCTGGTGCGGATACTGGCGCTGGGGGAGGTGAGGTCTGAGGTGACGGTGGACCAGCCGGCAGGCCTGGCTCGGGTTGAGACCTGCACGGAGGAAGGCGCGTTGGCTGCTCCACGTCGGTTTGAGGCCTCGGCGCGGCTGGCGCTCCGGCGGGCTTTCGAGGCTTGCTCCACAGGCAGGGCCGTGAACGACGTCGGGGATTTCCTGGACGACTGCGCACTCGGGTGGGACCTGACTGCACTCGGAGCGGCTGGGAATGTCAGTGTTTGATCCAGTCATTCTTTTGTTGCTTTCAGACTAAAGTGCGCTATGATGATGGTGGCGTCGGGGTCCCCTCCGGATCCGTTCTCCGTCGTGATGGTGCGGCGGAGGCACAACACGTCGCGTCGATGGCCCGATCGTTCGGGTAGATGACTATGCCACTTTCGCCTTTGAGATTCCGTCTCCTTGTTATTTCCCTGCTCACGGTCTCTTTCCTCGGGGCCCTCGACCACACCGTGGTGTCCACGTCGCTGGCCACGATTGCCGGAGAACTGGGCGCCCTGAAACTCATGAGCTGGGTTGTGGTGGGGTATACCCTCGCAAGCACGGTGCTGTTGCCGGTGCTTGGCAAGCTCGGCGACGTCCTGGGAGCCCGGCGGGTCTTCCTGGTGTCGCTGGTGACGTTCCTTGCCGCTTCCCTGGCCTGCGGCTTTGCCCAGGACATCTCCTGGCTCATTGCCGCGCGTGTCTTGCAAGGGATGAGCTCCGCCGGACTGCAGTTGATGTCCCAGACCATCATTGCCCGCGTGACCACCCAGCGGGAACGGCCCCGTTACATGGCCATTATTGGGGCGGCCTTTCCCATCGCGATCCTGGTGGGTCCGGTGCTCGGCGGGGCCATCACCGACTACTGGGGCTGGTCGTGGGTCTTCTGGATCAACATTCCGGTGGGAGCAGTTGCCTTGGGCCTGGCACTCATCGCGATACCTCACCTGGAACCGGGAACCGTTCCACGGCATTTCGACGTCGCCGGAGCCGCCATCTTCACGGCCTCCCTGGTCTCCTTGGTGTTGGCTGTGTCCTGGGCGGCCGAGCGAACCGCGGGCACTGCCACGATCGCTGCGCTCGCCGTGAGTGTCGCAGGTTTCGTTGCCTTCTTCATCGTGGAGCGCCGTGCACCGGAACCCATCGTGCCCCTGAAGCACTTTGCCAACCGCACTGTTGCGGCGGGCACCGCGCTGTCGGCGATTATCGGCGTCGGGCTCTTCTCCATCACCGCCTACCTGCCCACGTATTTCCAGATGGCTTACCAGACCACGGCAACGGTGTCCGGGCTTGTTCCGATCGCCACCGTGTTCGGCATGCTGGTCAGCAACCTCCTCTCTGGCTATCTGGCAAGCAGAACGGGCCGTTACCGGGTGTTCCCGATCATTGGGACGTCGCTGGGAGCCGCCGGTCTTTTTGTTATGGCCATGCTGCCTGCCGGGCTTCCGCTCTGGGTCCCGATGATCGTGATGGGTGTGGTGGGAATTGGTACAGGTGCTTTTATGAGCCTGATTATCGCCGTTGTCCAAGGCGCTGCCCCGGCCAGCCAGACAGGCACCATCACGGCGACCGTCAACCTGGTGCGGCAGGTGGGGTCAACAGTGGCGACGGCGATCATCGGCGGGGTGATCGGCTTCGGTGTGGCCGCCCTCCTTCCGGCGGGCCTAGACCCTGCCACCCTGACCCCCCAGTTTGTCCATGGGGCAGCGCCCGCCGTGCAGGCGGACATCGCCCGGATTTACAGCACAGTGTTCGTCCCCATTTTCATCGCCTTGGCGGCCACCTACGCCGTCGGCATTGTCGCAGCCGTGCTGCTTCCCCACGGCCGGCTTTCGGATGAGCCCGTTCCCGCCGCCCAAACAACGTCCGAGACCCAACCGGTCTGACCCTTTGTCGAAGGAGACACCATGTCCACCAACCCCACCATCGCCGTCGTCGGCAGCGGGCCGATTGGCTCCACCTACGCCCGGGTTCTCCTGGAACGAGTCCCCGGCGCGCGGGTGGTGATGTTCGAAGCAGGACCGCAGCTGACGGACCGTCCCGGCGAGAGCGTCCGCAACATCGCCGATCCCGGCCAGAAAGCCCGTGCGCGGGAGATGTCACAGGGGCCGCAGGCCGGCGCGTACCGTGAGTCGCTAGGCATTCCGGCCGGAACCGTCACCGAGGGCATGTTCACCGCCCGCCAGGGCACACACCTGCTCGATTACGGCGGTGCCGGCTCCGCCCACGCCACCAGCTTCCCCGCCGCGGCTGCGGCTACCAACGTTGGTGGCCAGGGTGCCCACTGGACGTGTGCGACGCCGTCGCCGGCCTTCAGCGAGAAGATCCCGTTCATCGCGGACGACGAGTGGGATGAACTGATTGGTTCCGCCAAGGAACTGCTGCACGTGCAGGGGGCCGCGTTCGCCGATTCCGCGGTTGGGGCAGCCATCAGGGCGCTCCTCGATGAGGAGTTCGGCGCTGAGCTCCCGGAGGGCTACGGCGTGGACACCCTGCCCGTTGCCGGCGACCCGCAGCCGGACGGCTCGATCCGCTGGGCAGGCGCCGACGTTGTCCTCGGCCCGCTCCTCGATCCGGAGAGCCCCCTCTCGCAGCAGTTCGAACTCCGTGACCTGACTCTGGTCCGCCGGGTGGAACTGGACGGCAACCAGGTCACCGGGGTCACTGTCGAGGATCTCCGCACCCACGAAACGTCTTTTGTTGCCGCGGACATCGTGGTGGTTGCTGCGGATGCCTTCCGCTCACCGCAACTTCTGTGGGCTTCGGGCGTCCGGCCCCAAGCCCTGGGCCACTACCTGACCGAGCACCCCGTAGTCATCTCCACGGTTGCGTTGGATGCCGGAAAGATGGAGCGCTTCGCCACCGAAGAGGACCTCGACGCCGAGCTGTCCCGACGCGCCCTGAATCCCGCTGACCCTGTGGCGGCCGTGAACCGGATCCCGTTCTCGGAGCCGGAGCACCCCTTCTCCGTCCAGGTCATGTACTCCGAATCGACTCCGTTTCCGATGGAGCCCGGAGCGCCCTACGCGGAGAACCGCTGGGGCTACGTCAACATGGGTTATGGCATGCGCAAGCACCCCCGCTACGAGGACGCCGTGACCTTTGACGACAGCGAACCGGACTACCGGGGCTTCCCGAACATGACGATCGAATACGCACTCACCGAGCGGGAGAGCGCGGAGATCGCCGACGCCACCGAGCGGCTGCGCCGGGCAGGCAAGGCGCTCGGAGCTTTCGTTGCCGAGCCACGCCTGATGCCGAACGGTTCCAGCCTGCACTACCAGGGCACCATGCGCATGGGGGAGTCCGACGACGGCACCTCGGTGGCCGATCCATGGTCGCGGGTGTGGGGCTACAGCAACCTTGTGGTGGGCGGCAATGCGCTCATCCCCACCGCTACGGCCATGAATCCCACGCTGATGAGCGTCGCCATCGCCGTCCGAGGCGCACGGAAAGCCGCGGAGGAGTTGGGCCAGGGGAAAGCCTGAGGGCAGCCGTGGGCGGCTGCCCTACAGGTTGGTGACCCGGCGCCGCCGTTTTTCGTTACGGCGCAACTGGAGAATGCGGGCACCGCCTGCGATTGCCACGAGTATGCCGCCGCCGACCGCTGCGATGAAGAAGGCCACGCCTTGGGCAAGCCTGCCTTCCCAGCCGAGGAACTTCACCGCAACCATGTCCTGGTTCTGGATGAAGAAGATGATCAGCAGCACCAGCACCACGAGGCTGACCGCAACGGCACTCCAAATCACCGCTGCACGGGTGACGCGCGTGGAAGTCGGTTTACTAGCCGGTGGAGGGGCAGGCTCGGCGCGCTGGACCGTTGGGCGGGAATCCGGCGTGGGCGGTACGGCGGCGGGTGGCAACGGTTCTTCTGTGCTCATACCGCCATTGTCTCTCTGCACGGGAACTTTGGCGGGACCTCCGTGAGCGATTTAGGCGAAACTAAACACGGCCGTTAACCCGTTCATCCGCCCGGAACTGATTTGCAGTTCCGGGCGGATGAACGGGTTGCGTGAAGAAAGGCCTCAGCAGCGCGGTGCTACTCCTTACCCAGCACTGCGGCGGAGGTCTTCTCCCCGGTGACTTCGTTGAGGGCGGTGAGGTCGAAGATGCCGTTGATGTCGGCCTGCTTCGTGGTGCCGGCTTCCACGCCGTCCTTCAGCAGCTTGGGGTAGGTCCCGGCCAGCGGATCCACGGTGAACACGATGTTCTTCAGGGACCGGTCGATCACATCGGCCTTCAGTTCCGCGCCGGCGGCTTCCTTCAGCGCGGCGTTGATGACCTTGGCTTTCTCATCGGCGGCGGCGCTGTTCAGCCACTCCACGGACTTCACGTGTCCCTTCAACAGGGCCTTCACGGTGTCCGGGTGCTCTGCCGCAAACGTCTTGCTCACGATCAGGATGGTGGTGGGGAACTCGCCGGCCTTGCCGGAGAGCGAACCGTCCCAGAGGTCCTTTTCGTCCACCAGGACCTTGGCTCCGGCCTGGAGCACCAGGCGCGAGGCCCACGGCTCAGGCAACCACGCGCCGTCGAGCTTTCCGTCCTGGAACAGTTTGAGCGTCTGCGCGTTTTCGGTGGGGTTGATGGCTACATCGCCGCTGCCGTCCACGTTGGTCTTGTAGCCCTGCGTGGCGAGCCAGGCGCGGAGCGCGACGTCCTGCGTTCCGCCGAGCTGCGGCGAGGCGAGGGTCTTGCCCAAGAGGTCGGCGGCGGAAGTGATTTCCGGCCGGACCACCAGCTGCGCACCGCCGGCGGCGGCACCGGCGACGATGTTCACGGACTCCCCGCCGCTCTTGACGAAGGAGTTGATGGCCGGGTTCGGACCGATGTACGTGGCGTCGATGGCTCCGGCGTTCAGGGCTTCGATGGCGGCGGGTCCGGCGTTGAAGACCTGAGTGCTGAGCTTGGTGTCGCCCAGTTCCTCGGCGATGTAGCCCTGGCTGACTCCCACCAGCGCGGGGGCGTGGGTCACATTGCCGAAGTAGCCGAGCTTCAGCTCCGCGGCGGGGTTGCCGGCGGGCGCTGCAGCCTCGGCCGAGGTGCCGGTGCTGGACGAGTTGCTGGAGACGGCGGAGGCGACGGCCACGCCGCCTCCCACCAAGGCCAGGATGCCGGCCACAATGCCGATCTTCAGGCCGAGCGGACGCTTGGGCGTGGCGGACTGGCCAGCCACAATTCGGGTGGAGCCTTGCGGGTTCTGCGGGCCGTTGTCCTGCGGAGTTGCCATGGAAATTCCTTTGTTGGGGCGGGTGCTGGAGTTGAGATTACGGACGGCCCAACAGCGCCACAACGGGGCAGGACACGGACGTTCACCGGACGTCGCGGACGCTCAACAGAACGTAGCCCGGCGTCAAACAACGTCGCGGGGCGTCTTCTTTCGCGGAGATGCACCATCGCGGCTTTCGCCATAGTCTGGCCAAGTGGATACAAGCATCGTGAATTCAGGCGAACAGGTTGACAGGCAGTCGCGCATCCTCGAAGCGGCACTGGCCCTGCTGTCCCGCCACGGCATCTCGGGGGTCAACATGCGCGCGGTGGCCCGCGAAGCCGGCGTCGCACTGGGGCTCGTGAATTACTACTACGAAGACAAATCGAGCTTGATCCGGGCGGCCCTGAATCGAATTGACGAAAGCGACCTCAGGCTGGTCGCCCCCGACCCGGCGTCGCCCCCGGACGAACAGCTCCAAAAGGCCCTCCGGCGCGTTGCCGACCCGGAATTCCTGACCACACAGTATCTGTCCCTGCGTCTGCACCTTTGGGCGCTTGCGCAAGCCCATGAAGACTTTGCCTTGATCAATGCGGCAGCGTTTGAGCGGTACCTCGACGGACTCGCGGCGCTGATAGGGAATGCCAAGCCCGAGCTTTCCGGCGATGAATGCAGGGAGCGGGCAGCCGACATCGTCGTCGTCCAGAACGGGATGTGGTTGACGGCGCTCCTTGGCGTAGACAAGGCGTCCATCCGGAGAAGCATCGCCCGCACCGAGGAGATCGCTTTCGCCGCGTAGACCGGGCTGGGAGGCTTGGGTTTGGGCACTCGGCCTGGGTTTGGGCTTGGGGCCCGAGGGGCGGGTGCCTGGGGCCGCGGCCTGGGCCCGGCCTGGGGGCGGGGGCGTCGCGCCAACCGGTGTTTGGAGTGTCGGCTCAGCTTTGCTTGACTGGTCGCCGGTACACGCGTAGTCCGTCGCTGTACAGGAACAGTGCCCGGCCCTTTCCGTCGTCCTGCTGAAGCCAGAGGACGCTGCCGCCCATGGCCAGCATATCGATGCAGCCTGAGGTTATGACTTGTCCGTGATTGTGGATCTCTACTTGGTCGGCGCGGGAAAGTGTGGACCAGTTGGGAATGGGTTCGGGCCTCGGGGATCCAGTGTGGGGCGTGATTATGCGAGAGCGGCTGTTCATTTCGGTTGTCCTTGATCTGGGGCGGTTCGGGCGAATAGTTCTTCTGGTAGTTATGGGAGGAGGCAGGGTGACCGTTTGGTCACCCTGCCTCCGTTTGCGTGCTGCGCTGTCCTCGCGCCCGTCCGTCGGGCTTACCTGTTGCGATGGAGTGCGGGAACGGCAGCACACTCGCCGGACAATGTGTCCGGCAGCCAGTAGCGCCGGGTCAGAGTTTGTCGGCCCGGACTGCGAGTACCGGACACGTCGCATCCAGCAGGATGCGCTGGACGGTGCTTCCCAGGATGAGCTTGCCCACCATCGACCGGTGCCTCAGGCCAATGACAATCACTTCGACGTTGCGGTCCTGTGCGATCTGGATGACCGCGTCCCCCGGATCGGCCAGGATTGAGGATTCGAGGGTTAAGGCCAGGCCGGCCTTGGTCAGTTGGCTCTCCAGCTCCTGCAGTTCCTGTGCGTCCAGGTCGTGGTGGCCGCGGCCGATATTGACGATGAGCAGGTCTGACTTCCGCCGGTGGGCTTCCTTGATCCCCTCGGTCAGTGCCTCCCTGCCTTCGGGGGCGGATGCGTAGGCTACGAGTATCGTCATTTTCTTTGATTCTCCAATGGCGTTCTATGTGCGGGGTGTCCGGTGCTAGACGAGGGTGTTGAGCCAGCCCTGCGGCAGGTCGATCGGCAGCAGCGAGGGCAGTGCCAGGAGCACGATGTACAGGACGCCGGTGTAGATGATGGCGACCTTGAGCCGTGCTCTTGCGACTATCAGGAGGAAGGCCGGGATGAAGATTGTGACTGCAATCAGGTATCCGAAGGCGGCCGTGAGGGCCAGGAAGCCTGTCATCCATAGGAAGGTCTTCAACGCGAACTTTGCGTCAAGGGTCCAACCTGCCTTCGCGGGCTGTGTGCCAAGGATTCCCTCTGCCTCGTCAGAGACGGTTTGACCTGCATTCGGTGTTCTGGCGCGAAGCCTTCTCCGGATCTCAATGAAGAGCAGGATGCCGGAGAAGATCAGGCCTCCGGTGCTCACCAGCTGGGGGACCAGCCTGGCTTCCGGTGAGAACGAAGCGGACGAGATGAAGGCGGCCGCGAAGGCGACGAAGAAGATGCCTGATGCGGTGAGGGACCAGGTTGAATTCTTCAGCGGAGCTTCGTCGTCCTCGGGCTGTTCGTCGCGGTGACCATCGTCAAGGTTGGTGTGTCGGCGGGCGCGGATGAACTTGATGAATGCCCAGATCATCGGCAGGATCAGGATTGCCAGGAAGACCATGACGCCGGGGCGTGCCATCCAGTCGAATCCTTCGTAGAGGCTGTCGGTGAGGAAGTAGTAGCGTTCCAGCGGGATGGCCAGGACGAAGCCGATGAGGAACGGTGCCCGGGGGAATCCGGTTGATTTCAGCAGCCAGCCGAAGGCGCCGAGGATGATCATGATCCAGAGGTCGCCGAGCTGGCCGCCTTCCTGGAATGAGCCCAGGAGCATGATGGCTACGAGGCCTGCTGCCAGGACGGCGAAGGGGACCTTGGTCAGTTTTGCGAGCTTTTTGACGCTGAGGAAGCAGAGCAGTGCGCCAAGGATCGAGGCGATCGCGAAGGACCAGACGATCAGGTACATCAGGTCAAGGTGTTCGGTGATGATGGAGGGGCCTGGCTGGATGCCGTACGTGAGGAGCATTCCCAGGAGCATCGCTGAGGGCACGCCGCCGGGGATGCCGAAGAGGAGGGTGGGGATCAGGTCGCCGGCTTCAACGGAGTTGTTGGCGCTTTCGGGGCCGACAATGCCGCGGGGGTCTCCCTTGCCGAACTGGCGCTTGTCTTTGGCGGTGGCGACGGCCTGGCCGTAGGCCATCCAGGTTCCGGCGGTGGCGCCGACGCCGGGCAGGACGCCTGCCCAGATTCCGATGAGTGCTCCACGGATGACCTGGGTCCAGTGGGTGAGCCATTCCCGGATGCCTTGTCCCCAGCCTCCGCCGAGGGTGATGTTTTGCTTCTGCCCACGGCGTTGGCTGGCGCGGGACGCAATTTCGGCGAGTCCGAAGACGCCAAGGGCTACAGCTACGAGCGACAGGCCGTCGCCGAGGAACAGGCTGCCGAACGTAAAGCGCTCCTCCGCCGTAGTCGGTGACGTCCCGACCATCCCGAGGATCAGGCCAAGGAGGCCTGCCGAGACTCCCTTGATGATGTTTCCCCGTGAGAGGACTGCGGCCAATGAGACACCGAGGACGGTCAGCATGAACAGTTCGGGACTCGCGAAGGAAAGGACCAAGGGCCGGGCCAGTGGGATCGCCAGGGTCAGACCAACCGCGCCGATGATGCCTCCGGCCATGGAGGAGAGGAACGCCAGGGTCAGCGCGCGGGCTGCCTGCCCCTTCTTGGCCATGGAGTAGCCGTCGAGCATGGTGACGCTGGCTGATGCTGAACCTGGGGCGCCGAGCAGTACCGCAGAGACGGTGTCGGAGGTGTGGACGACTGCGAGGGCACCGATGAGGAGCGCCAGGGCCTGGGGGGGTTCCATGCCGAAGGTAATGGGCAGCAGGATCGCGACGGCGCCTGTGCCGCCCAGACCGGGGATGAGGCCCATGATCAGACCGGCGACAGTGCCGATCAGGAGCATGATGAGGAGGGAGGGGTCAGCGAGGGATGCCAGCGCTGCCATTGCGGAGTCAAGCATGATGGTCCTTACTCAACGTGGATGTTGTATTTGCTCGCGAGCAGCCCTGTGACATAGGACCGGACGGAGCCGCTGACTTTGTAGGCGTCCCGGACGCGATCGGCCACTCCGGGGTCCGCAACGAGGGGGTAGCCGCCGAGCACTTTGGCGGCCTTCTCCTGGAATCCTGCGTCCATGCCGAGTTTTTCGCTGGACTGGCGCAGCAATGTGTAGGCCTTCTCAGGGGTCTCTTGCGGAACCCAGAGTCCTTTTTGATAGGTGTAGGTGAGCCCGAGCAGGGTCTTGTAGGCCTCGTACTTTTCCCCTGACGGTTTCTTTCCGTGGAGCGTTTCGTAGGCTTCTGCGACCGTGGGTACGTCGGGAAAGTTCGGGTCACGGATGACGTCCCCGGCCTCGTTCAGCTGGCCGAAGGACATGAGGACGACGGCTTTGCCTTCCTTCACGATGCCGGCTACGGCTGAGCCGTAGGCTGAGGTCGTCTGGTAGTCCAGGTCGATTTCCCCGCGCTGCAGGGCCAGGTTGACCGGGCCTCGGCCTTCGAAACCAAACGTGCTCGTCACGTCTGCTTCGAGCAGGTCGAAGGCTACCAGGGTAGTGATGTCCAGGCCTGTGGCGCTGATCCCGCCGAACTCAAGCGGCTGTTCTCTGTTGATCAGGTCCTGAATACCTGCAACCCCGGCTTCGGCCCGGGCATAAATGACTCCACCGGTGCCGTTCACAACAACAGGTTTGAGGTCTTCGAAGGAGTACTTCACGGCCGAGCGTCCCAGGACCCAGGGCACGACCGTGGATGCCGTGCCGACCAGGATCTCGGTGCCGTCGGTCTTGGCTGAGCGCGCGAACCTGTTGGTGCCCAAGATACCTTCGCCGCCGGCCTCGTTCACGGGTGCAAAACCGGGGCGGCCGGGGACGTAGTTAGTAAGTTCGGTGCCGATGAACCGGGCCCAGGTATCTGTTCCACCGCCTGAAGCCAGAGGAATCAGGAATTCGAGGGTTTCGCCGCTGAAATCGCCGTCTTCGGTGCTGGAGGGTGGGTTAAGCAGGCTCCCACCCAGGACGGTGGTTGCCGTTCCCAGCAGTGCGAAGGCGCCGACGGCTGTGAGGATGGTGCGCCGCGAGTGCTTGGGCGGATCGGGCTGTTCGCTTGGCTCGGTCTGCCCGTCGGTGCCTTCCGGGAAGAGTCCGGGCGCCTCCAAGGATGACTTGTTGCTCGTCATTGAGGAATCCTTAGGTAGGGCCTACCTCAATGCAACACCACTCCGGCGTCGATAGGAGGACAGGCTGTTTGTTTGTGTTCCGCTTACCAGGACTCTGGAAGCAGCAGTTCGGCGTCCGCGATGCGGCGGGCGCTTCGAATGGTTCCGACGACGGGCACGCCGTCGCGAATTTCCGCCCATGTCTGGACGATGCCGGCCGGAGTCCGCATGACCAGCCCTGAGGACGGATCAGTTGTGAGGAGGTCCCGGACCACGGTGCCTTCGTGCTGGGCGGCCATGGTGAGCGCCACGCTTCCCGTGATGGCCAGGGCAGGGTGGAGCCTTCCCATGGACAGCATTCTGACGTTGAGGTCGGCTTCATCGTTCTGGGACGCTTTGCCGACCAGAGCCAGCTTCGGTATCGCTCGAGCGGCCTCAGCGCGCGTGGCTGCAAGACCCATGCGCACGGCGGCATCTCTGCGGACGTCGTCCAGATGCACAAGGAGTGCAGCCTGGCTGTCGATGTCCGCGGCCGTCTCTTTGCCGGTGAGGCCGATGGACTCAGCGTCCAGAATGATCAGAGGAGCGCCGGCATCGATGAGAGTGGCTGGCACTTCCCGTCCGTCGAAGGTCACCTTGTCCAGCGGTTCACCGGTAGGGAACAGTTTTCCGGTGGTTCTCCCGGCGGGGTCCAGGAATCCCAGGCCGACTGCCATTCCGGGGAACGGAACGCCCGGAATCATCTGGGTGCCCGGGTCCTGAAGTTCGCCGTCCGGCGTTGGAACCTTCTGCAGAATGAGCTGGTCTGTGTTGGTGTTCAGGGTTCGGACCGTTGTGGTCTCCTGGCCGGGAGTTACCCATCCCCGTTGGATGGCATACGGGGCGACTACGGCGGAGCAGTTCCCGCAGTTGCTGCCCCAGTCCACCTTCTGCTCGTCGATGGCCACCTGTGCGAACGTGTAGTCGACATCGGCCTCGTCGCTAAGGGAGCGGGACAGGATGACTGCTTTGCTCGTCGTGGACGTTCCGCCGCCCACGCCGTCGATCTGACGGTTGTCGGGGCTGCCGAAGAGACGGAGAAGAACTTCGTCCACGCTCTTGCCCGGGACTTGGAGGTTGTCCCACTCGAACACCCAACACTTGCTAGTGCCGCCCCGCATCCACGCTGCTGGGATCTTAAACATGATTGCTTTCACACCTTCCTGGGCCCTTCTTTGGGCCTTGCAAGCCTTGCCGGCTGATCTAAGTGTGATGCGAACCTCAAATGAATTACAAACGCCAAATAATGCAGCTCTATGCACTTTTACTTCAATTGCGAGTAGTGAACATAGGATTGCCAACGGCTTTTCGTCATGATCCCGGAAGCCTGGACCTGACTGGCGCGCGAAATTCCGCTTTCGATGAAGCATGAGCCTAAGATTGTTTAGGGGGCTTAAGTAACACTTCAAAGGAGGCGCGGCTGTGTTGAACATTCGAAGGCTGGAATTGCTGTTGGATGTGGTTGAGCTTGGATCGATCACCGCTGCTGCAGAAAAGCATGTGTACTCACCGTCGGGAGTCTCGCAGCAGCTACGGCGTCTGGAAACTGAAATCGGGCAGCCGCTTCTTCAACGGCAGACCCGTGGCATGGTCCCCACCGATGCCGGGCACGTTCTGGCTGCGCACACCCGCCGTATCCTGCGCCAGATGGCCGCCGCAGAGGCGGATCTGGCAGAAATCGCCGGACTCCACCGGGGCAGCCTCACCATGGGGACGTTCCCCACCCTGGGCGGATCCTTTCTCCCGCTCGTGATCAGCAGGTTCAAGAAGGAATACCCGGCCATCGAACTGCACGTCCGAAGCAGCCGCTTCGAGGACTTAGTTGAAATGCTGGAAAACGGCCAAGTTGGAATGTCTCTTCTCTGGGACTACGAATGGAACCGGATTGACCCTGGCGACTTTGCGCTCACGACTGTCTTCGAAGACGCAACCGCACTCATAGTCGGAAAGGACCACCGGCTGGCGCGCCGTAAGCAGGTGGACATGGCAGATTTGGCCGCAGAAGAATGGATCGTTCGCGGTGACGCGCATCCTGTGGTTGAAGTACTGCAACGAAGCGCAAGCGCGGCAGGGTTCACTCCACGGATCGCTTTCCAAGCCAACGACTACCAGGAGGCCCAGGCCATGGTCAGTGTTGGCCTGGGCATCGCGCTTGCTCCGCGAACCGCAGTGGTGAATAAGCATCCCGGTGTCAGCATCGTTTCACTGGGTTCGAGTGCACCGTCTCGAAGGGTGCTCCTCGCTCACCGCCACGACAGGGTACGTGCTGCCGCGGAAATGGCCTTCCAAGCGACGCTCCTGCAGGTAGCCAAAGATACGACAGCGGACTTTCGCTGATGGACTGCCTTCGAGAAGCCCAGCGCCGGCAGTGAGGCACTTCGTGTCGGTATCGCTTCTGTTGGCATCGGCTGACCTGGCAGCACCAATGGGGGAGGGGTGAGCGAAAGCAAGTCGATCCGTTGGTTATGGATGCTGATTGGATCCGCGGTGCTTTGCCAGATCGCTCTCAATCTGGCAAGGCCGCTCATCTCTTACAAGGTGTTTCCTGCTCTCGGCCGCCCCATCTCTTTTGCTTGTTGGTGTGGCCAGCGCGGTTCTGGGCATAGGGCACCTGTGCTTCACGATTGCCGGTCAGTCCGCCATCGCACGATTTGTTCCGCTCAGCAGGATGGATGCAGCCTTCGGCTGGTTCACCGCGGCATTCTCCCTAGGCCAGCTCGTCGGTCCGCTGGTTGCAGGTCTGGCCATGGGAGCTGCAGGAAACGCTCCAGCCGACACCCGGCTCATGGACGCCAACGCCGCATTGATACTCGCCGGGGCAATAGCGGTCCTGGCCATCCCGGTCGCTTTCGGGGCATCAACGAAGCAACGTGCCAACGCTCCAAAAACAGAAGCAGCTCCAGTGAAGGCCCCGGCCTCGAAGTCTTGGCGACCCTGCCGTGGCTGTTCGGGAATCCTGTCCTGGCGGCGATCCTCTTAGCCATCATTGGATTCTTCCTCGGTCTCGGACAACCGATCACGATGACGCTCATTACCCAGGCGGTTCCTCCTGACGCACGCGGCGCCGCACTGGCGCTGAGGCTCCTCGCAAACCGCCTCGGACAGGTTGCCTTGCCGATAGGGGCAGGGTTGCTGGCAGCTCCAGCCGGACCGGGGGGAGCCTTATGGATGTCATCAGCAGTTCTCTGCGTTGCATCCATAAGATGGCCAAGGAAGCACTGAGCTGCCACCCATCAGAAAAGCTACCTTGGCCGCGGTCGGACTAGGGTTACTCCTCCAAGGACAGGGTGACGCTGTTGGCGCCCGGGCGGAGGTCGGCTGTTGAGCTCAACGACGGGCAAACCAACCGCAAGGTTGGGGGCTACGCAGTCAAACCGTAAAAGCGTGCCGCGTTGTCGTAAAGGGCGAGGCTCGTGCCGTCCGCAAGAATGTCCGCAACGAGTTCCAGGTCGTCCCGATGGAAGGGCACTGGAGCCCGGGTGCTGGGGAGATCAGTTCCAAACATCAACGCCTCGGGGTTCTCTTGGTGGATCTCCCGAATAGTCGAAGTCACGTCCAGTTGGACCCGGCCGAAGCCTGTGGCCTTCACGCGTACGCCACGGGACACGAGTCGGAGCAGGATATCGCGATGCGTCGAAGTCATTCCCAAGTGGTCGATGCTCACCTTCGGAAGTGCTGTAATGACCGGTTCCAAGTCAACGAGGTCATGCGCGTCGAGGTAGAACTCGACGTGCATCCCTGCAACATCCCATGCTCGTCGCCCAAGTGAGGAGACACTTTCAATTTCTGCGGAGCCGCCACGGTAGAGATTGAACCGAACGCCGCGGACTCCCGCTTCAGCAAGACGAAGAAGTTCCTCATCGCTTGTCGTCTCGGCAATGTTGGCAACGCCCACGAACATCGGGCCGAGTGTTGCAAGTGCGTCGGTCAGGTAGTTCTGGTCGAAAGCCTGGAATGAACCCGAAACCACGGCACCGCCCGTAACTCCCAGATCTGAAACGGCGCGCAGATAGTCCGTCGCCGTGAACTCGGGCGGCAGGTATCCGTTGTTTCGCACGAGCGGAAAGCGGGAATCGATGATGTGGAAATGGCTGTCGAAGATCTGTCGAGTCACTGTGGTTGCCTCGCTAAGTGGATTGTGCGCCTCCAACCCTCATTCTGTCAGGTTGAGTTCGGGGTTCGCCGCAGAGAAGCCAATACATGGCACCCGCTTCGTCAGGGTGGGGTGCGCCTGAGTTGGCATCCCAAGGCGGCCGGGGGCGTTGGATTAGTAACCGAACGGCAGGGTGCATGGGCGATGTTACGCCCACGTAAATTTTGAACACTTGTCCAGTCGGGCTATTGAACACTTGTTCAAGGTGCACTATTCTGCATGAGTATGACCTACACCACACCAAGCGGACATGAGGGGGCGTCAACGCCGACCTCCCTTCGCGGCCCAAGGAAAATCCGGCGCGGCTGCAGTTCCAAGGCCACGTCGGCAACCTCCGCATCCGGCTAGGTAAATACCCTGCCGGCGCCGTGCGCCAGCAATTCCAAAGATCCAACAAAGAGTTTTCCCGGGCACCAAGAGGCATTGCCCGCTTCCGGAAGAAGGACGACCGCCCTCAGCGGCTGGTCGGCACCAGGTAGAAGGAGAGTTTGCAGCATGACCAAAACCCACTACGACTACGTCATCGTCGGAGGCGGAAGCGCAGGTTCCGTGCTCGCCAACCGGCTCAGCGAGGGCGGCCACAACAGCGTCCTGGTTCTTGAGGCCGGACGGAGCGACTACCCCTGGGACCTTTTCATCCAGATGCCCGCCGCACTGACTTTCCCCAGCGGCAACCCGCTGTACGACTGGCGCTACCAGTCGGATCCTGAGCCGTACATGGGCGGCCGCCGTGTGGCCCATGCCCGCGGCAAGGTCCTGGGCGGCTCCAGCTCCATCAACGGCATGATCTTCCAGCGCGGCAATCCCCTCGACTACGAGCGCTGGGGTGCCGACGCCGGCATGGAAACCTGGGACTTCGCCCACTGCCTTCCGTACTTCAACAAGATGGAAAATGCCCTGGCCGCGGATCCGAACGACGAACTCCGTGGACACGACGGCCCGCTGGTCCTGGAACGCGGCCCGGCCACCAACCCGCTCTTCCAGGCGTTCTTCAAAGCCGCCCAGGAAGCCGGCTACCCCCTCACCGACGACGTTAACGGCTACCGTCAGGAAGGCTTCGCGGCCTTTGACCGTAACGTCCACAAGGGCCAGCGCCTGTCAGCTTCAAGGGCGCACATCCGTCCCAACTCCAGCCGGCCAAACCTCACAGTGCTGACCAGGGCGATGGTCACCAAGGTCAACTTCAAGGGCACCACTGCCACGGGCGTCACGTACCGCCGCAACGGCAAGCTGCACACGGTCAACGCCGGTGAAGTGATTCTGTCCGGCGGCGCCATCAACACTCCCCAGCTGCTCCAGCTCTCCGGTGTGGGCGATGCCGAGCACCTCAAATCGCTGGGCATCAAATCCGTGGTGAACCTGCCCGGCGTCGGCGAGAACCTGCAGGACCACCTGGAGGTCTACATCCAGCACGCCTGCACGCAGCCTGTGTCCATGCAGCCGGCCCTGGATGTTTGGCGCATGCCGTGGATCGGGCTGCAGTGGCTCTTCGGCCGCAAGGGCCCGGCAGCCACCAACCACTTCGAAGGCGGGGGATTCGTCCGCTCCAACGAGGACGTGGCCTACCCCAACCTCATGTTCCACTTCCTGCCTGTCGCCGTCCGTTATGACGGCCAGAAGGCAGACGCCAAGCACGGCTACCAGGTGCACATCGGCCCGATGTACTCGGACGCCCGCGGCAGCCTCAAGATAAAGTCCACGGACCCGACAGTCCACCCGTCGATGGTCTTCAACTACCTCTCCACCGAGCAGGACCGCCGCGAATGGGTGGAAGCCGTCAGGATCTCCCGCGACATCCTGGGCCAGCAGGCCATGGGCCCGTTCAACGGCGGCGAGCTGTCTCCCGGCCGCAGCGTGCAGACGGATGCTGAAATCCTGGACTGGGTGGCCAGGGACGCAGAAACCGCCCTGCACCCCTCCTGCACCGCCAAGATGGGCCCGGAATCCGACCCAATGGCAGTGGTCAACCCGCTGGACATGTCCGTCCACGGCACCAAGGGCCTGCGCGCCGTCGACGCCTCCGCCATGCCCTATGTGACGAACGGGAACATCTACGCCCCGGTGATGATGCTGGCCGAAAGGGCCTCCGACCTCATCCTCGGCAAGGCGCCGCTGGCCGCGCAGCACACGGAGTTCTACCGCCACGGGATCACTCCCCTTGAAAAGGACGGCACAGAGCGTAACGCCGCTGATACTGCAGCTGCCCCCGCGGCTGGGGCCTAGGCATGATTGATGGAATGGAAAAGGAGAAACCATGACCGCCACCGTTGAACAAATCCATCACGCCGGGAAAGGGCAGGACCCCATTAAGGGCCTGTACATTGACGGCTCATGGCACCAGGCATCCGACGGCGGGACAACAGTTGTGCGCTGTCCGGCGGACGGACATGAGGTAACGGTTGTAGCCTCGTCGACCGTCGAGGACGCTGAGCGGGCAATCGCGAGTGCACGGGCAGCGTTCGACGGCGGTGCGTGGCGCCGGTTGACGGATATCGAACGCGGCGAGGTGCTGCTTCGCATCGCCGGGCTGCTTGAGCGGGACAAGGCGGCTTACGCCCGGGCCGAGGCGCTGGATACGGGCAAGCGCCTCGTCGAGGCCGAATACGACATTGACGACATAGCCGCATGCTTCCGCTACTACGGAAAGATAGCGGGCCTCGATGCCGGCAGGGTCATCGATACGGGCCGGCCGAATGCCATCAGCCGCGTAGTCTACGAACCGCTCGGCGTCTGTTCCCTCATCGCACCATGGAACTACCCGCTCCTCCAGGCCGCCTGGAAAGTGGCACCGGCACTTGTCGCGGGAAACTCCTTTGTGCTCAAGCCCAGCGAGCTCACGCCGTCCACCTCCATCCTGCTCATGGAAACACTGGCAGAGGCCGGGGTTCCCGCCGGAGTCGCGAACCTGGTCACGGGATCCGGGTCGAGGGTGGGTCCCGTGCTGAGTTCGGACCCGCGCGTGGATCTCGTCTCCCTGACCGGAAGCCTTGCTACGGGCCAGACCATCATGGCGGCCGCCGCGGAGACCGTGAAGCGCGTCGCCTTCGAGCTCGGCGGGAAGAACCCCAACGTCGTCTTCGCGGACGCGGACTGGGACGCCGCCGTCGACAACGCCCTGACAGCCGTTTTCCTGCACTCCGGCCAGGTCTGCTCGGCCGGGGCGCGGCTTGTCGTCGAGGAGATCATTGCGGAGCGCTTCGTTGCCGAGGTGGTTGAACGGGCGAAAAAGATCCGGATGGGCGGGCCGTTTGATCCCGACGCAGAAACGGGCCCGCTGATTTCCGCCAAGCACCGCGAACAGGTTCACGCCTACGTCCAGGCCGGCATCGCGGAGGGCGCCGAGCTGTTGTGCGGCGGCTACATCCCCGACAACGGGGCGCTCGCGGACGGATTCTTCTACCCGCCCACCGTGCTCGGTAACTGCCGCTCGGGTATGAGCGTGCTGCGGGAGGAATCATTCGGCCCGGTGCTGACCGTCGAGACGTTCCGGACCGAAGCCGAGGCCGTTGCCATAGCCAACGACACGGAGTACGGCCTGGCGGGAGCGGTCTGGACATCGGACGCATCGAAAGCGCAGCGCGTTGCGGGCGCCCTCCGGCACGGAACAGTATGGATCAATGACTACCACCCGTACGTCCCGCAGGCGGAGTGGGGCGGATTCGGCAAGTCCGGCATTGGCCGTGAACTTGGCAGCGCGGGCCTCAACGAATACCGCGAGGCAAAACATATCTGGCAGAACATCCAGCCCGCACCCAGCGGCTGGTTCGGTTCATCTTCGGACGGAACGGGGGCGGTTCCGGCCGAATAGGCAACGGCAATGGGGGAACGGCCGGGCGCTGCCGAGCGCAGTGCCCGGCCCTGATATAAACCCGCGTCCAATGGCGGCCGCGGGTCATCACCATCGTGCTTTTCTCACTTAGGAGCTCGGATGTTAGAACCCACAAAGCGTGCAGACGCAAGTGGCATGGACGAATTCGGCTATGCCCAGACCCTGGACCGCAGCATCGGTAAGTTCGCCAGCTTCGCGGCAGGAGTCAGCTACATCTCCATCCTCACCGGCGTATTCCAACTTTTTTACTTTGGCTTTTCCATGGCCGGCCCCGCCTACGCGTGGTCCTGGCCCCTCGTTTTCGCCGGCCAGCTGATGGTAGCCCTCTGCTTCGCTGAGCTGGCAGGCCGCTACCCGGTGGCCGGCTCGGTGTACAACTGGGCCAAGCGGCTCTCGTCAGGGACGTTCGCCTGGCTGGCCGGCTGGCTGCTGCTCATCTCCTCGATCGTGGCGCTCGGGGCCGTGGCCCTTGCACTGCAGCTCACCCTGCCCCAGATCTGGTCCGGTTTCCAGATCATCGGCGACGGCACGGGCACCTACGATTTCGCCCTCAACGGCGTGCTGCTCGCCAGCATCATGATCTCCATCTCCACCATGATTAACGCCTTCGGCGTGAAGCTGATGACCAAAATTAACAGCATAGGCGTCTTCGTGGAGCTCGCTGCTGCCGTGCTCCTCATCCTGGCCCTTGCCTGGCATGTGGTGCGGGGGCCGGAAGTCCTTTTCAGCACCGCAGGCTACGGCATGGACCACGACCTTGGCTTCTTCGGGGTGTTCCTCATCGGCGCCATGGCCTCTGGTTACGTCATGTACGGCTTTGACACCGCCAGTTCCCTCGGCGAGGAAACAAAGGACCCGAAAAAGACAGCCCCCAAGGCCATCCTGCGTGCAATCACGGCGTCCTTCGTCCTGGGCGGCCTGATTCTCCTTGGCGGACTCCTGGCCGCCCCCGACCTCAACGACCCCAAGCTGGGCGCTGCCGACGGCGGCCTGCAGTACATCGTGCTCTCCGTGTTGGGAGGCCCCTTCGGTAAGGCGTTCCTGGTGTGCATCGTCGTGGCAGTGATCGTCTGTACCCTGGCCGTTCACGCCGCCGCCATCCGCATGATGTTCGCTATGGCCAGGGACAACAACCTGCCCTTTAGCGGCCAGCTCAGCAAGGTGCATCCAGAGCGGAAGACGCCCACGGTGGCGGCCATCGTCATCGGACTCATCGCCATCATTCCCCTGATCGTCAACGTCTCCCAGCCCGCGATCTTCACCATCCTTTCGAGCATCAGCATTGTCCTGATCTACCTGTCCTACCTGCTGGTCACCGTCCCGATGCTCCGCAAGCGGTTCCAGAAGAAGTGGCCGCTCGCGGACGACGACACCGAACCGGGCTTCAGCCTGGGCAAGTGGGGGCTGCCTGTGAACATTGTGGCGGTGCTTTGGGGCGGCGCCATGACCGTGAACCTGATCTGGCCCCGCCCGGAAATCTACAACTCAGTGCCCCCGTTTGAGTGGTACCTGCAGTGGGGCGGCGTCCTGTTTGTCGGTGCCGTCGCCGGCGGCGGCGCCCTGCTCTATCGGCTCAAGATCAGGCATCAGACCGGTGTGCTTGCCGCGCATGCGGCGCCCGCCGCAGAACGTTCGTCGCGGGGTCCGGCCCAAACAGAGCCTCCGACGGCCACCGAACTGGTGTCCGTTCCTGACTGAGCAGGACGCCGGGAAGAGCCGGCAGCCATGGAAGGGTATCCCTTCGCCAAGCTCCACGGTGAAGGGGTACCCCTCCGGTAACCGGCTTCAAAGAGGAGGACGAGCGGTCCAAGCAAGCCACGTAGACTGGCAGGATGCGGCTGGTAGCAAGTGACATTGACGGAACCATTCTTGGACACGACGGAAAGATCAGCGACCGCACCGTCCGTGCCTTCCACGCCTGCCGGAAAGCCGGCGTCGAACTTGTCTTTGTCACCGGCCGTCCGCCGCGCTGGCTGCACCCCCTCGAAGAACAGCTGGGCCACACCGGCACCGTGATCTGCTCCAACGGCGCCGTGGTGTGGGACCTGGAGGATAACCGGCTGGTCTCCGCCCGGGCCCTCAGCATCGAATCGGTCCTGGAGATCCGCCGGATCATCAAGGAACTGCGGCCCACTGCACTCTTCGCAGCGGAAACCCTGACCGGCTTCCACCTCGAGCCCGGGTTCATCGAGAACGGATCCAGCGAACTGCTCGCCGAGTTCACGCCGGCACCGCTTGCTGACACGCTCACCCCGGACGACCGCGTCATCAAATTCCTGGCCATCGTCCGCGAAGGCACTCCGGACAGCTTCCTCGCCGAGGTGAAACCCGCCATCCAGCACTTGGCCGCCGCCACACACTCCTCACCAGGGGTCTCCATGCTGGAGCTGTCCCTGCCGGGTGTCAACAAAGCCGTCACGCTGGCCGAATACGCCAAATCCCTGGGCATCGACGCCGCCGACGTGGTGGCCTTCGGCGACATGCCCAACGACATCGAGATGCTCCGCTGGGCCGGCCACGGCTACGCGATGGCCAGCGGCCACCCGGAGGCCATCCTTGCCGCTGGCCAGCAGGCGCCCCATTTCGACGACGACGGCGTGGCCCAGATTCTTGAGGCCCGGCTCACCTCGCTTGGGGTAAAACTTCCCTAGCTTGACGCCCTTTTTCACAGCTGGCGCTCACCTGCCGTTTACCTTGCCGCCCTAGCGTAGGAAGTGGACAACCGATCCACGGCTCAAGGGGACATCATGGCAAGGAACGTCAAGCACGATGCGGCCGAAGCGCCGCTGCGTCCGGCGGTACCGGCAGCCCATTGGAAAAAGCTCAAGCAGGGCGACCGTGTCCTGGTCCGCCTCGCGCCCGGCTTCGAAAGCGGCGGCCTCGTGGATGCCATCACGTGGGACCACACCGCCATTTGGGTGGACCTCGATGGCGGCCGCGGGCGCATGCTGCTGCACTGCAGCGATGGCGTGGAGGTTGTCCCGCAGGAGTAGCCGGTACGCTCGCATTGTGACTGCATCCTCGCCGTTCCTGCACAACGCCGGACGTCCGGTGGCCATGGCCCACCGCGGCTACTCGCGCGAAGGCCTGGAGAACTCCATGGCCGCGTTCCGCGCCGCCGTCGACCTCGGCTTTACCTACCTGGAAACGGATGTGCACACAACGTCCGACGGCGTGCTGGTGCTGTTCCACGACGAGACACTGGACCGGGTGACGGACGCCGTCGGCCGGATCTGTGAGCTCACCGCCGTCGAGGTGGCTGCGGCCCGGATCGGTGGCCACGAACCAGTGCCGCTGTTCGACGAACTGGTGGCTGCCCTTCCCGGGGTCAGGCTGAACCTGGACGTCAAGGACTGGAATTCGGTGCGAAGCCTCGCCGCCGGCATCGAGCGGCACAGCCTCCATGACCGTGTGCTGGTGGCCAGCTTCTCGGACCGACGACGTCGGGCGGTGCTGAAGCTGCTCAGCCGCCCCGTTGCGTCGTCGGCCGGGATTGCCACGAACACTCTCTTTTTCCTGTTGCGGCCCCTGCCCGCGGCCTGGGTTCGGCTGCTGCTCCGGGCCCCACTGAAGGACGTCCAGGCGCTGCAGGTCCCGGTCAGCTATGGCGGGTTCAGGGTGGTCACCCGCGGTTACGTCCGGCGCGCACACGCCCTGGGCCTGATGGTGCATGTGTGGACCATCAATGACCCCGCCGAAATGCGAAGGTTGCTGGACCTTGGCGTGGACGGCCTCGTGACCGACCGGGCGGACCTCCTCAAGCAGGTGCTGCTGGAACGCGGGGAGTGGACGGAAACCTGAGCCCGGGAACCCGAAACGTCCCAGTCGCTTGTCAGACGGTCAGCTGCGGCCCAAATCCCTGGAAGGGTCCTGGTCGCCCTCGCCCGGATCGGCACGCAAGGAGTCAGGGTCGCCGTCCGGCAGGCCCGCCGGACCCGGAACATCGCGGGGGACACCGCCGGCGTCGTCAGCGGACTGGCCAGCACCTTCCGCTGCGCCATCGCCTGAGGGGCCAGGAGCAGTGTCCGGCTCCGCCGGATGGGAAGAAACCGGTCCTGTCGCCGTGCCGGGTTTGAGTCCGGGCGCCTTTTCCTTCTCCGCCTCCATCGCGTTGGATCCTTCACTGATGGACGAATGGACCTCGACGTCGCTGTTGGGATCCGTGGGCTCCGGAACCCGGGTGTTCTCCGTGGGCGATGAGGTCCCCGCCAGATCTTCCATCGCGTTTTCTGCTGCCTTGCCGATGCTGTCGCCGATGCCCATGTCAGTGCTCCTTCTGCTCGGGGGGACGGCCTGTTCTGCCATCCCGGAACCCTTCCAGAATTATCAGCATGCTTACAATTAGTCCAGAGCTGAGGGAGAGTCCGCAGCCATCCAGGAAGGAACCAGCACCATGAGCAGCTACCATCCGGAAAACGATCCCGCCAACCCGGACCGGCCAGGCACGGAAATGGCCGACGCCGGCACAGATCAGGCGCGCCCAGCAAAGGACTCTGCAGGAACGGCCAATCCCGATCCGCAGGAGGGAAACATCACCGGCCTCGAACCGGGCGGCGGCGTCCCGCCGGGGGAGACCCCTCCGGCCGAGGACCAGATGAGCGGGGACCAGGGGCACAGCGAGTAGGCGGCCGCCGTTGCCCTAAGGCCTCAGGGCAATGCGGCTCGCACTCAGTGCTTGTCGGCTGTCCCTGGTGAGCCGTGGGCAACGTTCTCCGCCTCGGAGAGCTGCCTGATCAGGCCGTCCGGGTCCTTGGCAGTGTTCCAGGCCGCCCAGTCCTGGGGCCGGACCGACGGCCGGCCCAGCAGGTAGCCCTGGCCGGCGCTGACGCCAAGATCCGTCAGCACCTGCAGTTCCTCGCGGGTCTCCACGCCTTCGGCCACCAGCACTGTGCCGATCTGCTCGGCGAAGTCCACCATGCAGGCCGCCAGCGCCTGCTGGGTTGAATCGCTGTCCACGCCGCTGATGATGTCGCGTCCAAGTTTGATGAAATCGGGGCGCAGGTGAACCATCCGGCTCAGCGCGCCGGCTCCGGAGTGCGAATCGTCGATGGCAATGCGGAGGCCGCGCTCACGCAGCGGGGTAATTGCGGCAATGAAATGCGGGTATTCGTCATCCGGAATTCCCTCGGTCAATTCGAGCACAATCCGACTCACTGGCAGTTCGATGTGGTCGAACAATTCGGGCAGCCGCGGGTCAATGCAGGACGTCGGTGAGACATTCAGGGAAACGTAGAGGTGTGGGGGGAGATTTGCGGCGGCGGCCGCAGCGGAACCCAGCGCGGAGAATTCCAGGTTCGCCCCCAGCCCCACGGACGCGGCCTCGGCAAACCACAGCTCGGCGCCTGCGCCGTCGTCGCTGACGAACCGCGAGAGTGCCTCCACGCCAACAACGCCCTTGCTCGCCAGGCCGTAGATGGGCTGGAAAGCGGTCATCAACATCTGGTTCTCCAGCAAGGCGCTGATCCTTGAGAGGCTGCGGATGGTATCCAGGCGTTCGAGCAACTGCGGGGGCATGGCGTCGCGGGGGAACGGCACTCGGGCGGTGTCCGGGGTTCCGCTGCCCAAGCTGTCCTGTTGCCGGCTTTCCAACAGATGCTCCAGAAGGGCCCTTTCGGGTACTCCCGGATTCTCATCAAGACGGTCGCTAAGACGCTGACGCGTGGCTGCCTGGGCAGGATCCGAACCTGCCAGCACAGCAGCAATTACTCCCCAAGCCTGTACTCGAACCGACATTAACTACGCCCCCAGTTGACGAAGTAATGACCCGTTGGCCCCGTAATTGTTCAATTTCCAGATACCTTCGGAATCAGCCACTTCTGATTATGTCCGATCTCCCATGCAGTGTAATTCTGACACCGCATCATGATCGTATATCGGGCAGGGCAAAAGTACAGCCCTTTTCCGCACTATAGGCCCACATTCCCGGCCGGAAACGCCGCCGCCACCAGGGCGGGGATATCCTCGGCGGGCAAGGGCCTGCTGAAGAAGTAGCCCTGCGCACTGAGGCAGCCCAGGTTGCGCAAGTGCTCAGCCTGCTCAGCCGTTTCCACACCTTCCCATACAGCTTCGAGCCCGCAGGCCCGCACCAGTTGCAGGACTGCGGCCACCAGGGCTGGCTGGCTGGGGTCCGTTCCCAGCCCAACGATCAGGGAACGGTCCACCTTGACCCGATCCACCGGGAGCCGCCGAAGGTAGCTGATGGATGAATAACCCGTCCCGAAATCGTCGATTTCGATCCCGACGCCCAGCCCGCGCAGGCCGCCCAGCGAATAGCGGTCCAGATCATTGCCCTTCACGATGGCCATCTCGGTGAGCTCCAGGACAACCTGCTCGGGACGGACACCCGTCTCCTTCAAAACTCCCCGGACATCCTCGATGAACTGGAGGCTCTGCAGGTCGGTGGCCGAAATGTTGATCCGTATCGAGAACCTGCTGTCCACCGCGTCTTCGTCGACCCACTGGCGCAGCTGCTCCACGGCGGTAGTGAGGACCCAGCGGCCCAGCTCCGAGATCAGGCCGGCCTCTTCCGCCAAGGGGATGAATTCATCGGGCATGATCCGTCCCCGGGTGGGGTGGTTCCAGCGGATCAGTGCCTCCACACCCTCCACGCGGCCGGTGGCCAGCTCCACCACAGGCTGGTAATGGAGCACCAGGCCTTCGCCCTTCAGCGCGGACCTCAGGTCATCCAACAGCTGGCTGCGGAGCCTGCGCACCAGCAGGAGCCCGGGCTCGAAGAAGTGGAGCCGGTTCAGGCCCTCCGCTTTTGAGGCGTACATGGCCACATCGGCCTGCATCAGCATTTCTTCTGGGCCCTGGCCGGCATCCCCGACGCTCAGGCCCAGGCTTGCGGCGCAGCGGATGCTCCGGTCGGGAAGCTCGATCGGTTCTTTCAGCGCTGCCAGGATCCGTTGTCCAACGACGGCGGCCTGGTCGGCTCCCGTCGCCGGCATCACTATGGCAAACTCATCGCCGCCCAACCGGGCCACGACGTCGGTGCTCCGGACTGCATTGCGGATGCGTTCAGCCACGGTGATCAGCACCTTGTCCCCGGCGGTGTGGCCCTGGGTGTCGTTGATCGATTTGAAGGCGTCCAGGTCCAGCAGCAGGATGACGGGTGAGTCTCCCGTCCCGTCGGACTGCGCCGACTTCAGCGCAGTCAGGAGCGCTGAACGGTTGGCCAGCCCGGTGAGCGGGTCCTGCATGGCCATTTTCTGCATCTCCAGGTGGGCCTCGTGGAGCAGCTTGGTCCTGACCTCCACCCGCTGTTCAAGTTCCTCGTAGATAATCTGCAGGTCTTCGGCGAGGAGGTTCGTGCCCATGATGATGGCATCGAGCTCGTCCCTGGCGGGGGACACTTCAATCCTCGAGTTGAGGTCGCCGGAGGCCAGCCGGACGATGCCCTCCAGCAGCTGCGAGACCCTGGGGTCATTGTCAGCAAACACCTGGAATGCTCCTTCCGGCGGTCAGCTCGCCCGGGCCTCATGGGCAAGCGGCAGGGTCACGGTGACCGTGGTGCCTGCTCCCAGCTCCGAGGCCACATCAATGTGGCCCCCGTGCCGGCTCACGATGTCCTTCGTGATGGCCAGGCCCAGGCCGGTGCCCGGGACCGCCCCCGCCATGGCATTGGAAGCGCGGTAGAAGCGCGTGAAGACATGGGAGATTTCCTCACTGGAAATGCCTATCCCGGTGTCCGTCACGCGGACGGTTGCCCATCGCGTACCGTCAGAGTCGGCATGGGCAGCACTTCCCACGTGGATCTTTCCTCCGCTGGGAGTGAACTTGATGGCATTGGAGACCAAGTTGGTGAAGACCTGCTGCAGTTGAACCTCATCCCCCATGAGTTCAGGATCCTCCTGTGCGGGTTCCAGCGCTATGGTGACATCCTGCAGCGTGGCCAACGGGCGGAGGGCGCCGGCCACGATTTCCAGCGTACGGCCCAGCCGGACCGGCGTCAGGTGAAGCTGGCCATCGCCGCCTCCGCTGCGGGAAACGCTCAGCATGTCCTCGATGAGCATCCGCAGCCGTTCCGTGTTCCTGACCACGATGTCCAGCATCTGGTGGACCTCCGGCGACACGGGATCCGCCGTGCTCTCCTGGATCATGTCCAGGTACGCCATGATCGACGTCAATGGCGTTCGCAGTTCATGGTTGACCGTCGCGAGGAAATCGGTCTTGGCCTTGTCCAGCTCCTGCAGTTGCTTGACTACCTGGAGCTGGCTGCTGATCAGGTGGCTTTGGATCAGTCCATGGGCTGCATTGCCTGCCACATGCTGGATGAGCCCCAGTTCGGCGCGTGACCACGCCCGCGGGCTGTCCAGCAGGGCGATCCACAAAATGCCCAGGGAAGAGTTTCCTTCTCCCATGGGCACCACCACAGATGCCTTCGCGTGCAGGTCCTCCAGCGACTTGGGGAGCCTGATGGAACCGTCTGAGCCGTCGGAGGTCAGCACTTCAGCCCTGGCCCACAGCTGGTCGGCCGTGGAGCGGGCTGTGGCTTCATCCTCCAGCGGGCCCGCCCGCAGCGGATCCAGGCCGGGCCGGCTCCACTGGGCGGTGATTGGGGGAACACGTTCATCTTCGAACGTGGTCAGCCACACGTGGTCGGCGCCAAACGTTTCGCCAAACCCGGTCACGACGTAGTCGGCGATTTCCTGCGGATCATTGGTTCCCCGCACGGCAGCCGAAACCAGCCTGAGCTGCTCGCGCAAGGCCTCGGCCTCCTGCCGTGCCCGGGTGCGCCGCTCCACGAGGTTGATCAGGGCAGTTGCGCGGTGCACCAGCTCTTTGGCAGCCGGAGGCTTGGCGATGCAGTCCCGGACGCCCGAACCTTCGATGGCGGCGATCTCGGTGGCATCGTCCAGGTCCACCAGCACCAGCACCGGCACGCGGGACTCCCGCGGAGAGAGGGAACTGTCAACCACAAGGACCGACGGCCGGCCGCCCTCGAGCAGCGGGAAAAGGGTCCCGGCGTCCTCTGCCGTGTGGACTAAATAGCCGGCGTCGCGGAGGGCTGCGGCGCTGGACGCCAGCCGCCCGCCGTCGGGGTCGGCCACCACAGCTGTGCGTTGCATAGCTGTGACAAAGGGTGTGTCCGCTGCCACTATGCTCCCTTCGCTCCTGATTGAGTACATTCTAGGGGGATGCGGCACGGCTGCTCCCGAATCGGGGCGTGTACCGATGTGCCGGGGTTGAAGCTGCCCGGGCTTGCACGTTGGCCTGGCTGGGGACAGATACCCGGCAGTAACCGACGTTAACTGAAGAATTGTTGCCTGCCCGACATATATTTGGACCGTGTCTTCCCCAGCGAAAACCATGCGCTCCGCCCTGCGGAAGTACCTCATGGTCCCCAAACTCATCAGGCTGTCCCGCTCCGCGCCGAAGGACAGGACTGTTGCCTGGGACCGGTACTGGGCCGGAATAGCCCAAACCGGTGCACAGAGCGAAGTGCTGTGGGACTCCGGAAGCGATCACGAGTTGCTTGGCTACGCTGCCGTGCTCCAGCGGCACCTGGATCCGGCTTTGCCGGTGGTGGACGTGGGATGCGGCCATGGCAGCTTCACCCGTGCCCTGGCACCGTTTTTCCCGAGGGCCATCGGCGTGGACGTGTCCTCCCACGCCGTGGAGCGGGCCCAGGAAGAGTCCGCGGGAATGGACAATGTCACCTTCCTGGTGCGCGACATGACCCAACCGGATGCCGGTGCCGGTCTAGCCGACGGGACCGACGCCAACGTCTTCATCCGTGGCGTCCTGCACGTGCTGGAACCGGCCGAGCGGAGGGCCCTGGCGGAGAATCTCCGGCAAGTGGTGGGGACGCGCGGCGCGGTCTTCCTGGCCGAAACCAATTTCCAGGGCAATGCCGTTGAGTACGTGACACATCTTGGCGCCACGAAGGAAGCTATCCCCGCGCCGTTGGAACGTGCCATCCGCGAACTGCCAATGCCCGGCCACTTTGGCCCGGCAGAGCGCAGCAAGGCCTTGCCGCCGGAGACCTGGGAATTGCTGGAGGACGGACCCACTACCATCGAAATAAACCCGATGACCGGGGACGCCGGCGCCAGCCTCGTCCCCGGCTACTTCGCGGTGTTGAAGCCCCGGAACCAGTCCCCGCAACCCCCGGCGTAAGCGGCGGCCCTAGTTCCGGGGATCCAGCCGCCGCTCCACGTCTCCCAGGTCGGGGTAGGCAGCCTGCGTACCCTTGCGCGTGGTGGCCAGGGCAGCCGCCACCGAGGCGAACCGGGCAGCAGCCGCCAGCGGCTGGCCTGCGGCGAGGCGTGCGGCCACGGCCCCCGTGAACGCGTCCCCGGCGCCGGTGGTGTCCACAGCTTTGACCGCTGTGGGCGCAATCTTCGTGATTTTCGGACCGGCCGCCTCTGAGTCCAGGACCACGGAACCTTCCGCGCCGAGGGTGAGAAGGACCTTGAGCAGCCCGCGCTCGGCGAACCGGACCCTGATCCGGTCCCAGTCGGCGTCGTCCGCTGCGGCGTCCGGCATCCCTCCTGAGCCAAGGAAAAGTGACGCCTCGTGGGCGTTGACCAACAGGACGTCCGTCAGGCCCGTCAGTTCGCGGTTGATCGCCGCGAACGGCGAGAGGTTCAGCAGCACGGTGGCGCCGGCGTCGTGCCCGGCCCGCGCTGCGGCCTCCACTGTTTCTGGGCTGACTTCCAGGCAGAGGCAGACCACCGCGGCGCCGTCGAACTCCTCCGCTGACGCCGCGACGTCCGTGGGGGACAGCGTGCCGTTGGCGCCGGCGGAGATGATGATGTTGTTCTCGCCGTTTTCGTCGACGGCGATGACAGCCACACCCGTAGCCTCGGACGCGGACGAGCGAACCCGCGAAATGTCCACGCCGGCGCTGGCCGCGGACGTCAGAAGCATCTCGCCGTTGGCGTCATTCCCCACGGCGCCGACGAGGCTCACGGAGCCGCCCAGCAGGCTCGCCGCAACGGCCTGGTTGGCGCTCTTGCCGCCGGGATTGACGGCAAAGCCGGTGCCGTGCACCGTTTCGCCCGGCAGCGGGAGCCGCTCGCAGTAGATGGTCAGGTCCGCGTTCAGGGACCCGACGACGACGATCCGGCCGATCTTTTCGACGGCGGTGCCTGCGGTTCCGGCGCTCATTCGGCCACCTCAGCCTCAACCGGCTTCGGGATCAGGAGCGAGGCCGCAAACGCCGCAACCGTGATGACCAGCCCGGTGACCACGACGGTCAGGTAGGAAGCCTTTGCGTCCCCCAGCGCCGACGTCGCCACCAGCACGGCAGGGAGCACCAGGAAGCTGAGGCCGGCACCGAGGTTGAAGGCACCGGCGTTCATGCCGGGCAGGAAGCCGGGGTTGCCGGCAGGGGAGAGCACCACACCGAGGCCGTTGAGCATGATGTTGACCGTACCGGCGTACATGATGCCCAGCAAGACGGTTCCGGCGATCATCAGCGGCAGGCTGCTGAGCCCGAAGAACGCGATGATGGCCAGGGCCGCGACGCTGCCCAGCATGCCGATGCGCAGCACCTTGGTGTAACCAAACACGGGTGCCAGCTTGCCGCTGAGGGGTCCCACCACCCAGCCGAGAAGGGCGTACGGCGTAAGGATGATGAGCGACATTTCGGTGGGGCCCACGCCGAACCCGGGAGCCGCAGCCTGCACGTAGGCGGGAATGATGCCATTGATGACGGCGAAGATGCCAGTCATGGTCAGGGTAGTGGTCAGCAGCGGCGCCCACGTGGAGCGCTGGCGCAGGTGAGCGGTCTCCACCATGGGCTCCTTCGCCCGCTTTTCCACCGTCCAGAACGCATAAAACGCGACGGCGGCAACGGCCACCAGGCCGATGGCCAGGATGAGGGTGCCCGCCGAGAACGCGCCCACCAGCTTGGAGCCTTCGTTCAGGGCCGTGAGCAGTGCGCCGACGGCCACCACGATGAAGAACACACCCAGCCAGTCCATGCTGGTTCCGGCAGCCGGTTTGCTTTCGCCGGCAAGGAAGGCGATCAGGGCAGTGGCCACGACTGCAAGGACCACCATCAGCCAGAAGATGCTGCGGAAGCCGTAGTGCTCGGCGAAGTAACCGCCCACGAAGGAGTCAACGCCCGCCACTCCGCCGTTGACTGCAGTGATGAGGCCCATAAGCGTGCCGTACTTGCGCGGGTTGGCGACGGCGGAGCGCAGCATGATGAGGCATAGCGGCACGGTGGGGCCGCTGACGCCTTGGATGATGCGGCCCACAAACAGCCACGTGACGTCCGGGGCCAGTGCCGCGATGACGGAACCGACCGCCATCAGCAGCATCATGCCGATCAGGATCTTCTTGCGGCCGATGATGTCGCTCAGGCGCGGCAGGAAGAGTGAGAACAGTGCGGCCGCAGTAAAGAACCACGTCTGGGACAGTCCGATGACGGCCTGGTCGGTGTTCAGTTCGTTGCCCATGGTGACGAGGGCAGGGCTGAGCATGGAGGCGTTGAGCTGGAACGCCACGCAGGCTGCCAGCAGGGCGACCATGAGGGCGGTGACGTTGCCGCTGGAAGTCTTGGTTTCGGTGAGTGTGGCGGTCATTTACTTGATCCCTCCGATGGTGACCTGGGCACGTTCCTGGCGTTCGACGTCGGCCGCGTTGGCGTTGGTGCCCTTCTCGCCGGTGAGCGGTTCGCCGATCCGGATGAGCGCGTCGGTGACGAGGTCCCAGAACCGTCCGTGGTCCAGGTCGACGGCGACAGAGGTGTTGCAGTCCGCGGGAGCAGGTGCGCGGAAGTCAGCCACCGTCATTCCAAGGGTCAGCCTGCCCTGGAGTTCGATGTCAACGGGCACCCTGCGCGTGGTGACAATGCTGGGGTCGATCACGTAGGCCACGGCGCAGGGGTCGTGCACTGGCGGGTAGTCGAAGCCCTGGGCATCTTTGTAGGTCCGGGTGAAGAACTCCATCAGTTCCATCACGAACTTCGCCGGTTTGGTGCCAACTGCGTCGATCTTCGCCACGACTTCCGGGGTGGCGAGTGCCTGGTGGGTGAGGTCAAGGCCCACCATCACCACGGGCCACTTTTCGTTGAACACGATGTGCGCTGCCTCGGGGTCGATGATGATGTTGAACTCAGCCACGGCGCTCCAGTTGCCTACGTGGTAGCCGCCGCCCATGAGGACCACTTCCTTGACACGCTCCACGATGCGCGGTTCCTTGCGGGCAGCCATGGCGATGTTGGTCAGTCCGGCGGTGGGGACCAGGGTCACGGTGCCCGGTTCGTGGGCCATGACGGTATCGATGATGAGGTCGACGGCGTGGCGGGGGTCCAGCTCGATGGCGGACTCGGGCTGGGCGGGGCCATCCATGCCGCTTTCGCCGTGGATGTCCGGCGCTGTTTCGATAGTGCGCACCAGTGGCCGGTCGCAGCCGGCGGCGAACGGAACACCCGTGATGCCGGCGATAGTCCCTACGGACAGGGCGTTGCGGGTGACTTTTTCTAGGGTCTGGTTGCCCACCACGGTGGTAACAGCCAGGAGCTCGATATCCGGGTTGCCGTGCGCGAGCAGCATCGCCACGGCGTCGTCATGGCCCGGGTCGCAATCCAGGATGATCTTTTTGCGGCCGGGGGTGGCGGGGTTGGGGTCCACGTTTGTCTCCACGTCATTGGGGCCTGCCAGGGCGGGGCACCGGCAGGGCGCTAAAGCAATCAAGGGAGATCATGGCATCCGGGACGTCCGTACGTCAAGCGCTTAACGTAGATTGAGTCAAGCGCTTGATGCCTTGGGATGTCTGGTGGCGGCGAGTGGGCCGCCAGCGCCGACTACCATCGAGGTATGGAAACCGCGGAGCACACCCAGCAGCAGCCGGGCCGGGGACCGCGGGTCACGGCAGCCATGGTTGCCGCCCGGGCCGGCGTCTCGACGGCGACTGTTTCCCTGGTGGCCAATGGCAAAACCCGGGGCCGCGTATCCGAGGACAACATCACGCGCGTGCGGGACGCGATCGCTGAGCTTGGCTATGTGGTGGACAGTGTGGGCAGCTCGCTCGCCAAGGGCGTGAGCTCCATTGTCATCCTGGTGGCGCCGGATATCTCCAACCCGTTCTTCGCCAAGGTCATCGCCGGAGTCAGGGAATCCCTGGGCGCGGACTACCAGCTCCTTTTGTCCGTGACGGATGCAGGCGAGTTTCCCCAGGCCCACGATGTCCGCAAGCTGATGGCACTTCGCCCGGCCGGCCTTCTCGTGGACGCCCCGAACTCCGACTTCCTTGAGGACCTCTCGGCTGCCGGGCCGCTGGTGTTGCTCGACGCCCCCGGGCTGGAGTCGTACGCGCCCTCAGTGAACCTTGACGTGGCCTCCGGGGCACGCCAGTTGGCAGCCCATTTGGCCGAGGCCGGGCACCGGACGGTGGCCTACGTGGACAGCGTGACCGGCACCGCCACCTTCGATGTCCGGCGCACCGCCTTCCTGGAAGAAGCCGCACTGCGGGGGATCTCGGTGCCTTCCGGCTGCATTATCAGCACCACGATCGACGTCGGTGCGGCGGCGGCCGCCTTCACGCAGGCGTGGCCGCTTTGGCAGCGGGCCGGGGTGACCGCCGTCGTCTGCGGTACCGATACCCACGCCTACGGTGTGCTGCAGGAGGCCCGGGTGGCAGGCGTCCGCATTCCCCACCAGCTTGCCGTAGCCGGCTTTGACGACCTCCCGTATTCGGCTACGAGCAATCCCGGCCTTACCAGCGTGCACCTGCCTGCGACGCCGCTGGGCCAGAAGGCAGGGGAGCAGCTGCGGGCCCTCATGGAGGGCAGGCCGCTGGAACAGGCCCAGCTGACCTTGGCGAGCTCCCTCGTGGTGCGCGGCTCCACGGCCTGACTGTTCCCCCGCCGCGCCCCCACCCAACTAGGTAGCAGCAGATGTCGTTTTGAGCCCTGAAAACGACATCTGCTGCTACTTAGTTGGGGAGACGGCCGAGTACGCGTCCGTATTACGGATCTGGCAAGCGCGTTCCGGAGCGTGGCTGGCATGATGGACCGCATGCGCATTCTCATTGCTCCGGACAAGTTCAAGGGCTCGCTGACGGCCGCCGAGGCGGCAGCCGCCATCGCCGAAGGGGCGCTGCGGGTCTACCCGGACGCAGTGGCCACCCAGTTCCCCGTGGCCGACGGCGGCGAGGGAACCTTGGAGGCGGCCGTCTCGGCGGGCTACGAAGAGCGGCTTAACGCAGTGGTTGGCCCCATCCTGGCTCCCGTCGGGGCAGCGTGGGCCATCCGTAAAACCGCCTTCGGCGGCGCCACCGCCGTGATCGAGACGGCGCAAGCGTCCGGGCTGGCCGAAATGGAGCCCACCCCCGAGAACTCGCTGCGTGCCCACAGCTACGGCTGCGGGCAGTTGGTGGCCGCGGCGCTGGATGCCGGGGCAACGGAAATCGTGCTGGGCCTTGGCGGATCGGCCATGACCGACGGCGGCAGCGGCGCCCTGCGCGCGCTCGGCCTCAAGCCGCTGGACTCCGCCGGAAACGTAGTGCCGCTCGGTGGCGGGTCGCTCGCCGACGTGGTCGCTCTGGATACCTCAGAGCTGGATCCCCGTTTGTCCGCAGTGCAGTTTCGGATTGCCGTGGACGTCCGGAACCCGCTGTACGGGCCCGAGGGTGCCGCCCACGTTTTCGGCCCGCAGAAGGGCGCCGACGCAGACGCCGTTGAACTGCTCGACGCCGGCCTGCGGAACTGGGCATCAGTGCTGCGGGAATCGACCGGCCGGGACGTCAACATTCCGGGCGCGGGCGCGGCCGGCGGGTTCCCGGCGTCGTTCCTGGCCTTCACCGACGCCAAGCTGGAAGGCGGCTTCGCGCTGGTGGCCGGGCTCACCGGTCTCGCCGAGCAGCTGGGGGTCTCGGACCTGGTGATCACCGGTGAGGGTTCCATGGATTCCCAGTCCCTGACCGGGAAGGCGCCCATCGCGCTTGCCGACGCCGCCCGTGAACTTGGCATCCCGGTCATTGTGGTGGCCGGACGCATCCTGGTGACGCAGGAGGACCTCGCCGAACACGGCGTGGTGGCCGCTGCCCAGCTCCTCGATGTCGCGGCGAGCCCGGAAGACGCCGTCGCCAATGCCGCCAAGTACCTCACTTGGGCCACCACACAGGTGCTCGAAGGGGCCTAACAGTCCAACGCCAGGACTGGATGGCTGCCCTCGTGCCGGGTCGAGTCGTTCACCGGGCCGCGTTATCCAGCTGCCCTGGAGCTGCGCCGGCAACGCCTGCGGGGGTGCCCGTCGCCAGCTGAGAGAGATAGCTGAACAAGGCCCCAATCCCGAAGGTCCACGGCTCTATGTCCTCGGTCCGCTGCGTTTGGTTGACGAGCGTCCCGAGCCGGGGGCTGCTGATGGTGACGATGTCGCCGTTCTTGTGCGTGAAGCCGAGGCCTTCGGTGTCGCGGTCCTGGGTGGGGGCGAAGAGTGTTCCTGTGAAAAGGGCGAAGCCATCGGGGTATTGGTGATGGTTTCCGCGGGCTGCCCTGATGAGTTCTTCGAAGGGGCGGCTGATGCGGGCCAGGCTGTTGCGCCCCTCCATCTGGTAGCCGTCCCGGCCTTCTACAGTGAGGGTGATTTCTTCTGTCCGTAGGGACTCGAGTGTGAAGTCCTGGTGGAAGAGCCGGATCAGTGGGCCGATGGCGCAGGATGCGTTGTTGTCCTTCGCCATTCCGAGAAGGAGTGCGCTGCGGCCTTCCACATCCCGCAGGTTGACGTCGTTACCAAGCGTTGCGCCCCGGACTTGGCCGGCGGAGTCGATGATGAGGACGAGCTCAGGTTCGGGGTTGTTCCACGAGGAGAAGCTGGGAATCCCGACGTCGGCACCAAAACCCACGGAGGAAAGGACAGGTGCTTTGGTGAATACCTCCGGATCGGGGCCTAGCCCGACTTCCAAATACTGTGACCACATGCCTTGGGCACCCAACAACCGCTTGGCCTCCCGGGCCTGCTCTGATCCTGGACGCACGGACTCCAGGCTGCTGCCGAGGGCTTGGGCGACAGTCTGGCGGACTTCCGCGGCGCGGTTGAAATCGCCACCGCAGCGCTCCTCGATGACACGCTCGATCATGCTCTCAACGAACGTCACGCCGCAGGCTTTGACCACCTGAAGATCAATGGGGGCCAGCAGGTGGGGCCGGCTGCGGTCCCGTTCCAGCGAAGCCTCTGTTAATTCCGCGAGGCCCCAACGGCGGGTGGCTGCCGTATTGAGAACAAGCTCCAGTGGGTTCTCGTGGTCCATGAGCTCAGCGACCGTGCGGACTTCGGGGGTCAGATCGAAAACATCTTCGCTCCGGACACAGACCACTCTTGGACCGCCGGAGGCGGGGTCCCAGACGCGGCCGATGAGGACCGCTTCTTGGGAGTCAGTTGGAACCATTTGCCGTGAGGTCATGTTGATCATTTGGCGTTCTCACCTGCAGTGGCTGATTCGTAGAGTCCGTCGACCCGCCGCCGGATGCCCCAAGGGTTGTCCTCCCGCAGCGGCTCGGGCAATTGCGCCGGCGGGAAGGAGTCGTACGCAACGGGACGCATAAAGCGGCCGATCGCTGCGGTTCCGACGGATGTGGTGGTCGCTGTGGTGGCGGGGTAGGGGCCTCCGTGGTGCTGCGCATAGGTTACCGTCACCCCGGTTGGCCAGGCGTTCCAGACCAGGCGACCAGCCCGCTCCCTCAGTTCCGTAACCAACTCAGTGACATCTTCGTCGGGATCCGCGTGGACCGTGGCCGTCAGCTGCCCCTCCAGGAGGCGGGCAAGCGAGGCCAGGTCTGTCCCTGGCCTGTACGCGATCACCAATGTGGCGGGGCCGAACATCTCGCGTTCGAGGATTTCCGGGCGCCGGCGGATTTCATCAGCGGTCGTGAGCAGGATCGTGGGCCGGGGTGCCTCCGATTCGTCCCCGGGCACCAGGACTTCAACGCCGAGGATAGCCCGGACCGTGTTCAGTGCTTTGTCGTACCCCTCCCGCAACTTCGGGCTGAGGAGGGAATGTGCGGATTTCGAGGACAGTTCCCGGCGAAGAATCCCGGCGATTTCGTCGCCGTCGGTGAACGGTGCGAACAGCAGCCCTGGTTTCGTGCAGAACTGGCCCATGCCCATGGTGAAGGACGTGGCGTAGCCGGCAAGGATCTCCTCGCGCCTGGCTCTCCATGCCCGTTCGGTGACAAAGACCGGGTTGATGCTGCCCAGTTCGCCGTAGAACGGGATGGGAGCAGGGCGCCGGGAGGCCCGGTCGAAGAGGGCCCTCCCGCCGGCCGTCGATCCGGTGAATCCGATGGCCTTCACGAGTGGATGGTCAACGAGCAGTTCCGCTGCCTCGCGGCCTACGACCGTGGAAAAAAGGCCAACGGGCGCGCCGGCCCGTTCGAGCGCTTCCTGAACTACGGCACCGGTCCGCACGGCTAAGTGCAGATGTCCTTCATGGATCTTGTGTACGACGGCGCAGCCCGCTGCCAGGGCAGATGCGCTGTCGCCGCCCATGACGCTGAAGGCAAACGGGAAGTTTGAGGCCCCAAAAACACCAACCACACCCAGCGGCACGGAAAGTCGCCGGATGTCCGGTCGCGGGCCCATACCCCACGATGGGTCGGCGTGATCAATGGTTGCTTCAAGGTGTTCACCTTGGGTGATTTCGGCCATGAACAGCCGAAGTTGAAACACGGACCTCCTGAGCTCCGAGCGGAGCCGTCCTTCTTCCAGGTGCGTTTCCTGGCGTCCCAAGGTGACCAGCTCGTCAGCGTGGGCTTCCAACGCGGAGGCGACCTCTTCCAGCCAGCGGGCGCGTACTTGCGGCGCGAGGTCTCTGGCCTGCTCATAGGCGCTGTGGGCGGTGACGATACGGTTCTGTGTCTCATCGCGTGATGTGGTCATCGCTTGTTCCTTCCGGGGGTTCTCCCGTTGCTCAGATGGCCGGTGTGCGCTCAAGGTTGAAGTAGGAGCGGGCATCCGGAGGGCGGATGTCCGCGACGGCATCATGGAAGATTCGCATCGGGTGCGGCGTGTACGGGTGTTCGGCGATCGCTTCGAAGTCGAGTTCGATGCCCAGGCCGATGCCTTCGGGGATGAGGATGTCACCCTCCCCGGTCAGCTGGAGGCGCTCGTTGGAGATCTCGCTGCGCCACGGCACGTCCGAGGCCATGATTTCCAGGTAGCGGAAATTGGGCAGCATCGCGCCCAACTGCAGGGTGGCCGCGGTACTGAGTGGTCCGCTCGGGTTGTGCGGTGCGAACGGAATGTAATGGGCCGCTGCGAGCGTAGAGATGAACGACAGCTCCAGGAGCCCGCCGGCGTGCGTGACATCGGGCTGGATGTAGTCCACCGCGTTCCGTGAGAGGGCGGGGACGAAGGTGTTGCGTCCGAACCAGCGTTCCCCGGCAGCGATGGGTACCGGCGATTTGGAGCGTATCTCCAGGAGCGCATCGATCCCATCCGGCGGGCATGGTTCTTCGAAAAACACCGGCTGGAACTGCTCGATTTCGCGTGCGACCCGAATGGCTGTCGGGACATCGAACCGGCCGTGTCCTTCAATGAACAGCTCCACGTCGTCCCCCACTGCCTCGCGGACAGCGGCGACGGGCTCGAGCATGCGCCGCAGATCTCGCGGTTCGAGGGTGAGGTCAGCGGCTTCGAATGGATCCCACTTGAGTCCGCGGAAGCCTTGGGCGACCGTCTGGACGGCGGCCTCGGCGAAGTCCTCAGCCGTTTTGGCTCCGGAGAACCAGCCGTTGGCATAGGCCCGGACTCTGTCGCGGACCTGTCCACCCAGCATGCGGTGGACAGGGACGCCAAGCGCGCGGGCAGAGACGTCCCACATCGCCATTTCGAGGGCGCTGAGCGCTGTCATCGAGACGGGCCCTCCACGCCAGTAGGCATCGCGGTTGAGCTCGTAAATGGTTTGGGAGATCCGGGTGGGGTCCTTGCCGCGGACCGCGTCGGCGAGCACGGCGACGGCGCCGCGGACCGCGTGTTCCTGGCCTTCGAGGGTTGCCTCGGCGATGCCGGTGAGTCCCTCGTCGGTGCTGAGCCGGACGAAGATGAGGTTCGTCCGGTAGAAGTCGACAACGACGGTGTCGAGGTTGGTGATTTTCATTCGTGGATCATCCTTTAACAGCGCCCGCGGTCATCCCGCTGACGACATATCGTTGTGCGAACAGATAGAAGGCGACGGCCGGCAGCGTGAACAGGAGGCCGACGGCCATGATGGTCTGGATAGAGGTGTCCTGCTCACCGATGAACCCGGCGACACCGACTGAGGCCGGCTGCAGGGACTTGTCGAACACGAAGGTGACCGCGAAGACGTACTCGTTCCAGGCACTGAAGAAGGCGATCACTGCGGCGGCGGCTATCGCCGGGGCTATCAGTGGCAGGATGATGCGGGCGAGGACGGTGGGCGGACGGCTGCCGTCGACCCTCGCGGCCTCGTCCAGCTCGCGGGGAACGCCGTCTATGGCCCCCTTGAGAATCAGTGCCACCACGGGCAGTGTGAATGCGGTGTCGGCCAGGATCAGCCCGTGCAGCGAGTTCAGCAGGTCGAATCGCCGGAAGATAGCAAACAACGGAACAACCAGCAGCGCCTCGGGGAGCATCTGCGTGAACAGCAGCGCCAGCCCAACTACCGCCTTGCCGCGGAAAGTGAACCTCGACAGGGCATAGCCGAGGGGGATGCCCAGTCCGATGGACAGGACAGTTGTCCCGGCTGCAACGATGAAGCTGTTGAGCAGCCAGCCGACCACCTGGCCGTCCGCCAGTGCATCTGCGAAGACGCCGAAGCGGGAGAAGTCGGGAAGCAGGTTTATTGATGATGACCCGAAAAGCGCCTCGTCAGGGGCCAGAGCGGTCACAAACATCCAGTAGATGGGGAAAATTGAAATCCCGAGGACGAAGAGAACGGCGAGGGTACGGGCCGTCACTCCCAAACGTATGCGGCGCATTATGCCTCCTTGGCGGCCGCGCGGGCGACGAATCGACTGCCGGCGATGACGATCAGGGAGATGACAATGCCCACCATGCCGATGGCCGCGGCCGTCCCCAGCTGCTTTGATTCAAACGCCTGGGCGTAGAGGTCGATCACGAGGGTGCGCGTAGAGCCCAGGGGTCCGCCGCGGGTCATCAGCCAGATCAGCTCGAAGCGGCGCAGTGACCAGATGGTCATCAATACCGCGACCAAACCGATCGTCGGCTTCAGAACCTGCCAGGTCACCACCCGGAAGATCATCCAGCGTCCTGCGCCGTCGACCTGAGCGGCTTCCACCAGCTCCTGCGGAACGCCTTGCAGGGCCGAGAGGAGCACGACCGCCACGAACGGCACCAGCTGCCAGATTGTGGTGACAAGGATTGCCGCGAGCGCCAGCCTGGGGTTGTCGAGGATACCATTGGGACCCGGGTCGATTCCTATTCCCCGAAGTAGGCGTGTGAGGATGCCGAACTGCGGGTTGAACATCCATGTCGCAATGAGTGCGACGGCAATTCCAGGTGCCGCCCAGGGCACGGTGACCAGCGAGCGGGCGACCGCCCGGCCAGGGAACCGGCCGTTCAGCAGGAGGGCTACGAGCAGGCCAAGGCCCACTGCGCCGATGACGCACGCCGTGACGTAGATGAGCGTGGTGAGCAGGGTCTGGCGGAACCCGGGGTCTGCCAGGACGGACTGGTAGTTCGCCAGCCCGACCCAGATGTTGTTGTTTGGGTTGAGCAGGGTGGTCCTCGTAAAGCTGAGCCAAACCTCCTGCAGGAGCGGGACCAGTTGGAAGACGATGATGTAAAGGGCTGCGGGGGCAAGAAAGAGGTACGGGGTCCAAGGGCTCCCGGCCGGGCTCCTGCGGCGTCGCTTGCTTCCTGTGCGACGGGTGTCGGGGGCCGGCGTCCCAGCCGGCCCAAGGGGCCGCGCCAGAAGGCGCGGACCCTTGCTTTGGTCTGTCATCGCCCGACCAGCTCCTCCGCCTGCTTCTGTGCCTTCTCCATCGCAGTCGCCATATCCTGCTGGCCCTGGAGTGCGGTCAGCACTTCGGTTACTACGATGTGGCGGATGTCTGCAGTCTGCGGACCGAAACCGTTCACGATCTGAGGGACTCCCGAGTCGGTCAGCTCATCAAGCGTCGGAAGGAACGGGAACTTCTGGAGGCTTTCGGCGCTGCGCTCTGTCGGCGTTGCCACGCTGCTGGCGCCGAGCACTTCCTGGAGTTTGACCTGCTGTGCGGGCTGGAGCATCCAGTTGATGAAGTCAAGCGCCGCATCCTTGTGCTTGCTGTTGGCATTGACGGTGATTGGAGCCAGCAACGCCCCCTGCTTCTTTTCCGGGAACGGAATGCGGGCCACACTGAAGTTGAGGTTCGCGTTGGCAGACTTGGTGGCCGTCACGTAGCCGCCGTTGTTGAGTTCCATTCCGACCTTGCCGTTGGCAAACATTTTGCGGAACGTAGCGGCGTCGGCGCCCTTCGGGATGACGTTCGCGTCGTAGAGCTGCTTGTACGCTTCCAGGCCATCAATCACCTTCGGCGAGTCGAGGGTGAGCTTTTCGCCGTCTGACCAGTCACCCCCAAAGCCAAGGACGTAGTTGAAGATGTCCTGCCAGACGCCGGCCTCTTCCGCCTGGGTTTGCCGGAAGGCGAGACCGTAGACATCGCCCTTGGTGGTGTCTTTGGCCGTCTGGACAAACTCCTCGAATGTCTTTGGGGCTTCGGGGATGAGGTCCTTGTTGTAGAACATGCCGTAGTTCGAATTCTCGAAGACCACGCCGTATCGGTGATCATCGACGGTCAGGTACTTGTCCGGGCCGGGAATGAGGTTCAACTTTTCCGCGTCGATCTTGTCGTCGAGGGGCTCGAGCAGGCCGGAGGACGCTGCCGTCGAGAATTCCGGCATGTCGAAGCGGACCAGGTCCGGACCTTCACCGCCGCCCATCTGTGTCAGTACGGTTTGGCCGAAACTGGGGTATGGCACTGACGCCGGTTCGACCGTGACGGTGTCCTGGCTGGCGTTGTACTCATCAATCAGCTTCTGCAGGCCGGGCCCACGGCCCGGGTCGCCGAGCGTCGAAGCCGCAAAGGTAATGGTTGCAGGCTCCGGGCTGGCCGACGAGCCGTTGGACGCCGGCGAACATCCAGCGAGTGCCGTGGCGCCCGCTGCCAGGACGGCAAGGATCGAAATTGTTCTCGAGCGGCGGGATAGGCGTGATGACATAGCTACTCCTTCGTAAGCGATCGTGTGGTGAGCTTCGCCACATCAATACTTATATTACTAATAATAGGTATAAAGGCAATAGTGAACGGGAAGCGGGGTAAAGTTGTCTACATGACCAATCTGCACTCGGGCCTCGTTGACATGCTTGGGCTCCGCATCGTCCGGGGCGACTACCCCCCGGGAACCCGGATCGACGTCGACTCCCTCGAGCCCGAGTTCGGAGTCAGCAAAACTGCTATCCGGGAGGCCTTGCGCGTCATTCGCGAGAAGGGGCTTATCGACTCCTGGCCAAAGCGCGGAACGATCGTGAACGACCGCAAGGCTTGGAAGCTGCTGGACAGCGACGTCATTATGTGGCGGCGCTCCGCGCGGCGAGACGATGACCGTCTCCTGGCGGAGCTTTCGCAGTTGCGGGACGTCATTGAACCGGCCGCGGCCAAGCTGGCTGCACAGTATCGGAAGCCGGAAGATATTGAGGCGCTGAGGCGATCGTTCGCCGAGTTCGAGATGGCGGGGCAGGACGTCGAACGGCTCGCCGCGGCGGACCAGGACTTCCACCTCCACCTGCTGCGGGCGACGCATAACGAACTGATGATGCGTCTTGACGTGGTCATTGTGCACGCCCTTAATGCCCGAAACAGGATCCAGCACCATCCCGGCGCGGCCTGGCTCGATCCGGTCCCGGACCATCGGCGGGTGCTCGATGCGGTCGAAGCGGGCGACCCCCAAGCGGCAGAAGCGGCCATGAAATATGCGATTCGGGAGTCCGACGTAGACCTCACCAGCGGAGAGCCCGTGTTTGATGAGCCGGTTGCCCGCCCCAGCTTCAGCAGTGACGGATCAACTGCCCGTTAGGGACCCCGGGCTCCTGATCCACTGACGGCTCCCCTCCTGTGGCTTGGTGCGGGGCGCTCAGGCCGGGGGTGGTGCCGTTGAATCGCGGACGATTACATGGGTAGCCAGTTCGACGCGGTGGGAATCCGGGACTTCCCCGCGGGCCTGGCGGAGCAGGGCGCGCAGCGCTGCGCGCCCCATTTCCTCCAGTGGCTGGGCAACTGATGTCAGCGCCGGTGTGGATTCCTCGCCTTGCTTTGTTCCGTCGAAGCCCACAAGGCTGAGGTCCTCAGGAATATTTATGGCGTGGTGGCCTGCTTCGCTGATGACACCCAGCGCAATGCTGTCGCTTCCGGCAAAGATTGCCGTGGGGCGATGGTCCAGCTTGAGCAGCGCCCTGAGCCCCGTTATGCCGCTCTCCCTTCGGAACCTACCCCCGGAAATTATGTACTGGGGATCAATGGGCACGCCCCTCGCCATTAGCGCGGCCATGTAGCCGTGGAGGCGCGCCTGGTTGCATTCAGCCCCCTCGATGCCGCCTATGTAGGCGATGCGGCGATGCCCCAACTCCAGCAGATGTTCTGTCGCTGCTTTGCCACCGGCCCAATTGGTCGCTCCTACGCTGACCACGTCGGCCGAGGGCGCATTGAGCGGATCAATCACGACGACGGGAATATGCCGGCGCCGGAACGCATGCAGCTGGGCCTCGCTGAAAGCGGACGTCACCACGATCATTCCCGCCCTGCCCTCGTCCAGCATGCGCTGTGCGCGACGTTCGGGGCTGCGCTGGCCCATCGGCGCCGCGCCGGTGACGCTTACCAGAATCTCGACGTCGGCACCCGCAGCAAACTCCAGTACGCCATTGAGAACCTCAACCATGTAGGCGGAATCGAGCACGTCGATGACCACCTCAACGACCGTGCCGGTCTCTCCGGCTGCACGTCGCTGCAGTGGCGACTGGTACCCGGCCTGTTCCAGCGCGGCCAAGATACGGGCGCGTGTGGCCGGCGCAACGTCCTCACGGCCGTTCACGACTTTCGAGACTGTAGGTGTTGAGACCCCGGCCTGCCGCGCCACGGTGGCCAGCGTCGGTTTAGCCTGGCGCGTCTTGTGTGCCATGAGGTTCGCAACCTTTCGATAGTTTCGGTAATTGCATTCTTCAGAACGTCGCTGTCAGGGTCAAGCGTACTTGCACAGATCGTACGAAACTTTCCGAAACCTCTTGACGGCGCGGCTTTCATGGACTTAGTTTAGACCGTGACCTAAATCACCGGTCCGAAATATTTCGAAACACATCAGGCGGCCCACGCCCGTCGGATGGCTCAAAGAAGCACTTTCAGATGGAGAAGCAATGAAGCAACCCCAGTCCTCCCGGCGCTCTTTCCTCGCCCTTGCTGCCCTAACTCCCTTTGCTGCCATGGCGGCGACTGCCTGTGGAACGTCAGGACCGGGGACCTCCAGCAACGGCGGAGGCGGTGCCAGCATGTGGTACCTGTCCGGCGAACCGAACCAGACCACGATGCAGAAGGCGGTGGACACCTTTAGTTCGGCCAACGCCAACGACAAAATCGCGGTGACCTACTTCCAAAACGATGCCTACAAAACCAAGATCAAAACCGCGATCGGCGCCGGCCAGGCACCCACCATCATCTACGGCTGGGGCGGCGGGACGCTGAAAACCTATGCCGAGGCCAACCAGGTAGACGATCTGACCGGCTGGTTTGAAGAGAATCCTGACCTGAAGAAGAAGTTCTTCCCGGCGTCCTTCGGTGCAGCTACCGTCAATGGGAAAATCTACGCGCTGCCCAACCAGTACGTCGCGCCGATCGTCCTGTTCTACAACAAGGAACTGTTCGCGAAGGCCGGCGTCCAGCCGCCAAAGACCTGGGATGACGTCATGTCCCTGGTGAAGACCTTCAATGGCATGGGGGTGGCGCCGTTCTCCCTTGGTGGGCAGTCACGCTGGACCTCCATGATGTGGCTTGAATACCTGCTCGACCGAATCGGCGGCGCCGAGGTATTCAAGGCAATCTTCGAAGGAAAGCCCAATGCCTGGAAGGATCCGGCCGTGATCGAGACGGGCACAAAGATCCAGGAGCTCGTCTCGGCAGACGGCTTCATCAAGGGCTTCTCCTCCATCGCCGCTGACTCCAATGCTGACCAGGCGCTTCTGTTCACGGGCAAGGCAGCCATGATGCTGCATGGTTCGTGGACCTATGGCGCCATGAAGAAGGGCGGCCAGAACTTCGTCCAGGACGGGAAGCTGGGCTTCGTCCAGTTCCCGACCGTTGCCGGCGGCAAGGGCGACCCTAAGAACGGTGTGGGGAACCCAGCGCAGTACATGTCGATCTCCTCCAAGGCCACAGACAAGGAAAAGGAATCGGCGAAGAAGTTCTTCAAGGACGGCATCCTGACCGAGACGGTCATCGATACCTACATCAATTCCGGATCCGTTCCGATTGTCAACGGCATCGAAGACAAGCTCAACACGTCGGCCGACAAGGATTTCCTGAATTTCGTCTACGATCTGGCCAAGAACGCGCCGAACTTCCAGCAGTCGTGGGACCAGGCCCTGAGCCCCACCGCCGCCGAAGCCCTGCTGAACAACATCGACCAGCTGTTCCTCAAGTCGATCACGCCCCAGCAGTTCGCTGAGAACATGAATGCCACCCTCGGGAAATGAGTAACGCCGTCTCCACCGCCCGTGGGACCAGGGCCAACGCCAGAACTGACGCTGGGCAAAGCGGACAGCGAAATACGGCCCTCGCGTGGCTGGCAATTCCTGCCCTGGTCTTCTTCCTGGTCTTCGCCGTCGTCCCGCTGGCCGGTGTCCTTATCCTGAGTTTCGCCAGTTGGGACGGCATCGGTGCCATCGGTTCGGCGGGGCTGGGCAATTGGTTCTCGGTGCTTGCGGACCCGGGGCTGTACAGCTCCCTCGGACTGACTTTCCTGATCATGATCGCGTCGTGGTTGGTGCAGACGCCCATCAGCCTCCTTTTGGGGGTCTTCACCGCTGGAAGCCAGCGCTACCGGGCCGCCCTGGCGGTGCTGTATTTTTTGCCGCTGCTGCTCTCGTCGGCCGCCGTCGCGATCGCCTTCAAGGCCCTGCTGGACCCGAATTTCGGCCTGGCCACAGGCCTGGGGCTGCCGTTCCTGGCCCAGGACTGGCTGGGAGTCCCGCATCTGGCACTGGGGCTGGTGATCTTTGTGATTGCGTGGCAGTTCGTGCCGTTCCATACGCTCATCTACCAGGGTGGAGTGCGGCAGATTCCCAAGTCACTGTACGAAGCAGCGGAGATCGACGGGGCGGGGATTATCAAGCAGTTCTTCCACATCACCCTCCCCCAGTTGAAGTACACCATCATCACCTCGTCCACCCTGATGGTGGTGGGGTCCCTGACGTATTTCGACCTGATCTTCGTCCTGACTGGCGGCGGCCCGGGCAACTCCACCCGGATCCTGGCCCTGGACATGTACCTGCGGGGGTTCCGGGCCAACCTTATGGGTCCTGCCAGCGTCATCGCCGTCATTCTCGTACTCATCGGCCTTGCACTCGCCCTGTTCCTCCAGCGCCTTGGAGGCAAGGACAAGCAGGGCAGCCAATTGGAAGGTATGTAGGGTGAGCACTGTACTGAAAAGCAGCGCGGAGGAAACTCCCGCCGGTTCCCGGGCCAACCCGTCCGCCGTCAAGCGGGGGTTCGGTTCCCGGATGAGGCGGCTCAACGTCCCTGCTGGCCTGGGCGGCTGGTTCTGGCTGGCCATCATCATCATTCCGGTTTACTACGTAGTGATCACCAGCCTGAAGACGCAGGCAGGCTACTTCGGCCAGAATCCGCTGGCCCTTCCCACAGAGCCAACCCTGGAGAACTACCAACTGGTCCTTGAGAAAGACTTCGCCAAGTACTTCATGAACAGCACCATCGTCACACTCGGTGCCGTCATCCCCACGGTGCTTGTCTCGTTCATGGCCGCATTTGCCATTGTCCGGGGCAAGGGCAGGTTCCTGAAGATGGTCAACGGCATGTTCCTGATGGGACTGGCCATACCGCTGCAGGCAACGATCATCCCGATCTACCTGATGATCATCCGGCTGAACCTGTACGACAGCCTGCTGGCGCTCATGCTCCCCTCCATCGCCTTCGCTATCCCGTTGACGGTCCTGATCCTGTCCAACTTCATCCGTGATGTGCCGAACGAACTGTTCGAGTCCATGCGGCTGGACGGCTGCAGTGAATGGCAGACCATGTGGCGCCTGGCCTTGCCGCTGACCCGCCCTGCGATCGTGACTGTCGCCATCTACAACGGCCTGCATGTATGGAACGGATTCCTGCTGCCGCTGATCCTTACCCAGAGCCCCGGCTTGCGCGTCCTTCCCCTGGGTCTGTGGACCTTCCAAGGGGAATACAGCGTCAACATTCCGGCCGTGCTTGCCTCGGTGGTGCTCAGCACCCTCCCAATCCTCGTGCTCTACGTGGTGGGCCGCCGTCAGTTGCTCAGCGGCCTGACCGCCGGATTCAGTAAGTAACAACCAGGAACTTCACGAAAGGACAGACACATGACCTCCGCACGGCCCCTTCGCGTCGGCATGGTGGGTTACGCCTTCATGGGCGCAGCACACTCCCACGCCTGGCACACCGCACCACGGTTTTTCGACCTGCCGCTGCAGCCCCGGCTCACCGCCGTCGCCGGCCGGAACGCCGATGCCGCCAGGGCAGCCGCGGACAAGCTGGGCTGGGACTCGGTGGAGACGGACTGGCGCCGCCTGATCGAGCGCGACGACATCGACCTGATCGACATCTGCACACCCGGCGACACCCACGCCGAGATCGCCATAGCAGCCCTCGAGGCCGGAAAGCACGTGCTGTGCGAGAAGCCGCTGGCGAACTCCGTGGAGGAAGCCGAGCGGATGACCCTCGCTGCAGAGACCGCCGCCAAGCAGGGAGTCATGTCCATGTGCGGCTTCAGCTACCGCCGCACCCCGGCGCTGGCGCTGGCTAAACGGTTCGTGGAGCAGGGCCGGCTGGGCGAGATCCGCCACATCCGGGCGCAGTATCTGCAGGACTGGCTCTCTGATGCCAACGCCCCCATGACCTGGCGGCTGGACAAGAGCAAGTCAGGGTCCGGGTCCCTCGGCGACATCGGTGCGCACAGCATCGACGCCGCCCAGTGGGTGGCAGGGCAGAGCATCACGGGCGTTTCGGCGCTGCTTGAAACGTTTGTCCCGGAACGCCCGCTGGCCGGCGACCTCGTGGGCCTGGGCGGCCACGGCGACCTCAGCGGCGATGCGCCCCGCGGGAAGGTCACCGTGGATGACGCCGCCATCTTCAGTGCAAGGTTCGACGGCGGCGCTTCCGCGGGTGCGATCGGCGTCTTTGAAGCTACGCGGTACGCGCTGGGCCGGAAGAACGCCATGCGTTTGGAACTGAACGGCACCAAAGGCTCCCTCGCCTTCGATTTCGAGGACATGAACGTCCTGTCCTTCTATGACGCGGCAGAGTCCCCGGACGCCGGCTTCCGGAAAATCTTCGTCACCGAACCCGAGCACCCGTACGTCGGCAACTGGTGGCCCACCGGCCACGGCCTGGGCTACGAGCACGGCTTCACCCACCAGGTGGTGGACCTGGTCACCGCAATCGGTGAGGGCCGCCAGCCGGAACCGTCCTTCGCGGACGCCTTGCAGGTCCAGCGGGTCCTGGCGGCCGTGGAGGCCAGCGCCGCCAACTCCAGCCAGTGGCAGAAGGTCTAGGAACGTGAACACAGGAGAAGGAACACCATGACACGACCAATCACGCTTTTTACCGGCCAGTGGGCCGACCTGCCGTTCGAGGAGGTGGCCCGGCTCGCCGGCGAGTGGGGCTTCGACGGTCTCGAGATCGCCTGCTGGGGCGACCATTTGGACCCCCGCCGGGCGGCGGAGGACGACAACTACCTCCAGGGCAGGCTGGACATCCTGGAGAAGAACCACCTGAAGGTCTTCGCCATCGCCAACCACCTCACCGGCCAGGCCGTGTGTGATGACCCCATCGACGAACGCCACCAGGGCATCCTGTCCGCGGAGATCTGGGGCGACGGCGACCCAGAGGGTGTTCGCCGCCGGGCCGCGGAGTCCATGAAGGACACGGCACGGGCCGCCGCGCGCCTGGGCGTCAAGACAGTGACAGGCTTTACCGGCTCGTCCATCTGGAAGGCGGTGGCCATGTTCCCGCCCGCCTCCGAGGCAATGATCGACGCCGGCTACCAGGACTTCGCGGACCGCTGGAACCCTATCCTGGATGTCTTCGACGAGGTGGGCGTCCGTTTCGCCCTTGAGGTCCACCCGTCCGAAATCGCCTACGACTACTGGACGGCCAAGCGCACCCTGGAGGCGATCGGGCACCGCAAGAGCTTTGGGCTTAACTTCGACCCGTCCCACTTCATCTGGCAGGACCTGGATCCGGTGATGTTCCTCCAGGACTTCGCGGACCACATCCTCCACGTGCACGTCAAGGAATCAGTCCGCCAGCTCGATGGCCGCAACGGGCGCCTGGGCTCCCACCTGGCGTGGGCGGACCCCCGGCGCGGCTGGGACTTCGTCACCGCCGGGCACGGGGACGTCCAGTGGAACCGGATCTTCCGCACCCTGAACGCCATCGGCTACACCGGGCCCACCAGCATCGAGTGGGAGGACGCCGGCATGGACCGGCTCGTCGGTGCACCGCAGGCACTGGCCATGGTCAAGGAACTCGCCCGCATCGCCCCGCCGGCAGCCGCTTTCGACGCCGCCTTCTCCAGCCGCTGACCCACACTTTTCCGGCCCCGGCCGGCAGCCAAACAAAAGGAAACTCCGACATGACAGAACGCAAGAACGCCCTGGTGGTCCGCGGCGGCTGGGACGGCCACCAGCCGTACGAGGCCACGGAACTCTTCATCCCCTACCTCAAGGACAACGGCTACGACGTCCGCGTCGAGGAATCCCCCAAGGTCTATGCCGACGCCGAGTACATGGCCGGCGTGGACCTGGTCATGCAGTGCATGACCATGACCACCATCGAAAAAGACGAGTTCGCCGGGCTGCGGGCCGCCGTCGAAAACGGCACCGGCCTGGCCGGCTGGCACGGCGGCATCGCCGATTCGTACCGTAACAACTCGGACTACCTGCACCTGATCGGCGGCCAGTTCGCCTGCCACCCCGGCAAGCACCCGGACGAGTGTGTCGGCGAGCAGTCGGACAACTACGTTCCCTACACAGTCAACATGCTTCCGGCGGCCGCGGAGCACCCCATCACCCAGGGCATCTCCGACTTCGACCTTGTCACCGAGCAGTACTGGGTACTCTCCGACGACTACATCGACGTCCTGGCCACCACCACCCAGAAGGTCCGCGAGTGGGACCCGTGGAACCGCGAAGTCACCTCACCGGCCATCTGGACCCGCCAATGGGGCAAAGGCCGCATCTTCGTCGCCACCCCCGGCCACCGGGTCGAAATCCTCCAGGACGCCAACGTCCGCACCATCATCGAAAGGGGCCTGCTGTGGGCAAGCCGTTGAAAGTCGGAATCATTGGCTGCGGAGCCATCATCGCGCAGTACCTGGCGAACTTCCGCAAACTCGGACAGATCGACCTCGTGGCCGTAGCGGACCTGGACCCCGCACGCGCCCAGGCCGTGGCGGATGCCTACGAAGGTGTCCGCGCCATTACCGTCGAGGAACTCCTTGCCGCGGACGACGTCGAACTGGTCCTGAACCTGACCATCCCCGCCGCCCACGCCGAGGTGGCGCTGAAGGCCATCGCCGCCGGAAAGAGCGTGTACGGCGAGAAGCCCCTCGCCGCCACCACTGCCGAGGCAGGCCAGGTGCTGGATGCGGCGCGCGAGGCGGGCGTCGCCGTCGGCTGCGCTCCTGACACAGTACTGGGGACCGGCATCCAGACCGCGCGCAAGGCGATCGATGACGGTCTGATCGGCGCACCTATCTCGGCCTCCGCCACGATGGTGACCCCGGGCCACGAGCGGTGGCACCCGAACCCGGACTTCTACTACCAGCCCGGCGGCGGCCCGCTCCTGGACATGGGCCCGTACTACGTGACCGCCCTGGTCACCTTGCTGGGTCCCGTCGTCTCGGTCATCGGCGCCGCCAGCCATACCCGCAACGAACGCACCATCGGTTCCGGCCCGCGCCTGGGCGAGAAGGTCCCCGTTGCCATCGATTCCCACGTCACGGGCGTCCTGGTCCACGCCTCAGGCGCGCTCTCCACCCTTTTCATGAGCTTCGACGCCGTGAAATCCAAGTCACCGAACATCGAAATCCATGGGGAGCGCGGGTCCCTGGTGGTCCCCGATCCCAACTACTTCGACGGCGACGTCCAGCTGTTTTCCCTCGGGGCCGAGGACTGGGAAACCCTTCCGGTGTCCGCCGGGTACGTTGACTCCGGGCGCGGCTTCGGCATCGCGGACCTGGCGTCCACACCGGCGGGTGCCGAACCCCGCGCGGGCGGCGCCATGGCCTACCACGCCCTTGAGGTCATGGAATCGGTCCTCGAATCAGCCCACAGCGGCGCGGCCGTAGCCATCCGCAGCACCGTGGAACGGCCGGCGGGCGTCGAGCTGACCGTCCTTGCCGAGGATCTGGACAGGCTCCAGACGCAGGAAGCGGTCTAGGGATGGCCTACACCGCCGAAAACTGGCCCATCACCGCGGCCATGCTGCCCTTCCCGGGCACCAGCGCGCAGGGAACCCACATCAACGATGCTGATCCCTCCGCCTGGGCAGAGGTGCTGACCGAGGTCAAGGACGCCGGGTTCGCCAACGCGGACCTGACCGACAGTTGGGTCCGGCCCGGCGACCTCAGCCCGTACCGGCTGGCCGACTTCAGGCAGACGGCACAGGACGTGGGCATCGGCACCCCTGCCATCTCCGCCATCCGCCGCAGCGTCATTGACGGGCGGAACTGGGAATCCAACCTCGCCTACAGCCACCGGACCATTGACGCGGCCGCGGAGTTGGGCTGCGAGGTTGTCTCCTTTGGCCTCCACCAGGCCATCACGCCGGAGCAGCAGAAACAGCTCTGGTTCTGGACGGTTGAAGGCCACAAGGACCCGGAGGGAGATCGGGAAACCTGGGGCAACGCCGTTTCACGCCTCCGGGAACTCGGCCGGCACGCCGCCGAGGTGGGCCTCCTGCTCTCACTCGAAATGTACGAGGACACTTACCTGGGCACCGCAGATTCTTCCGTGCGCCTTGTCCAGGACATTGGGCTCCCCAATGTGGGCCTCAACCCGGACCTTGGCAACCTGATCCGGCTGCACCGGCCGGTGGAGGACTGGCGGGAACTGGTGGCCAAAACCCTGCCGTACGCCAACTTCTGGCACATGAAGAACTACCTCCGCGACGAAGACGTGGCCCGCGACATGTATGTGGCCATGCCGGCCCCCATGGAAAGCGGCCTCATCAACTACCGGGAGGCCTTCAAGATGGCACTGTCCGCCGGTTTCCAGGGGATCCTGTGCACCGAGCACTACGGCGGGGACGGACTGAGTGTTTCGGCCACCAACCAGGACTACCTCCGCCGGCACGTCCTCCCCAAGACCGGCGGATACGCCCTGGGCAGCAGCCAGGTGGCCCAGGGGCGGCAGCAGCCGGCGCAGCCCGCCCGCGTGTAGGCGCGGCATCACGGCGTTTTCAACCCAAGGATTCGATGAGGAAACCATGACCCAGATCTTTGACAACCCCGCCGACTTTGCGCAGGAGGCACTGGACGGCCTCGTGGCAGCCAACCGCGGCTACGTGGCCAGGGTGGACGGCGGCGTGGTCCGCTCCACCGAGGTGCCCGCCGGCCAGGTGGCCGTGGTGGTGGGCGGCGGCTCCGGCCACTACCCGGCCTTCGCCGGCCTGGTGGGGCCAGGCCTCGCCGCAGGCGCCGTGTGCGGCAACATCTTCACGTCGCCATCCGCCGGGCAGGCGTACCGGGTGGCGAAGGCGGCCAACGCAGGCGGCGGCGTGCTGTTCAGCTACGGCAACTACGCCGGGGACGTGATCCATTTCGGCGAGGCGCAGCAGCGGCTCAACGCCGAAGGCATCGAGACCCGCACCGTCCTGGTCACGGATGACATTGCCAGCGCCCCGCTGGACCAGATCGACAAGCGCCGGGGGATCGCCGGTGACCTGACCGTCTTCAAGATCGCCGGCGCAGCAGCCGAAGCGGGACTTGATCTGGACGCCGTCGAACGGCTCGCCGTGCTGGCCAACCACCGCACGCGGTCCCTCGGCGTGGCTTTCGACGGCTGCACCCTGCCTGGCGCTGCCGAACCGCTGTTCCACGTGCCGGCCGGCGGGATGTCGCTCGGGCTGGGCATCCACGGTGAACCCGGGATCTCCGACCATCCCATGCCCACGGCGTCCGAACTGGCCGAACTGCTCGTTTCCGGCCTGCTCCGGGAGAGGCCCGATGATGCCGGGAACCGCGTAGTGGCCATCCTCAACGGCCTCGGCAGGGTGAAGTACGAGGAACTGTTCCTGCTGTTCGGCAAGATTGACAAGCTCCTCACCGCCGCAGGCCTGACCATCGTGGAACCGGAATGCGGCGAACTGGTCACCAGCCTGGACATGTCCGGGCTGTCCCTCACCCTGCTGTGGCTGGATGACGAACTGGAGCGCTTCTGGACAGCCCCGGCCGACACCCCCGGGTACCGCAAGGGCAGCCTGGCACCGCGGTCTCGGCGGGAACTGGCCGCACCGGAACGTGCCCTGGCCGCCGAGGAGGAAGATACGACGGCGGAAGCAGCCGGGCTGGGCCGGCTGGCAGCCGCCGTGCTCGTCCAGGCGAGGGACGCCGTCGTCGTCCATGAACGTGAACTGGGCAGGCTGGATGCCATTGCCGGCGACGGCGACCATGGCGTCGGCATGCGCCGGGGCGTGGACGCCGCGGTGGCAGCGGCCGGTGAAGCTGTTGGCGCGGGACTTTCGGTTCACCGCGTCCTCACTGCGGCGGGCGAAGCGTGGAGCGAACGCGCCGGCGGCACCTCGGGGGCGCTCTGGGGATCCGCCCTGGCGGCGGCCGGGCAGGCCCTGGGCAACAAGGACTCCTACAGCGGAGGGGACGCAGCGGCCGCAGTGACCGCCTTCGCGGACGCCGTCACCACCCTGGGCAAGGCTGATCTGGGCGACAAGACCATGGTGGACGCACTGCTTCCCTTCCGGGACGCCTTCGTGGCCGCGTTCGACGACGGCACGCCAGTGACCGGGGCGCTGACCGCCGCGGTGACCGCAGCCCGGCAGGCGGCCGACGCCACCGCATCCCTGCGCCCGCTGAAGGGAAGGGCGCGGCCGCTGGCCGAAAAGAGCCTGGGCCACCCGGATCCCGGAGCGGTGTCCTTTGCCCTGATCGCCACCCGGGTATCTGATTACTTCGAGTCGCCGCCACGCCTGTCTTCTCCCATGGCGGCCGCTTTGGTGGCCGGAAACGGGGCTCAGGCATGAGCGCCGGTGATGCGGCAGGATGGCGGATCGTCATCGGGAACGACGAGGCCGGCGTCGAGTACAAGGACGCGCTGAAGGCCCTGCTCGAAGCTGACAGCCGCGTTGCGTCCGTTCTGGACGTGGGCGTTGGTGCTGGAGACACCACCGCGTACCCGCACGTCGCCGTCGACGCCGCCCGCAAGGTGGCCCAGGGTGAGGCGGACCGCGCCCTGCTGATCTGCGGCACCGGACTGGGCGTGGCCATCGCGGCCAACAAGGTCCCGGGAATCCGGGCGGTCACGGCCCATGACGGGTACTCGGTGGAGCGCTCGGTGCTGAGCAACAACGCGCAGGTCCTCACCATGGGCCAGCGCGTCATCGGCCTGGAACTGGCCAAGAAACTGGTGGGCGAATGGCTCGGCTACCGGTTTGATGAGACCTCGGCCTCCGCCGCGAAGGTGGACGCCATCTGCTCCTACGAACCCGAATCCACGAAAGCAGTCTGATCATGACTAAAAATTCATCCCACCCAACCAGCACCGGCGGTGCCCGGAAGATCGCCATCGTGGGCTCCGGCTACATGGGAGGCGGGATCGCGCAGGTCCTGGCTCTGGGCGGGGCCCGTGTGGCTCTCTCCGATGTGTCCGCCGAGGTGGCCCAGGGAAACTACGACCGGCTCCTGGTTGAGTCCGACCAGTTCGTGGCCGATGGACTGTTCCCAGAAGGTTCCACCGAGATCCTGAAGCAGAACCTGTGGGCCGCGAAGGACATCGAGGAAGCGGTGGCGGACGCGGACTTCATCGAAGAGGCGGTCCCCGAAATCCTGGCCATCAAGCACCAGACGCTGGCCCGCATCAGTGCAGCGGCCCGGCCGGACGCCATCATCGGCTCCAACACCTCCACCATTTCCATCGCCGAACTGTCCGGGCCGGTCAGCAACCCGGAGCGGTTCCTGGGTGTGCATTTCTCGAACCCGTCGCCCTTCATTCCCGGTGTGGAGATCATCCCGCACGCCGGAACATCCGCCTCCACCGTGGGCGCGGTCCGCGAGCTGGTCCACGCAGCCGGCAAACAGACCGCCGTGGTCAAGGACACCACCGGGTTTGTGCTCAACCGCCTGCAGTATGCGCTGTTCCACGAGGCGGCGCAGCTGGTGGAGCAGGGCATTGCGACGGCGGACGACGTGGACACCCTGGTCCGCACCACCTTCGGCTTCCGGCTGCCGTTCTTCGGCCCGTTCGCCATCGCCGACATGGCCGGCCTGGACGTGTACAACTTCTGCTACAAATCCCTGCAGAAGGAGTTCCCTGAACGGTTCGCCACCCCGAGGATCCTGAGCGACCTGGTGGAGGCCGGAAAGCTTGGCACCAAGACCGGGGCCGGCTTCCTCAACGTCCCCGCGGAGCGTACACCAGAGCTGATCGCCTACCGCAACAAGGCGTATGTGGCCATGCAGAAGCTGCTTGATGAGCTGGGTCCGGCGCCTATTGGATGAAAAGCGAAAGGCCTCTGACCGGAGACGCCGCTAGACGATGGTGGTGTTCCTCCGGCGGCGCCAGATCAGGACCACCACCAGGGTGACCAGGGCGACGGCGCCGATCACCCACGGTGCGTAGTCCACCCGCGTCGCTTCGGCGTCGCCCGTTTCACCCGTTCCCGGGTTGGCTGGACCGGTTGATGCCGGGTCAGTGGGGGATGGACTGACGGTCGAAGCCGGTACGGCTGCCTGCGCCTCAATGGCTTTGGCCTCAATCGCTTGGCTGGCGGTTGGGGCGGCATGGGCTGCCGCGGCCAGCGGTGCGGCGGCCAACAGCGCCAGCGCCACGATGATGGTCCTCAGCATTCTCTGCATGGAACTCTCCTGTCCAGGTCCTGTTCGGGATGGGTGTTTCCAAAGGTCCGAGAGCGCGGCTTACGCCCCGGTCTCGTAATGCGGCTCGGCGACCGGCTTGGATTCCGGGGAGCCCTTCTCGCGGAGGTAGACGGACGTTCCCACCAGGACGGCGACGGCGAGGAATTCGCTTTGCCAGTTCTGGAAGGATTCGAACCAGAACTGGCTGGTTCCCAAGTACTCCAGGACCGTGACGGTGGATTCGCCGTGGCTGAGCTGTTCCTCGTTGTATGCCGACGTGCCGCCCAGCGCGTGCATGGTGAAGGAGAAGACAAAGAGGGCCAGGAGGAGCAGGGACAGCGAGTGCTCGTAGATTTTGAGTACCAGGCCGCCACGCTTCACCGGCCAGGGAGTGGCGTCCTTGATGGTCGCATCGCGCGGGTCCTGGTCCTGCGGCGCCTTCTTGCCCATCGGTTTGGACTCCGAAGAGCCCCTCTGGAACAGGAAGACCGTCAGGATGACGTACATGGCCATCTGCAGGAATTCCGATTCCCAGTTTTCGAAGGTGGCCTCCACGAAGTTTCCAGTGGACAGGTACTCAAGGACGGTCACCGCCTGCTGGCCATGCGCCGCCTGTTCCTCGCTGTAAGCAGCTGCGCCGGACAGGATCATCCCGCCGAAGAACACCACGAATAAGCCGGCGTTGGCCAGCAGCAGCCCGTGCTCTTTGGCCCATGTGCGCATTGTTGCTCCATCTCCCGGGGTTTCCTGACCGTCTGGCTTGCTTGCTTTAGGAGCCTGGCTGGCTTCCCTTGGCACGGTGGTTCAGCCGCAGCGGGACGTAGATCAGCAGCACCAGCAGGACGGCCAGCAGGATTCCGCCGGCAGTCAGGCCCGCTGAGCGGCCCGCAGTGACATCAAATACGAGGGCTGCCGTTCCAACGCTGAGCATGGCAACCCCGGCCAGTGCGATCTTGGTGATGGAATCGGCGCTTGAGACCAGCGTCGCCTTGAGGCGCTGCCGGAACAGCCGGCGGTGCACGCTGACGGGAAGCAGGATAAAGGCAGTGGTGAGCGTGGCAATGACCACGTTGACAAGATAGAGGGTGACTTGGAAATCGTCGAGGTGTTCGAAGCGCTCCTGGAATGGAAGGGTCAAAAGAAAGCCTGCGAGAATCTGGACACCGGTCTGCAGCACGCGGAGCTCTTGCAAGAGTTCGGCCCAGTTGCGGTCCAGTTGCTCCTCCCGGGTCTCGTTGCGGCCTGTGCTTCCGGTGTAGTCCTCCACGTCAGACATGCCTTCTCCCTCTCCGCCCGGTTGCTGCCTCGTCGCAGGGATCCTCCTGCGGCGCCGCGTGCTCCAAAACTAGGCTGAAGTTGCGCCAAGATCAACGTTTGATAAGTTTACTGATTATTCAGCCTGAACGGTGGACTTTGCTTCGCCCAGCGGGATAGTTTCGAAGAACCGGCGCAAGCAGGAGCCCTTCGAAAACCGATTGACGTGAGTAGGTGGACTATGAGCGATACGCAGAAACAGACCGACCCGCCCACCGACCCCAGGGGCGGCTACCACTCCGGGCCCTTCCCGGAGCAGGAACAAAAACAACCCGGCCTCACAGCACCCATGGACCCGCGGCCGGACCACGGCGAGCACAGCTACGAAGGCCATGGCGCACTGGAAGGCAAAGCTGCGCTCATCACCGGCGGCGACTCCGGAATCGGCAAAGCGGCGGCCATTGCCTTCGCCCGTGAGGGGGCCGACGTCGCGATTTCCTACCTCCCGGAGGAGGAGGACGACGCCCAGGACACCGCCGACTGGATCCGGAAAGCTGGCAAGCGCGCCCTGCTGCTGCCCGGCGACGGGCGACAGGAGGAATTCAGCACCCGGATTGTGGAGGATACGGTGGCTGAGTTTGGCGGCCTGGACGTCGTGGTGCTCAACGCGGCATACCAGAAGAACCGCGAGAGTTTCGAGTCGCTTCCCACTGAGGAGTTCGACCGGGTATTCCGGACCAACCTGTACTCGTTGCTCTGGACCGCGCGGGCCGCGGTTCCGCACCTGAAAGCCGGTGCTTCGATCATCACCACCGCCTCCATTCAGGCTTTCAATCCCTCGCCGGGGCTGATCGACTATGCGATGACCAAGGCGGCGCAGGTGGCCTTTACCAAGGCGCTTGCCCAGGAGCTGGGGCCAAAGGGAATCCGCGTGAACGCGGTGGCCCCGGGCCCTATCTGGACGCCGCTGATCCCGGCCACCGAGTGGCCGGACAAACTGCCCAAGTTTGGTCAGGACACCCCCTTGCAGCGCGCGGGCCAGCCCGCCGAACTCGCAGCGGCCTATGTCTTGCTCGCCTCCGACCAGGGGTCCTACATTTCGGGTGCCGTGCTGCCAGTGACCGGCGGCAAGGGGCTATAGCGAAGAAGTTTGCACGTCAGATTCATCCACATCCACAACAGGAGGAACCATGAGTCAGGACAACCAGCCGGAAGAGGAAGTCGGGGGCTACGGCACGCCCACCGCGGAGCAGGAGATGGGCGGTGCCGATAACAAGCAGTTCGCGCAGCCCCGCGAGGAAGAGGACTTCGACGCCGCGGGCCTGAACCAGGACAGCGCCTCGGGAGAAACCTTCCCCACGGGCACGCCCAACCTCGGTCACCTGGCCGAAGAGGACCAGGACAGTGCCGGCGAGCCCGGCGCCGGACGCTTTGGTGGCACGGACGAGCAGTACCACGCCGAAACCGACACCAACGATCCCGGATTCGAGCCCGGGGAGCCGCCGGTACCCCGCGATGCGGACGTGCCCTCCGCGGAGGCCGAGATCAACGAATCCAACGCTGATGAGCAAGGCTCCGAGCCGTTCTCGTCTGAGTCCGGGCAGGAGGCGGCCGGCCTTCCGGACGGAAGCGGGAACGATCTGCCCGCGGACAAGGCGCCAAAGGACGACGACGACGAGAGTTTCGACGCCGGCTAACCTGCCGGTGCCGCCCGGCGTCTGCCTGGGTGCCGTTCGGCTCCGTGCCGGACGGCACCCTTTTCGTGCCGCGCACCAGTTACTTTCGGTCTGGAACCGGCCTGTAGGGCCGTTCGCGGACGTATCCTAGTAACAGGCTTTGAAGTGGGCCGGCTCGTATCGTAGCGAGGCGTGGACCATGGTTGCGGAGACCCCGGGGGATGCAGGTTGGGAGTCACTCCCGGCCTCCCAGGATGTGGTGTTCGACAGCAAGGAAGTGGAGAGCTTCCTTGGTGAGGTCACCCATGAGTTCATGCGGCGCATCGATGGCCACCGCCGCGGCATCAGTTGGGCCGCCACGTTTTTCCGCCACGGGGACGCGCATACCATCGCTGCAGGCAGCGACGTGGCCAGGGCCGCAGACCAGGAGCAATGCTCGTTCGAGGACGGACCGGGTCTGGAGGCCATACGTTCAGGCGAATTTGTCCACCTGGCCGACACCGCGCGGGACAGGAGATGGCCAGGCTACGCCGCCGCCGCTGCTGACCACGGCGTCAGGTCCCTGCTCTGCATGCCGATCGTATCCACGGCGGGATCCAGCGCAGCGATCAACCTTTACGCCTCCACACCGCATGCCTTCACCAGCGAGGACATCGTCCTGACGCGCGCGTACGCACGGGAAGTAGCCAGGGCGCTTCGCGTGGTGCTGCGGGTAGCCGAACGCGCGGAGGCCAGTGCCGAACTTGCCGTAGCCCAAAGCTCCATGGTGCTGATGGACCTCGCCATCAGCGCCCTGATGGCCGACTACGGGCTCAGCCGTGAAGTAGCGCTCCAGTACCTCCGAACCGTCGCGAAGCACAACAATCAGGGGCTTCGCGACGCTGCCTTGAATATTGTGGCGGCCTCGCGCCGGGACCCGGTAACCCCGGGCCTGGACGATGCAGGCTTCGCCGGACTCGTGGCAGTGGAATCACCGGCCCGCAAAAAGGGGCCTTACAAGACAGGGAGTTCGGCATGAACGTCTGGAAGCAGGAACGGCCATCCCGGGATGGCCCTGCGGACCCTGCACCGCATCCTTGGCACCGGTTCGTCGCGCTCGGGGACTCGTTCACCGAGGGAGTGGGGGACCCTGAACCGCTCAGTGAAGGAGGGCTGCGCGGCTGGGCAGACCGCGTGGCCGAAGAACTCAGCACCAACCAGCCGGATTTCGCCTACGCCAACCTAGCCGTCAGGGGCCTGTTGGTGCAGCAGATCCTCGACCAGCAGGTGGAACCTGCCCTGGCTCTAAAACCGGACCTGGTGACGCTGTCCGCCGGCGGCAACGACATCGTCTTCCGGCGGAGTGACCCTGACCGGCTGGCGGAAAAAATCGACGACGGCGTTGGCCAGTTGGCCAGATCCGGCGCCACAGTGGTCCTCTTCGCCGGACCGGACTGGGGAGCCACTCCGGTTTTCGGGCAGATCCGGGGGAAAGTGGCGATCTTCAATGAAAATCTCCATGCCGTAGCCGCCCGCCACGATGCCGTGATGGTGGATCTGTGGTTCCTCCGTGAGCTCTCAAATCCGGGGATGTGGGATCCTGACCGGCTGCACTTTTCTCCGCTGGGGCACCACACCATCGCGGCGGCTGTGCTGAATGCCCTGGGTGTCCCGCACACCCTGATGCCGCTGCAGCCCAAGCAGCTGCCGCCGCGCAGCTGGCGCCAGGCCAGGGCGGAGGACCTTATCTGGGCACGCGAGTACCTGGTTCCGTGGGTGCTCAGGCAACTCAGGCCGCACACGGCTGAAGACGAAGGGCTGCACGCCAAACGGCCCGAACCCGGCCCGGTCTTTGGCATCGGCAGCCCGCCGGGACCGTTCATCGGCGGGAGCAGCGCCGCCTGACTGGAGCCTTGCCTGGGTCAGCGCTTCTTCGGTGCCCGCTTGGCCGCCGCATTGACCGCTGCTTTGACGGCCGGCGGCAGCCCTGACTGCTCCGTTTCCGGTTCCGCTGCCGTTCCCCTGGCCTTCGCGATCGCCTTCATGCCGTGGTAGATCACCAGGGCTGCTGCCGAGCCCAGCGCAATACCCGTGAACTTCAGCTCCCCGATGGTCCAGGTGTAATCGGCAATGCCGATGATCAGGGCCACGGCGGCCGTAGTCAGGTTCACGGGGTTGGAGAAGTTCACCTTGTTCTGTACCCAAATCTTGACGCCCAGGATACCGATCATCCCGTACAGCATGGTGGCAGCACCGCCCAGTACCCCGGGCGGCACCGTGGCGATCAGTTCGCCGAACTTTGGCGAGAAGCTGAGGACGATGGCGAAGGCCCCGGCAACCCAGTACGCCGCCGTCGAATAGACCTTCGTGGCGGCCATAACGCCGATGTTCTCTGCGTAGGTGGTGGTGCCGGATCCGCCACCAAGGCCGGCCAGGACAGTGGCCGCACCGTCGGCCATCAGCGCGCGGCCGGAGACGCCGTCGAGGTTCTGGCCCGTCATGGCTGCCACGGACTTCACGTGGCCGATGTTCTCAGCCACGAGTACCAGCACCACAGGAACAAAGAGGCCCAGGACGCCGAAGTGGAATTCCGGCGTCTGGAACTGCGGCAGGCCAACCCAGGCGGCGGCGTCCATCTTTTCGTAGTTCACTTCGCCGCGCAGCATGGCTACCAGGTAGCCCACCACAACGCCCACCAGGATGCTGAGCCGTCCAATAATTCCGCGGAAAAGGACACTGACCAGGATGATAGTGGCCAGTGTGATGACGGCGGTGATGGGGGCGGCATCGAAGTTCATTTTGGCGGCGGGGGCGAGGTTCAGGCCGATCAGCGCCACGATGGCACCGGTGACGATCGGCGGCATCAGCCGGTTGATCCACCCCGCGCCAAACTTCTGCACAATCGCACCGATCAGGGCCAGTGCGACGCCGGCAAGCACCACTCCGCCCAGCGCGCCGGGCACGCCGAACTGCTGCTGGGACGCCATGATGGGGGCGATGAAGGCGAAGCTGGAGCCGAGGTAGCTGGGCACACGGCCCTTGGTGATGACCAGGAACAGCAGCGTGCCGATGCCGGAGAAGAACAGGGTGGTGGCCGGCGGCATGCCCGTGATGATGGGGACCAGGAACGTGGCCCCGAACATGGCCACCACATGCTGCATCCCCACCCCGATGGTCAAGGGCCACGCCAGCCGCTCATCGGGGCCAACTACGTGGCCGGGCCGGATCGACTTGCCTGTGCCGTGGAGCTTCCATTTCATTCCAAGCATGCTCATGGCGTGGGCCTTTCAAAGGGGGTTGCCGCAAGGTGGCAGGGATCTTCCGCTGCAAGAATACCGCGCTGCCTTCGGTTCCTAAGCGTGTCCGCGGTTCCTTGCCGTCAACGTCAGGATCTTCGAACAACCCTTGGTTCCGGGCCCGCATGCCCTCCTGTGTGCAACGTCACGTGGGGTCACGGGAAGAGGACCCAATCGCTTGAAGTTGCAACCATAGGAAGAGGAACAGACAGCCGCCGTCCGGCGAGGCTGCGCAGCGAAAGGTAAGCCAATGACTATTGCCCACGAAGAAGCGGCCATCGATTCGGCCGCCGTCGACGCCATCTTTGCCGAGGCCCGCACAGCCAACTCCTTCACCGGTGAGGTGACCGAGGACCAGGCCCGCGCCATTTATGAGCTCACCAAGTTCGGCCCCACCGCCTTCAACTCACAGCCGCTGCGCGTCACCTACGTCCGCTCCGATGAAGCCCGCGCCAAGCTCGTGGATGCGCTGTCCAACGGCAACAAGGCCAAGACCGCTTCCGCGCCGCTTGTGGCGATCCTCAGCTATGACACCGACTGGGCCGGCCAGTGGGATAACTTCCTCCCCGGCTACAACGCGCCCAAGGCCATGTACGACGCCTCACCGGAGCTTGCAGCTTCCACCGGCAACAACAACGCCCACCTCCAGGCAGGCTACTTCATCCTGGCCGTCCGCTCGCTTGGTTTCGCAGCCGGACCCATGACCGGAGCGGATTTCGGCGCCATCGACGCCGCTTTCTTCCCTGCCGGCGACCAGAAGAGCTTCCTGGTGGTCAATATCGGGCAGCCCGGTGAGGGCGCCTGGGGTGCCGCGAAGCCCAAGTTCAGCTACGACGACGTCGTCCGCACCGTCTAGCAGTCCGGGCGGCGACGCAAGAGGTACTTTTAGGTGCGTCGCTTCGCCAGTTCCCCCTGGTCGCCCGTGATTACCAGGGCGCCTGCGGGGTCAGGGCAGAGCTGGTTGGCGACATCCCGAAGTTCCTGGGCCCGGAAGGGCTTGGTCAGGTAGGCGGCGGCGCCCGAGGCCATTCCTGCAAGCAGGTCATCGTTCTCCGCCCGGGCAGTGATGAACAGCATCGGCGCGGAGCTCAGCGCCCGAACTGCCCGTGCCACGACGTGGCCGTCCATGTCCGGCAGCCCCAGGTCCAGGGTGATGAGGGAGACGGCCGGATCTGCTGCCCCGGCGATGCCTTCAGTGCCGGTGGCCACCGAACGGATCTCAAAACCGGCGCGTTTCAGCACCATCCCGATCAATCCGCGGATGTCGTCATTGTCCTCAATGACAAGACAGATGCGTCGTTTTTCCATGGAAGCCCCCCGGCCGTTGCTACGACAAGTATAGGGGCGCCAAGTTTCCCCAGGACGGGTACATCGCCGCAGACTAGGCCCGTGATGTGGGGTTACGCCTGGACCAGCAGGCCGGTGGCGAACATTACCGCCGCGTGCCGATGCCAAGCAGGAGGCAGAGAGTGACGGCTGGTAGGCCGTAGCCCCGAGGAGTGCCCCGGCGATGGCGGGCGCGCCGGCGATCAGTCCCAGCACAGCTAGCCGGAACAGGCCCGGTGGCTGCTTCGCCAACGGCGTGACGATTGCCAGGCCCTCGGTGGTGTTGTGGATGCTTCATTGCCAAAACAAATTTGTTCGGTGAGCCTAACATTCGGCTGCGGGTTGATACCATGGGCGTCATGCCGGTCTCTGATTTATCCTCCGCCGCCCAGGACTACCTGAAGTTGATTTGGTCAGCAACGGAGTGGTCCCCGGCCCCGATCACCGTCAGCGTGATGGCCGAACGGCTCGGTGTGCGGCCCTCCACCGTGTCGGACGGGATCAAGAGGCTGGCCGGACAGGGGTTGGTGACGCACGCGCCCTACGGCAGTATCGAGCTCACTGACGCCGGGCGGGCACATGCCGTCGCGATGGTCCGCCGGCACCGCCTCCTCGAGACGTTCCTGGTGGACGTGCTGGGGTACAGCTGGGATGAGGTCCACGATGAAGCAGAGGTCCTCGAGCACGCCGTCTCAGACAAGCTGATTGAGCGGATGGACCGAAAGCTTGGCCATCCCACCCGGGATCCGCACGGCGACCCCATCCCCGGCGCCGACGGCCGGCCCAGCCTGCCCGAGGGGACCCGGCTCACAGCAACCGCCGCGGGGGACACGGTGGCCATCACGCGCATTTCGGATGCGGATCCGCAGATGCTGCGTTACTTCACCGAGCTGGGCCTCGCACCGGATACCAGGCTCACCGTCAGGGAGCACCGCCCCTATGCTGACGTGACCACCGTCCGGGTGCACGAACCCGAGCGGGACATCGACCTGGGGGCCTCGGCTTCTGACGCGATCTGGGTGGTGGCAGTCTAAGGCCGGCCCGCCACACATCGCCGGCCGGCTCCCGCTGCCGAGCCACGTAGTCTACGCAGCCACGCAATGCACGCAGCCTCGACAGTCCGCTAGGCGATGACGCCGTCCACCAGGGCCTTGGCCTCTGCCTGGACCTGCTTGAGGTGTTCCTCGCCCTTGAAGGACTCGGCGTAGATCTTGTAAACGTCCTCGGTCCCGGAGGGGCGGGCGGCGAACCAGGCGTTCTCGGTGACCACTTTCAGCCCGCCGATGGACGCACCGTTGCCAGGCGCCTCGGTCAGTTTGGCAATGATGGCTTCGCCGGCCAGCTCGGTTGCCGTGACGTCCGACGGCGACAACTTGCCCAGTGCCGCCTTCTGCTCCCGTGTGGCTGCGGCATCGATGCGCGCGTAGACCGGGGCGCCGAACTGGTCCGTTAGCCCTTTGTAGAGCTGGGACGGGGACTTGCCAGTGACCGCGGTGATCTCCGAGGCGAGCAGCGCCAGCAGGATGCCGTCCTTATCGGTGGTCCAGACACTGCCGTCCTTCTTGTTAAAGGAAGCGCCGGCCGATTCCTCGCCGCCGAATGCGCCTTCTCCGGACAGCAGGCCGGGCACAAACCACTTGAAGCCCACGGGAACTTCCACCAGCTTGCGGCCCAGGCTCTCGGCCACGCGGTCGATGATGGAGGAAGAGACCAGCGTCTTGCCCACCACCGAGTCCGGGTTCCAGCCGCTGCGGTTGCGGTAGAGGTAATCGATGGCGACGGCGAGGTAATGGTTCGGGTTCATCAGCCCGCCATCGGGGGTCACGATGCCGTGGCGGTCGGCGTCGGCGTCATTGCCGGTCGCGACGTCGAAGGCGGCGGCAGCACCGCCGTCGGACATCCGCTTGATCAGCGAGGCCATCGCGGACGGTGACGAGCAGTCCATCCGGATTTTTTCATCCCAATCGAGGGTCATAAAGGCCCACTGCGGGTCCACGGTGGGGTTCACTACGGTGAGGTTCAGGTGGTGGCGCTCGCCGATTTCGCCCCAGTAGTCCACTGCGGCACCGCCCATGGGGTCCGCGCCGATGCGGACGCCGGCGTCGCGGATGGCGTCCAGGTTCAGCACCGACGGGAGGTCGTCAACGTAGCTGCTGAGGAAGTCGAATTTTCCTGTGCTGTCCGCGGCGAGGGCGTCAGCCAGCGGGATGCGCTTCACGCCCCGGAGGTCATTTTCGAGCAGTTCGTTGGCCCGGTTGGCGATCCAGCCCGTGGCGTCGGAGTCGGCGGGTCCGCCGTGCGGAGGGTTGTACTTGAAGCCGCCGTCGGCCGGGGGATTGTGGCTGGGCGTGACCACGATGCCATCGGCCTCGGGCGCCCCGGGCAGCCGGGCCTTGTTGTAGGTCAGGATGGCGTGGCTCAGGGCGGGTGTGGGCGTGTAGCCGTGGCGGGCGTCGATCAGGACGTGGACGCCGTTGGCGGCCAGCACCTCAAGCGCCGAGTTCTGCGCCGGCTCGCTCAGGGCGTGGGTGTCCTTGGCCAGGAAGAGGGGGCCGGTAATGCCCTGACCCGCGCGGTACTCCACGATGGCCTGCGTAATGGCGACGATGTGCTTTTCGTTGAACGATGCCTTGAGGCTCGAACCCCGGTGCCCGGAGGTGCCGAACGCCACGCGCTGGCCGGGGTCCCCCAGGTCCGGTGTGATGTCGTAATACGCGTCAAGGAGCGCAGTGATGTCAACAAGGTCCTGGGGTTGGGCAACTGTGCCCGCGCGGCTAGCCATGGCACCAGCATGCCAGACGGGGGCTGGAGTCCAAACGCCGGGTCCAAAATCCGGCCCCTATGACGAAAGAAAATCTGCTGCGACGGATGCGAAGCAAGTAGTCAGCCTGAGTACACAGGCCTAAAAGTACTTATATACCGGCCACCCGCGACGCTGTTACTTTCAAAAAACTCGTAAGGACAAGGACGACGGCGGGACTCACCGCAGCGTCGGGTGGCGGAAGAGTGGGGGAACGGTCATGGCGGCAGGCGAAGGCGCAGCCGAGCAGTCCAGGCTGGCTGCGGAACGGGTGGCACGGCTCAGGCGCCAGCTCGACCAGGCGGAGCGGCAAACCAAATCCTGGGACGCGGGGGCGGTGGGGGAAAGGATCATCGCCGACAGGCTGAGCCAGCTGATCCCGCACGGCTGGTACGTGCTCCATGACGTGCACTGGCCCGGGCGGCCCAAGGCCAACCTGGACCATGTGCTCGTGGGCCCGGGCGGCATCGTGGTGGTGGATGCCAAGAACTGGACCGGCGAGGTGCGGGTTTCGTCGGGCGTTCTTTGGCAGGGACGCTATTCACGGACGCAATCCGTGGAGGGCGCGCTGGCCCAGTGCGCGGCCGTGGCCTCCGTGCTGGCGCCTCCGCACAGGCGGCTGGTCCGGTCACTGATCTGCATGGCTGCACAGCCTCACCTCTTCGGGGTCACAAGCTCAGACGTGGCAGTGGCCGGGGTGGATCACGTTGTTGCGGCGGTTAGGGCCCTCCCAACCGTCCTGGACCAGCAGACCGTAGTCGGCCTCTACGCGCACTTGGGGCAGATGCTTACTCAGGAGCAGGCCGAAAGTGCGCTGTTGGGGATGAGCGCGGCGGCTGTCACCAGGTCAGCGAGTGCGGCGTCAGCTGATGGGCGCGCCGGGACGGGACCGGAAGAGACGGGCCGGGTTCACCCAGGCCGGGTTCAGTCAGGCAGGACCGCGCTACGTCGGCCTGTGGCCGCCGGCCATGGCGGCAGGGGAATCATGACGCGGACGGGCGGACGCAAGGCCAGGGCACACGATCACGCTGCCGGCAGCACGGCCAGGCTCGTCCTCCTCGGCGCCTTTGTGATCTTTGCCGTGTATGTCCTGCCTTTTTGGGGCTGGTAGTCCCGTCAGCCGGTAGTCCCGCCATAGTGTCGGCGGTAGGCTGGGACCAAAGACTTTTGAGGGGGAAAATCATGAGTGACCAGCCAACGCCGCGCCCGGATTCACAGGGGTCCGGCACCCACGGTTCGGGAGATTCGCCGGCGGGCTACGAGCCACCGCAATTTGTGCCGCCGCAGGGCACGGAGATCCCCGCCCCACCCGTTTATGGCCAGAACCAGTTCGGCCAGACCCAGTATGGTGCGGGCCAGTACGGGCATTCCCAGTCCGAGCCGCCGCAGTTTGGCCAGAACCAATACAGCGCCGGCCAATATGGCCAGCCCGGCGGGCAATTCGGTGGATCGTACTCGCAGCCGGCCGACCCGTATGGCCAGCCGTCCGGTGTCTACGGCCAGCCTTCCAGCCCCTACGCTCAGTCCAATCCGTACGGGCAGCCCGCTTACTACGGCGCGCCGGCCGAGCCCAAGGGGCTGAGCATCGCCAGCATGGTGTGCGGAATCGCCTCGGTCATCCTCGGGTGGTTCCTGCTGCCACAGGTCGCTGCGATCATCACCGGCCACCTGGCGCTCAAGCGTGAACCCTCCAGCAAGGGCCTGTCCATCACCGGGCTGGTCCTGGGCTACCTCTGCCTGCTGGGATACGGCGGCTTCTGGTTGCTGGTCGCCGTGTTCGGGGCCATGTACAGCACGTCCGGGTATTCTTACTGACCCACCGGTCCAGCGCGGCCTAGGTCGTGGCGATCCGCTTCGCCTGCTCGCTTTCCGCAGCGCTCAGCACCCCTGCGTGGCTGTCCCGCAGGGACCAGTTCGTCCTTACCCTGTCCGGACCGGTGAGGGAGCCCGAAGCCAGGGCCTTATCTATCCGGCGGCGAACTTCGGCTTCCCGCGCCGGTTCAACGGCGAAGACGATCCGCAGGTCCACCGCGGCACCGTTCCGCTCAGGGCTGGTGTGGTGCGGGGCCAGCGGACAGGGCGGTTCGTGGCTCCAGCTTCCGCACAATTCCAGGGTGACGGCGGCGCCCGGTGCTCCAGGGTCGGCGTCGGGGTCCATCCGAACTGAAGCCGCGTGCACGAAGTGTCCCAGCATGCAGCCATTCTCCCAGCAGGATGAAGCTTCCGGATGGACGATGCCCGCCTGATTCTAAGGTGAGCGCCCAGCGGAAAGGCCTCCCGGGGGAGGCCTTTCTTCTGGGAGTTCCGGCCCAGCGGGGGTCAGACTCTCTCGTGCGTGCGGTCAGCAACCGGTTCTTCAGCTGCGGGTGTCTTCCGGCGAAGCGGGAAGGCCCAGAACTTGAAGTCCTGCGCCGTGTAGTGCGGCTCGGGACGGTCCGGCGGTGTTTCCTGGCGCGCTTCGGGCTTCCGGTCGGCTTCCTTCTTATAGCCCCACCCGAAGTCCTTGCTCGATGAATAGCACATCACAGACCTCCTCATAGTGACTGCCCTTTAATCGTCCTCCGGTCGCAGCCATCAGTCGACCCCCTATCCACGGCTATTCCACTCCGTGGCTGGGGCTCAGCCGCGGAGGATGTCGTCTGCCTCCTGGGGTTTGTGGAACTCGCAGGGTCCGTGATGCCGGAGCGGCAGCAGGCAGGTCCGGCCGGTCGCCAAGTGGACGTTGGCGCAACGGCCAGCGCGGGCCAGGTCTTCCCGGACATTGACATTGCTCAGGTCCGACCTGAGCGCCCCCGTATCCCCAGCGCCGGTGAATGGGTGCTCAGCGTTCATGTCCATTGCAGCTCCTCTTTGAGTGCTTGCCGTCGGCGATCGCCGCTGATGTGAGACCTACCCTTTATTCTGCTCCTGCCCGGTTACCAATGGGTTACGGGGGCGTCAGTTTTTTTGGGAAGTTAGGGCGGAGCATCGCAAAGCTTGGTGCTTCGCCCTTAGAACCCCAGCTGTGCCGCCACCTGAAGGAGCAGCCGTTCGGAGCCCGCGGGCCCCACCAGTTGGATGCCCATCGGCAGGCTCTGACCGGCGCCGCCGCCTGTCCAGTACACGGGTATGGTGATGGCCGGCAATCCGCAGACGTTGACCATGGAGGACCATGGCGCGTATTCGCACTGTTTGCGGTAGTCGCCGTCGGCGTCGCCGGCCCATTCGGCGGAAGGCCAGCGGTCATCGCCGTGGGCGGCACCGGTGAACCAGCCCACGGGACGGGGAGTTTGCGCGAGCGTGGGCATCAGCATCAGGTCCCACTGCCCGTACTGGGCGACGGTGTCGCGTTCGAATTGCCGCAGGAATGCCAGGGCCTCATTGAGCTTGGCGGCACTGCGCTGCTGCGCCCGCCGCCGGAACGTCCGCGTCAGCGGGGCCAGCAGCGCCTCGCGGTGCGGGCTGATCCTGGCGGTGCCGACGGCGGCGGTCCAGACAGTGGTGAACGCGCCGGGGTAGCGGTTGTCGTACCGGACGGCTGCTTCGGTAACCCGGTGGCCGGCACGCTCCAGGAGTTCCATGCCCACCCGAAGGGCGTCGAGGGCATTGGGTTCGGGGGTGAACGGAAAGGTAGTGGACCAGGGACTGTCCAAGGTCATGCCAATTCGCAGCGGGCGTGGCTCGTGCGTAACAGAGCCGAGGTAAGTATCTCCGGGCGTGGCCGCCAGCGCATCCATCAGCAACGCTGCGTCCGCGGCGCTGCGTGCCAGCGGACCGGCCGCCACCAGCCGCGCCGGATCACCGGAACTCTCCCCGGCAGCTACCACTCCACGGCCCGGTTTGAGGCCCACCAGTCCGCATGCCGCGGCTGGTATGCGGACTGAACCGCCGCCGTCGGACCCGGGGGCAAACGGAAGCAGCCCCGCGGCAACCGCGGCGGCGCTGCCTCCGGAGGAACCGCCGGAACTCCGGCTGGGGGCGTGCGGATTGCGCGACGGCGGGGCGATGCGGTTTTCGCTGTACGCGGTCAGGCCGAATTCGGGAACCTGGGTCTTGCCCAGCGATACGACGCCGGCCGCCTTGAGTGTGGTGACCAGGGCTGCGTCAGCCACTGCGGGTTTGTGGTCCAGGGCGGCGCTGCCGTGGGTGGTCACCACTCCCGCGACGTCAGTCAGGTCCTTGAACGCGACCGGCACGCCGTGGAGCAGGGGCAACCCTTCACCGGCCCCTGCCCCGGACGCCGACGCCGACGGACCGCGCCGGAGCCGCGCGAATGTTGCATCGGCGGCATCGGCATCGGCCAGGGCCTGCTCGGCAGTGATGTTGATGAAGGCACCCAGGAGCCGGTTGCCTGATTCGATCCGGGCCAGGTAATGAGCAGCTGTTTCCCGGGCCGAGAGTTCACCGGACCGCAGGCTGTCCCGCAGCTGGACGGCGGACAGCTCGTGGATTTCAGCCAAGGAAACGTGGCTCCAGGCGCTTCTCGGAAGCGGCCTTGGCGCCAGAGGCGTCAGTCTCAGCAGTGACGATGTACGCGCCTTTGCCGCGGACTTCGGTTACCGCCTCCACCAGTTCCGTTCCGTGATAGACCAGGCCCACGCCGTCGTCAGTGCAGTGCGTTTCCCCCAGGGTCCCATCAGCCACGAGGCGGTGGACCAGCGGCCGCCGCCTTTCCTCGGAGTCGTAATGCACGCCGTTGGCGAACGGCAGGAAGGCCAGTCCGTTGCTGACGGCACGCAGCTCCGGTCCAAAGGAGTCGGTGGTGCCGCCCCGGTACCAGCAGATGGATCCGGCCGAAACGCCCGCCAGCACCACGCCGTGCTGCCACACCCGGTGGAGGATGCTGTCCAGCCCGTGTGCGCGCCAGACAGCCAGCAGATTCACTACGGAGCCCCCGCCCACCCACACCACGTCCTGCTCGAGGAGGTGCGCCTCCGGATCCGGGTGGTTGGGCATGGTGAAGAGATTCAGGTGGCTGAAGTCGAAGCCCGCAACCCGCGCGGCCTCGTCGATTTCCGCGCTGAACCAGCGTTGGTCCCCTGAAGCCGTGCCCAGGTACGTCACTCGCGGTGCCCGCCCGCTGACCCCGGAAAGATCGGAGGCGTGATGGATCAGGCGGGCAAATTCCAAGCGGGTCCGGACTCCGGGTTTGAAGCCTCCAGAGGTGGCCAGGATGGTGGGCTGTTCAGCGGGCAAGGATCCTCCTACGGGTCAGCAACAGCGTAACTTGTCCCTGGTTTCGGGAACGGGGCGAGCGGCTGGCGCTAGGCTGGAAGGAGACCCTGATTCTCCGAAAGAGGACTCCCATGAGCGATTTCGATTCCGTGCCAGTCAACGACATCCCGGCTGACGCTGTGATCCTGGACGTCCGCGAAGACTACGAATGGGTAGCCGGACACGCGGAGGACGCCCTCCACATCCCGCTGGACCAGCTCCCGTCGCGGCTTGGTGAACTTGATCCCGATGAGGACGTGTTCGTGATCTGCCGGACCGGCGGCCGCTCCTTCCGTGCGGCCCAGTGGCTGACCGGACAGGGCTACACGGCAATCAACGTGGCAGGCGGAATGGACCAGTGGCTTGAGTCCGGCCGGCCGCTCGTTTCGGACAACGGACTGAAGCCCCTGGTTCTCTAGCCAGCCCGCCTGTCCGGTGCTGAGTTGATCGAGCGGCCGGGATACTGGTTCCGCCAATTTATAACCCCTAAGGAATATTCGATGCCCGCGTCCCCCGTTACGTACACCTTCCTCGGGCCCGAAGGTACCTTCACCGAGGCGGCGCTGCTGCAGGTTCCCGGGGCTGAGGCGGCAAACCGCATCCCGGCCTCGAACGTCAACGCGGCGTTGGACAAGGTACGGGAGGGCTCCGCCGATGCCGCCATGGTGCCGATCGAAAACTCCGTGGAGGGAGGCGTGACCGCCACCCTCGATGCCATCGCCAGCGGGCAGGAACTACGCATCATCCGCGAAGTCCTGGTGCCCATCAGTTTCGTGCTCGTGGCACGGCCCGGAGTTGCCGTCTCCCAGATCCGTCGGGTCTCGACCCATGGGCATGCCTGGGCACAGTGCCGGCTGTGGGTTGATGCCAATATTCCCGGCGTCGAATATGTTCCAGGATTGTCCACCGCGGCTTCCGCCATGGGGTTGCTGGAGGGCGGCGCGCACTACGACGCCGCCATCTGCGCGCCCATCGTTGCCCAGGAGCAGCCGGGGCTTACCGTGCTGGCTGAGAACATCGGCGATAATCCCGGCGCCGTGACGCGGTTTGTCCTGGTCAGCCGGCCGGGGACGCTGCCGGAGCGCACCGGCGCGGACAAGACCACCGTGGTGGTTCCCCTCCCGGAGGACCACCCGGGTGCGCTGATGGAAATCCTGGATCAGTTCGCAACCCGGGGAGTCAACCTCAGCAGGATCGAATCCCGGCCTACGGGGCAGTACCTGGGCCACTACTTCTTCAGCATTGACGCCGACGGTCACATTGGCGACGCTCGGGTTGCCGATGCGCTGGCAGGGCTCCACCGGATCAGTCCCGCCACACGCTTTCTGGGTTCGTATGAACGGGCGGATGCCCAAGCCGCGTACGTTGCCCCGCATACGTCCGACGAAGCATTCCAGGCTGCCCACGAGTGGGTGGGGGCCATCGTTCGCGGGCAGGCATCCCCCTCCGAAACCGTTTCCGGGGCTTCGCCCACAGCGTAGGTCCAAGTACTACCGCGCAGTTAATACAATGCGTATGCTTACTTGATCCACATTGGGGGACGGCCCCTAACGAAGGGAGCGGGTCATGAGCAGCACTACTGACAATGACGGCCAGGGAATGATTGTCAATCCCAAACCGACTGCCGATAACCAGGACTGGGACGGCGACGATGCAGACCGCGCTGACCGCCTGCGCTTCGAAGAAGAGCAGGCAATGATCCGTGAACAGTCCGAGGCCCGGGCTGCCAAAGCTGCCGCCGAGGCCGCCAAGAAGGCCACCGCCTAAGGCGCGACCACCTATCCAACAGGGCGCCGGCGCTCAGGCCTGCGGCTGGCCCTTCACCCGGATCAGGAGGGACCTCGGCTCCACGCGCACGGTGACCTTGGTGGCTTCCCCGGCGGTGTCGCCGTCGAGCTGTGTGGGCATCGGCTCGGGGCACTTGATCACGATTTTCCCGGACCGGTACATCGTCATGATCGGCAGGTTCCCCCTGTGCCTGAGCAGGACCTTGCCGTACATGATGATCCAGCCAAGCGCGCTCCGCGGGCTCATGACAACCACGTCCAGCATGCCGTCATCGATCATGGCCTGCGGGATGAAATCGATGCCCCCGGGCACCAGCCCGCAGTTGGCAAACAGTACGCTGCGGATGTTCCGGGCCTGTTCAGGGCCGTCGTCCAGGGTGATGGACACTTTCCGCCGCCTGCCGGGAAGATGCCGCATGCCGGCCTCGGTGTAGGCCAGCCAACCCACCGCTTTCTTGAGGCCATCATTGGTGTCTGCAAGGATTTCCGCGTCCAGGCCGATGCCCGCGATCACCAGGAACGCGTGTTCGGAGGAGTGTCCGGTGCGGGAGTTCTCGATGCCCATTCGCGCTGTGTCGATATAGCGCTGCTGTCCGAACAGCGCCGTCTGTACATTGGACTGGAGGTCGTTGACGTCCAGGTCCACGTTGCGGGCCAGCAGGTTTCCGGTGCCAAGCGGGATGATGCCCATGGCGATATCGGTGCGGGCGAGGGACTCTGCCACCACCCGCACGGTGCCGTCGCCACCGCCCACCAGGACGACGTCGGGCTTGTAATCCAGTGCCGCCCGCGCCTGGGTGTGGCCCGGGTCCTCGGCGGTCGTCTCGAGGAACAGGGGATCGTCCCAGCCCGCGGCAAGGCAGGCCCGCTGGATGGCTGCTTTGGCCTCCGGGGCGCGTGCTTTGACAGGGTTGAGGATCACCGCCACCCGCTGGTGGGTAAGGCCCGCCTCGTGCGAATCTTCGGCGACTGCGCTTCGGATGTGAAGGGCTTTGAGCTTGCGCACGCCCCACCAACTGGAGACGGCGAAGGCCAGTGCCGCGGCACTCAGGAGGTAAAGCAGCCAGTCGCTCATGGTGGTTCAACAGTATCCCGGCAGGAGGGTCCGCGTTCCCGCCCTTTCCTTGGCCGCGCTGCCGCCTCCGGATTCGATACTCTTGTCTGGTGATCGACGTAAAAGACCTCAGCGAAAATCCGGACAAGTTCCGTGCCAGCCAGCGCGCCCGCGGCGCGGACGAATCCGTGGTGGACGCGATCATCGCCGCAGACTCCGCCCGGCGTGCGGCCCTGATCCGGTACGAAAACCTCCGCGCCGAACAGAACGTCTTCGGCAAGAAGGTCGCCCAGGCCAAGGGCGAGGAGAAGAAGGCGCTTCTCGCGGAGGTCAAGGAGCTCGCCAACACGGTCAAGGCTGCCTCCGCCGAGGCTGACGCCGCGCAGGCCAAGCAGGACGAACTGCTGCGTGCCATCCCGAACCTCATTGAGGACGGAGTGCCCGAAGGCGGCGAGGACGACTACGTTGTGGTCAAGACCGTTGGCACTCCCCGCGAGTTTCCCGACTTTGAACCGCGCGACCACCTCGAAATCGGCGAGCTGATCGGCGCGATCGACATGGAGCGCGGCGCAAAGGTGTCCGGCTCCCGCTTTTACTTCCTGCGTGGCGTGGGTGCCCGGCTTGAGATGGCGCTGCTGCAGATGGCCATGGAGCAGGCAATCGAGGCCGGCTTCATCCCAATGATCACCCCCACCCTGGTCCGTCCCGAGACCATGCAGGGCACCGGTTTTGACGTCAAGCACGACGCCGAGATCTACCGTCTCGCTGAAGACGACCTTTACCTCGTGGGAACCTCCGAGGTGCCGCTGGCGGGGTACCACGCGGACGAGATCCTGGACTTCACGCCAGGGCCCATCCGGTTCGCCGGCCAGAGCTCCTGCTACCGTCGCGAGGCCGGCTCGCACGGCAAGGACACCCGCGGCATCATCCGTGTGCACCAGTTCAACAAAGTGGAGATGTTCGTCTACACCACTGTCGAAGAGGCTGCAGCGGAACATGCACGCCTGCTCGCCTGGGAAGAGGAGATGCTGGCCAAATGCGAGCTCCCGTACCGCGTGATCGACACAGCCGCCGGTGACCTCGGCATGTCTGCGGCCCGTAAGTTCGACTGCGAAGCCTGGGTCCCCACGCAGGGCGCCTACCGTGAGCTGACGTCCACCTCCAACTGCACCACCTTCCAGGCCCGCCGCCTCAACATCCGCGAGCGGGTCTTCAATGAGGATGGTGCGCCGAAGGGAACCCGGGCGGTAGCCACCCTCAACGGCACGCTGGCCACTACGCGCTGGATCGTGGCCATCCTGGAGCACCACCAGAATGCGGATGGTTCGGTCAACGTCCCGGCTGCACTGCAGAAGTACATCGGCGGCTTGGAAGTCCTCCCGGTCCTCTAGCTTCCGGGAATTCCCCGTCGCGTGGTCCATTCCCCCGTCTACGCGAAGGGGAGTGGTCCACGCGGCGGGGATTTTCTCCTGCTCAGTCCGGCACCTTCGAGCTTTCGCCGCAGCACCTCCGGGTCAGTCACAGCTTTCCAGTCCCAGCGGACAACCGTGTAGCCGAGCGCCCGTAGCCGGTCCTCGCGCTTTTTCTCCGCCAGGATGGCCTCCCGCGTGCTGCGACCGCCCAGAAGTTCGTCGTCGAGATACTTGGCGTCGCCGTCGAACTCCCCAACAACGCCGTATTCGGGCCAAAAGAAGTCGGTCCGCGCTATGAATCCTTCGTGGTCGTAGAAGGAATGCTGCAGGACCGGAGGCGGGTACCCCAACACATGGATGAGTGCCCTGCTGCGGGATTCCCCAACCGACTCCGCTGCTTCGTCAGCCAGCGACAATACTTCCAAAACCCGGCGGCGTTTGGCAGCTGACGCAAGACCCGCCGTTGCCTGCTCCAGGTCAACCCGGGTGAGGCTCTCGCCTGCAATGAGCCGGCGCCCCAGCACGTTGTCTGCAATGGCCACAGCCTCAGGGAGTTCCAGACGGACAAGACAATCCATCACCGTCTGAACGAGCGATGTCACGGCGAACCCGCGGACCTGGACGATGTTGGCTTCCCAGTGATGCCGGGCGACTCCGTAGCCGCGCACGTTTTCCAGGCCGGTGAAGCCAGTCTTGGGGTCCTTGGCGGCCCGGGTGGTCGATGGGAGTTTGCCTGCCTTGTGCGGGGACGGCGTGATCAGGTGGACGTGGTCCGGCACGCCCGGGCAGGGCAATCGCCATAGACGCAAAGCGGTCAGATAGCAGAAGCCTGCTGCGGGCTCCATCGCAGCAACCGCTGCCACTGTCGCCGAGTAGCGTTTCCAGGCCTTGACGGCGAGCCATGCAGGCTTGCTGCAGTAGACGCCCGCCCGGACGCGGACCAGCTCGCCGTTGGCGTAGGCGCGGCTCAGACTGCGGCTGCTGCCGGTGAGGACACGTCTGCGGCTGGCAAGGATCAGGACAAGGGGTTCGGATTGCATAGGTCCATGCTGGGCTGCTCCCCAGGGCGTATCCAGAGGCGGCCGCACGGGTGTGGATAAGTCCACGCATATCCCCCTTGGGTGGACAATTCCCTGTGAAACGCGGAGGGGAATTGACCACCAGGCGGGGAGAACGGCTCAGCCCGCCGGGAAAGGTTAACACTCACACCGGGGATAACGCTGTGAGTATTTACCGCTTGTTCACTAGTGCTGTGGCGTGCGTCCTAGCAGGTGTCCGGGGGCATCTGCTCTACTGGATGAATGACAACACTGACTGAACGCACAGTCGCTGGCAACGATGACCAGCGAAACAACAACCCGGACGCCACCACCAAATTCATGGTTGCCCTGGATGTCGACGGCACGCTCGTGGACCACGACGGCCACATGTCCCCCGGAGTACGCGAAGCCGCCCGCGCCGTGGTTTCCGACGGCCACGACGTCCTGATTGCCACCGGGCGTTCGCTCAACGCCACGCTGCCCGTGATTGAGCAGATCGGGCTGGACCGCGGTTACGCCGTGTGCTGTAACGGCGGTGTGACCCTACGCCTGGACCCCGCCCTCTCTGCTGGGTACGAGGTTATCCACAAGGCCACGTTTGACCCCGCCCCCGCCCTCCGCGCACTGCGGGAAAAGCTCCCCACCGCGAAATACGCGCTCGAGGACGCGGAAGGGAATTTCCTGTCCACCGAGCGCTTCCAGGACGCCAGCTTCGGCGTGGAGGCGGTTGGCGTCGACTTCCAGACCCTGCTGGAGTCCACCGCCGTCCGCCTGGTGGTGTTCAGCACCGAGAACACGCCGGAGGAATTCTCCACCACCATCCGCCAGATCGGCCTGGCCGGAGTAACCTACTCCGTGGGCTGGACGGCCTGGCTGGACATTGCCGCCGCGGGCGTCACCAAGGCCAGCGCCTTGGAGGCGCTCCGGGGCAGGCTGGGTACGCCGCAGCACCTCACGGTGGCGGTGGGAGACGGCCGGAACGACATCGAGATGCTCGGCTGGGCGGGTCGCGGGGTGGCCATGGGCCAGGCCCCGGAGGAGGTCATCGCCGCAGCCGATGAGGTCACGCACTCGGTGTACGACGACGGCGCCGCGCACGTGCTGCGCAGCCTCCTGTCGTAGGGGCTGCTATCTCCCCTTCCGGCCAGGAGTTTTGTCCAGATAACGCTGGCTAAGCGCCTTACGTGCATTATCTGGACAAAAGCTCGAAGGGGTCCTGGTTAGGCGTCCTCGAACCAGCCCCGTGAAGGATTGCTTACCTCCGGAACGGAACGGTGCAGCCCCGGCTGGGCCGCCCAGCGCACGCCGTTTGCGAGGACCCGCTGGATCTGCGGGTGGTGGTACACCGGGTATTCCTGGTCACCCGGGCTGAAGTAGAAGATCCGGCCCTTGCCCCGGGTGAACGTCACACCGGACCGGAACACCTCACCGCCGGCGAAGGAGCTGATAAAGATCAGGTCGTCCGGGTCCGGGATGTCGAACAGCTCGCCGTACATTTCCTGCTCGGGAATGACAATGGGGCTGTCCACACCCTCGGCGATGGGGTGGGAGGGCTTGACGGTCCACACGAGCTCGCGCTCGCCGTCGTTCCGCCACGCCAGCGAGCAGCTGGTGCCCAGCAGCCTGGTGAACACCTTGGCGAAGTGCCCCGAATGGAGCACGATGAGCCCCATCCCGCCCAGGACGTGCCGCTGGACGCGTTCGACGACGGCTTCGCTCACCTCGCCGTGGGCCATGTGGCCCCACCACAACAGGACGTCGGTGTCGGCGAGGATCTCCTCGTCGAGGCCGTGGTCGTCGTCCGTGGCCAGGACCGCCGTCGTGATTTCAGCGTCCGGGTAGTAGGAGCGCAGGCCGGCCGCGATGGCACCGTGGATGCCGTCAGGGTAGATCTCCCCGATGTGGGACGGCTCATTGAGTGCCTCGTGGACGCCCTCGTTCCAGACCCGGATTCTCAGCTTGTCGTTCATTAGAGACGAACCTCCCTCTGTTCGCGTGCCGAGAGGTAGCACGCATCGATGATTTGGGCGCGGTAAAGTGCCAGCGATCCGTCGTGCTCGCCCCAGACCCCCGCACCGGCCCGAACGGCTGTCACGAAGTCTTCCACCACACCATCGTGCGCGCGGCCAGGCAGCGCCGACGGCACATAGTCGGCATTTTCTCCGTCCGTTTCCGTGAAGACCCTCAGCTGGCCAACGGGCGCGAACGGTGCCCCCTGGACCTTGAGCTCGGCGCCGCCGTCGGTCCCGTAGACCGTGAAGTCCAGCAGGTCATCGGTTTCCCGGTACGTGGCCCAGCCTGCCTCGATCAGCAGCGTGGCGCCGCCCTCAAGGCGCAGGAAGGCGGAGGCGAAGTCCTCCACCTCGAACGCATGGCTGGTGGCCATCGCGGTGTAGCGGTCGTTGCCGCCCCGGCCGCGGGGACCCAGCTCCGAATGGGTGGTGGCGGACACAGCCACCACCTTCGGTTCGCCGAGCAGGTGCAGGGCGTAGTCGAGGGCGTGAACGCCGATGTCGGCAAGCGGGCCGCCGCCGGCGAGGGCGGGGTTGGTGAACCAGCTACCCAGCATGGGGATGCCGGAGCGGCGGAGCCAGGATGCCTTGGCGTAGTACGGGCGGCCCACGCCGCCGGCATCGATTACTTCCTTGAGCGCTTTGATGTCACCGCGCCGGCGGTGGTTGAAGGCGATGTCCAGGACCCGTCCTGCCGCGCGGGCGGCGTCCACCATGGCCTGGCCTTCGACGGCGTTGCGTGCGATCGGCTTCTCGCTCAGGACATGCAGCCCACGCTCCAGTGCGGCGATGGCGATGGGCGCGTGCAGGAAGGTGGGCACTGCCACGCTGATCGCATCCAGGCCGCCGTGCTCCAACATCTCTTCCCAGCCGGCAAAGGCGTTCGGAATGGAGTATTCGGCCTGCAACGACTCCCTCAGGTCCTGTTCCATTCCTGCCAGCGACACAATGCGGACGCCGTCCAGGGAATCGTAGGCCTTCAGGTGCTGCTGTCCCGCCCAGCCAATGCCGACAACGCCTACCCTCAGTTCCTCGGCTTGTGGTTTTTCCAAGGCGGAAGCCTGCTGGCCTGGGGACTGCTCGTTACTCACTGATTTTTCCTTTTCATTTGGTTGGCGGATTCGTTGGTTTGGTTGAGTTTTAGCCCTTGACGGCGCCGGCGGTCATGCCGGAAACGATGCGCTTCTGGCAGACGAGCACGAGGATGACAAGCGGCACCGTGATGATCACGGACGCGGCACTGATGGTGCCCAAAGGCTGGTCAAACTCGCTGGTTCCGCTGAAGAACGCAATCGCAACCGGGACCGGACGGGCCTCCGGTGAGGTGGTCAGTGTGACGGCAAGCAGGAATTCGTTCCACACTGAGATGAACACGAGAATCGCCGTCGTGGCAAGGCCCGGGACCGCCAGGGGCAGGATGACCTTGCGGAAAGCGGTGAACGGCGTGGCCCCGTCCATATATGCCGATTCCTCAAGCTCACGCGGGATCTCCCGGAAGAAGGACGTCAGCGTGTAGATGGCCAGCGGTAACGCGAAAGTCAGTTTGGGGATGATGAGGCCCAGGAGCGTGTCATAGAGGCCGATTTCGCGCCAGATCGAGAACATGGGGGCTGCGATGGCGATGGCCGGGAACGTGGTGACCGAGAGGATCAGGGTCAGGATCAGGGCTTTGCGGCGCATCTTGAGCCTGGCCAGGGCGTAGGCGGCGAAGGAAGCGAACACCAGCGCCACCGTAGTGGTGACGACGGCGATGATCACCGAGTTGCGCAGGGCCAGGAGGAACTCGGGGTTCTGGAACACCACCAAGTAGTTCTCGAACGTGGGCTGGCTCGGGAAGAGTTCGCCCTTGGACAGGCTCACGCCCTTCTTCAAGGAGGTGTTGACCAGCCAGTAGAACGGAATGAGCGAGAAGCCCATCACGGCAATCACGAACACCCATACCACCGGGTGCAGCTTGGCCTCCCCCCGAAGCCTGCGCTTGGGTGACCGACGCTTCGGTGCCCTGCCGCGGGCGGCGGGTGCCGCCGTCGTTCGCTGTGCAGTCAGCGTGCTCATTGTTCCTCCTTGGCGACTTCGCGGATGTTGCCCCCGGCGAAGCGGATGTAGACCACCGAAACTGCCATGACGGTAAGGAAAGTCAGGATGGACAGGGCCGATCCTTCGCCCACGAGCCGGTTTTCGCGGAGCTGGGTGTAGGCAAGCATCGACATGGACTCTGTGCCGTTGGCGCCGCGGGTGAGCACAAACGGCAGGTCGAACACACGGAGCGCATCCATGGTGCGGAAAATCGCCGCCAGCACAATGGCAGGGCGGAGCAACGGCAGGGTGATGTTGACGAACGCCTGCCACTTGTTCGCGCCGTCGAGTTCCGCCGCTTCGTAGGTCTCGGCCGGGATGACCTGGAGGCCGGCCAGGATGATCAGGGCTGCGAACGGCGTCGTCTTCCAGACATCGGCGAGGACGATCACGGCCATCGCGTAGCCATGCTCGCCGAGCCAGACCACGTCGCCACCTGGCAGGCCCAGCATCGAGAGGACATTGGTGACCAGGCCCAGGTTGGGCTGGAACATCGTCTCCCAGGTGATGGCGCTGACCACGGTGACCACCGCATAGGGCAGCAGGACCACGGTGCGCAGGAGCGCCCGGCCCTTGAACGCGAGGTTGAGCAACAGCGCCATAGCGGTGCCGAGCACGAGTTCGAGTGAGACTGAGAGCCCCGCGAAAAGGAAGGTCTGGCCGAAAGCAGCCCACCAGTGCGGCCCGCTAAGAGCGGTGATGTAGTTTTCCAGGCCGACGAAGCGGGACAGGCCTGCGGTGCGGACGCTGTACTGGTTCAGCGACAGCCAGAGGGCGTAGCCGATGGGGACGGCCGCCACCAGGGCCATGAGTACCAGGGACGGGGCGGTCATCCTGAACGCCAGCCGTCGCTCGGCCCGGTCGCGAGTGTTCACCCCGCGTCTCTTCACCCCGTGGCCAGAGGAAAGGGACTTGATAACCATCATCAGAAACTCGCCTTTGCGGCGGCGATCTCTTCGGCCATTGTCTTCACCGCGTCCTCGGTGGAGGCCGTGCCGGAAAGGACAGCGTAGACGTTTTTGTAGATCGCCTGGGAGATCTGCGGGTAGACCGGGGAGATCGGGCGGGGCTTGGCGCCCTTGACCGAAGCGAGCAGTTCGGACGCGAATGGCATCTTCGCCAGGACAGCGGGGTCGGCGTAGGCGGCCTCGTTGACGGGGGCCTGCGAGAAGTCCATGGCCACGTGCTTCTGCCAGTCCGGTGTGGTGGCGAAGTCGATGAAGGCTACAGCCCCGGCCTGGTTCGTGGAGTGGGCAGAGATGGCCAAGTTCCAGCCGCCCAGGACGCCGGAGGCCTTGCCGCCTTCCCAAGCCGGAAGCGGAGCGACGCCGAAGGTGCCGGCAAGCGGGGTGGCATTGAGCAGGCGGTAGACATGCGGCCAGTTGCGCTGGTAGCCAAAGTTGCCGGACTCGTAGGCCAACCGGGCCGGGTCCTCGTTGTAGGTCAGGACCGCACGGTCTGCCGAGCCGTCCTTGAGGCCCTTGCTCATGAAGTCGAGCACCTCACGGGTCTCTGGCGAGTCGATCGCGACCTCACCCGTTTCGTCCAGCACCTCTCCACCTGCGCTGTAGAGCATCTCCAGGAAGTTGACGGTGAGGCCCTCGTACTGTTTGCCCTGGTAGACGAAGCTGTTGCCGGGCGCCTCGGCCGCCTCGGCGTAGAGCTGTTGCCAGGTCTCCGGCTTGGCTACCTTGTCCTTCTGGTAGTACACGAGTCCTGCGTTGGTGAAGAACGGGGAAGCCCAGTACTTTTCCTCGTACTTTGCCGTTTCTACGGTGGAGGGGATGAGACGGTCCCGGTTGGCTTCAACGAGTTTGGTCTGGTCCAGCAGCCAGCCCTGGGAGGCGAACTCTGAGGTCCAGATGACGTCGGTGACGAAGATGTCGCATTCAGTGGACTTGCCTTCGAGCCGCTGCACGGCTTGCGTGCGGGCCTCGTCGGTGGTCGCTCCGATCTCGGTGTACTTGGCGGTGACCTTGCCGTTCGCTGTGGTGAAGGCCTCTGCCGTGCCCTTGTAGATGCCGGAGGCGTCTTTGCCGCCGCAGACGTTGATACTCCCGGCAGCGTTGGCGGCCGACGCCGGATCGGCAGCCGCGGCGTTGTCCGCGCCCTGGGTGGCCGCGCCGCCACCACATCCGCTCAGGAGCAGGCCGGCGGCCATGGCCGCAGCCGCCATAGCAGTGGGTCGTGGGGAAGTACGTCGAGTTAAGTCCACAAGTGGCTCCTTTGCCTTGCCGGCGTCTTTTCGAGTGCAGGATAGAATCGATTCCAAACGTGACGCAAAATGGGTGCCATGGAATGTTTGGAATCGATTCCAAAAGTGTGTCAGCCGCCACACGGAGCTGTCAACCCCTGCGTTATTTCCTCGTCGAGTCCCGCACCACGAGCTCGTGGGGGAGGAACGTCCGGCCGCGGCGGTGAACCCCCGGCACTGTCATCCGCGCCAGGAGCTCTTCAAAAGCCAAACGGCCCATCTCATAGGCCGGCTGCCTGATCGTCGTCAGTTCCGGAACGCACATTTCCGCCTGCACGGAGTCGTCAAAGCCTGCCACGGCGATGTCGTCCGGCACACGCAGCCCGGCGTCGGTGATTTCGCGGACACACCCGGCGGCGACGGTGTCGCTGCCGCAGAACACGGCGTCGGGGAGGGGGATGGATGCCAGCAGTTTCCTGGTGAGGCTTCGCCCGGTGTGGAAGTCGAATTCACCTTCAACGAACAGCATCTGCTCCGGTGCCAAACCCGCTTCGTCGGCCGCCTCGCGAAAGCCTTTTTCGCGCAGCCTGCCGGAGCGGGCCGCCCGGTTGCCGATCATTGCCACCCGCCGTCCGCCGGTCTCAATGAGGTGCCGAGTGATGTCGAATGCGGCCTGCCGGTCATCGATGGAGACGCCAAACGCCGCCTCGGAGTCGGCGATCTCGCAGACCTGGACCACGCTGAGCTGCTCGGCCATTTCCTGGACGTCGTCGTCAGGCATCGTCGGCGAAAACATGATCAGCCCGTCCACGGACCCGTTGCGCAGCATGTCCACCAGCTGCTGTTCCCGCTCCAGGTCCCCGGCGGTCGGTGCGATGAGGCTGACATAGCCTGACAGTGCCGCGGCGTCGCCGACGCCGCGGAAGGCCTCGCTGATGACGGGCGAGTTCAGGTTTTTGGCTAGGGCCAGGACCCGCATGGTCCGGTCCCGCCGAAGGTCGCGGGCAGAGGCCAAGGGACGGTAATTGAGGCGGCGGATGGCCGCGTTGACCTTTTCCTTGCTGGACTCGCTGACGGCCGGACTCTTGTTCAAGACGCGGGACACTGTCCCTACGGACACTCCTGCTGTCTTAGCGACGTCCTGGACTGTCGCTCGCGCCATTCGGTTGTCCTTCCGCGACCAGTGCTGATGGCCGTTGCCGCCATGCCCTACCGGGCCGTGCTGCGGCCGGGTTTTCCTCAGCATAGCCGCACCCCGGCCGGCGCGCCGTCCTGCTGCCGATGGCCCTCAGCCGGTCACGCGCTCAGGCGTCAGCGGTTTCCATGACCGGTTCGCCGTTGAAGTACTTGAGCTGCCAGCCGTCAACCGCGTGGTGGTGGGCCAGATTGAGTACGGCGTTGTCCACGCTTTGAAGGGTGCGGCCGATGGCGCGGCTGAGGCTGACGCGAAGGAGCGTGCCGTGGGCGACAACCAGCACCCGGCCGCCGCGGAACTCCTCGGCGAGTGCTTCCAGGGCGGCCAGTCCACGGCTCGCTGCCTCGTCCTCGCTTTCGGCGCCCCGGAAGCCGCCGTCAATGCGCAATGCGTCCAGTTCCGGGCCCGCCTGCAGGCCCTCCGCGGGCCCAAAGCTGCGCTCGCTGAGTTCGGGCAGCCGTCGGGCCACGGTGAGCCCAAGTCCGGCGGCGATCAGGTCTGCGGTCTCTGCGGCGCGGCTCAGCGTTGAGGACACAATCGCGTCCCATTCATGACCGGACACAACGGCGACGGCGTCACGCGCCTGGCCGCGGCCGACGTCGTTCAGCGGAATGTCGGTTGATCCCTGCAGCCTGCGCTGCGCATTCCAGTCTGTCTGGCCATGGCGGATGAGGGCGAAGGTCGTAAGGGTCATGCCCTCCATTGTCCCCGACGAGGTGCGGGCTCTGGAAACTGCAAGCGCCCGTCCCCGTCACCGATGTCCAGGGGCCTCATGTTCAGCGGTGCTTCCCGCCCGGCATCCGGCTCACCGTAGACTGCTCGTGTGCTCTACGAGGAGTGTCCCGCGACTGCCCGGCTGCAGCCCTACGTCAGCCATTTCTGGTTTGTGCGCGGCGCCCCGGCGGCGAAGTACGAAAAGATCCTGCCGGGTCCTTTGGCCCACCTGATCCTGAACCTGTCCTCGCCGTACCGCCTCATCGATCCGTTTGCGGTCGCTCCGGACAACGGGGCCAGGGAAGTGGCCGTTGGTTTCTATTCGGGCGTCCAGTCCAGCTACCTCATCAGCGAGAACCCGCCGCACCTGTTCAACATCGGCGCAGCGTTGCAGCCCTACGGCATCGCGGCACTCACCGACCTGCCGCCGTCGGAACTGCAGGGAAAAGTGCAGGACACGGACGGTTTCCTGCCCGGCTTCACTGCCCTTCGCGCCGGGCTGATCGACGCCGGTCCCGCCGCCGCGTTCGACGCCCTGGACTCCTTCCTCACATCCCGGTTTAGCGGCGGAGCGGACCCGCGGACCGTGGACGCCGTGGCCCGGTTGGCCGAGGAGGACGTTCCCGTGGCAGAGCTGGCCCGCAACCTGGGGGTCAACCCGTCCACCCTGCAGCGGATCATGCTCCGCGACTGCGGCATCACCCCCAAAAGCTACGCCGATGTGTGCCGTTTCTACCGCTTCGCCAACGCTGCCGCCCGGCTGCCCGTGGACGGCTCAAGCGGCAAGGAGCTGCTGGCACTGGCCGACTACTACGACCAGCCCCACCTGATCCGCACCTTTCGGCGCTTCAGCGGCTTCACGCCGTCGGAATACCTCCGCCTGATCCGGGAACACGGGCCGGAATACGCCACTTTCGTGCCGCTCCAGAGCGTCGGGGACAGCCCGACGGCGGCACGCTGAGCAGCTGCGGATTCGGCCTGCGCGCGGTGCGGCTTTTGTACAATACGCCGCTGGCTGGCGGGCGTAGGCTCCAGCCAGGGACGCCGCGGAAGTGCGTCCCGGGGAAGGATGAAGGCGATGGACCTGGACATCAACTGGGTGGGTGTACTGCTTGCGGCGCTGGCGACATTCGTGGTGGGCGGTCTGTGGTACTCGGTGCTTTTTGCGAAAGTGTGGCAACGCGAGGCCGGTGTGACGGATGAGCAGCTGAAGCACGGAACCATTCGGGCTTTTGTGGGCTCGTTCCTGCTCGCTTTGGTCATGGCCGCGGCGCTGGCTGCGTTTATTGGCGACGGCGGTGCGGGCTTCGGCACGTTGGCCGGGCTCGCTGCCGGGGTGGCCTGGGTGGCGGCCGCCCTGGGCATCAACTACCTCTTCGAACGCCGCAGCTTCACTCTGTTTGCCATCAATGCGAGCTACAACATCGTGGCGTTCACGGCGATGGGGGCGATCATCGGCGCCCTGCAGTAGCGGCAGCAGCGCAGCCGGGCGTGGACGGTGCGGCGCTCAGCGCACCTCGAGGATGAGCGCCAGCAACCTGGCCGCTGCCGGCCGGGCGGCGTGCTCCTCCACCCACTGCGAGCGGGCCACTGCCTTGCTTACGGCCTGGGTGGTGATGCCAAGTTCCTGTGCCACCGCTTTCTGCTGCCCGCGGACGCCCGGAGTCATCAGGTCCAGAACGCGCCACTCAGCCCCGGACCTGTCCCGCACAATGTGCCCCAGGAGGCGCAGCACGGCTTCGGCCTCGTGGGCCACGTCAGCCAGCGGTCCCTCCACGGCCACTGGGACCCGGTCCTTGCCGTTCCGCAGCCGGTCCACGGCACGGCGTGCGTAAACCAGGCCATGGCCGGACGCGTCCTTGATGAGGTTTGGCAGCGGCTCGTTCACCGGACCCACGCCCAGCCCCACGTACCAGGAACCGGAGCGCAGGGCGATCAGCGCGGCCTCCACTGCCTGGTGCGGACAGTCCACGATGCCCTGGACTTCGTCTTCGACCGAGCGGTCGAAGTCCAGGCGCGCAGGGATATGCCGCAGGTCCTTGAGCAACTGCGGCACCCGGTCACCATCGCGCCGGCTGTCCGTTTGATTGATGGTCAGCGTGAACATTCTGGGTACACCCTACCCGGTGGTACGGATCAGGGAAGTGCCTTAATTCAGGCCTGGTCGAGCCTGGTGGCAGAGCTGATCTGAATGGGCGCAAGCGCCTGCAACCCGGCAGATCCTGGGGGCAGGAGGCCGGATTCGGCCATGGCCTGCTGCATCGCGGTAACCAGCCGGTCCGGGGTCCGTTCCGTGCTGAACGTAAAGAAGCCCGGCGTGGGTGCCCCGGGTTCGCCGGCATGCCCGGCGCCGGCCGTCAAAGGAGTGGATAGCCCGTGGAACACCACGGCGTACCGCCCGCGGACGCCCAGGGACGTCTTGCCAGTTTTGTCCAGCGTGGTGAGCAGGCTGTCCGCCGCGACGCCGGCCGGGGCCTCAACGGTTCGCAGGGAACCTGATTCCAGGTCCGGCCAGAAGATGGCCCGGGCGGTGTGCTTCTGGGCGTACGCGTACAGAAGGCCGCGGTCGAACACCAACACCCGGCGGAAGCTCCAAAAAAGGGTCAGGGACCATAGGACCAGGCCTGTAAGGATGCTCGTCGCCAGAAACAGCGGGATGTCGGAGAAAAAGGCAGGGTTCCGCTGGGATGAGGGCCGCCCGGTGAACTGGAAGACGGTGCCGTAAACGAATCCAACCCCTACAGACCGAGCCGCGATGGGGAGGACGGCCCATCACGGTGGTGGACGCGTTTGCTGAGCGTGAACCAGCTACAACGGTTGCGAGTGCGGCGGTCATCTGTTCGGATGGGAGCAACGGCCGCAGCGGCGGCAGGTGCGAGCTAAGGATGGCTATGACCGGCAACGTGGCGCAGGACGAACTCGAACTCGTGGACCGCTGGTGGCGGGCCGCGAACTACCTGTCGGTGGGCCAGATCTATCTGCGCTCCAACCCGCTGCTCCGGAAGCCGCTCGCCGCGGAGGACACAAAATCCCGGCTGCTGGGCCACTGGGGCACCACGCCGGGGCTGAACTTCGTGTACGCGCACCTGAACCGGCTGATCCGACGTGACGCCCAGGAGATGCTGTTTGTGGCCGGTCCTGGCCATGGCGGCCCGGCGGTGGTGGCCAACGCCTGGTTGGAGGGCACCTACTCCGAGATCTATGGGCATGTGGGCAATGACGAAACCGGCATGGCTGAGCTGTTCCGGCAGTTTTCCTATCCCGGCGGCATCCCCAGCCATGCGGCACCGGAGACCCCCGGCTCCATCAGCGAGGGCGGAGAACTGGGGTACGCGCTGGCGCACGCCTACGGGTCGGTGTTCGACAATCCCCAGCTGGTCACCGCCGTCGTGATTGGGGACGGCGAGGCGGAGACCGGACCGCTGGCGGCGAGCTGGCATTCGCATAATTTCCTGGACCCCGCCACGGACGGCGCCGTGCTGCCCATCCTGCACCTGAACGGCTACAAGATCGCCAACCCCACCATCCTTGCCCGGATGCCGGAGGGCCAGTTGGAACAGCTGCTGCGCGGCTATGGCCATGAGCCGCATTTCGTGACCGTCACCGATGCGGACAACACCGCCCAGGCGCACCGGGATTTTGCGGCGGCGCTTGAGGAGTGCCTGGCCGAAATCGGGGCCATCCAGGACTCCCGCCGCGGCACTGCGGAAGACGCTGCCACCGATGGGGACGGGGCAGCGCCGCGCTGGCCCATGATCGTGCTGCGCTCGCCGAAGGGCTGGACCGGACCGAAGGTTGTGGACGGCCAGCAGGTGGAGGGCACGTGGCGGAGCCACCAGGTCCCGCTCGCCGAAGTCCGCACGAATCCTGAGCACCTCCAGCAACTCGAGGAATGGCTGCAGTCCTACCGCCCGGACGAGTTGTTCGACGGCGATGGCCGGCTCCGTCCTGATATCGCCGAGGCTGCTCCTACCGGCGATTTCAGGATGAGCGCCACCCCGCATGCCAACGGCGGGCTGCTGCGCCGTGCGTTGGAGCTGCCCTCGTACGGGGCCCACGCAGTAGAGGTGCCGGAGCCAGGTACGGAGCGGATCAGCCCCATGATTACGCTGGGTTCGTGGATGCGGGATGTGATCTCGCTCAACATGGAGAATTTCCGCCTTTTTGGCCCGGACGAGACGGCATCCAACCGGCTCCAGAACGTCTATGAGGTCACCGACAAGGTGTGGCAATACCGGATTGACGACGCCGACGAGCACCTTGCGCGCTCCGGCCGGGTGCTTGAGGTGCTCAGCGAGCATCTGTGCCAGGGCTGGCTGGAGGGCTACCTCCTGAGCGGACGGCATGGCGTGTTCAGCTGCTATGAGGCTTTCATCCATATCGTCGACTCGATGTTCAACCAGCACGCCAAATGGCTGAAGGTGCACCGCAAGCTCCCGTGGCGCCAACCAGTGGCTTCGCTGAATTACCTGCTGTCCTCGCACGTCTGGCAGCAGGACCACAACGGGTTCTCGCACCAGGATCCGGGCTTCATAGACCACGCGGTGAACAAAAAGGCCGAGGTCATCCGGGTCTACCTGCCGCCGGATGTGAACACGCTGCTCTCAGTCATGGAACACTGCCTGGCATCAACGGATTATGTGAACATCGTTGTCAGCGGCAAGCAGCCCTCGCCCACGTGGCTGGGGCCGGCCGACGCTGCGAACCACTGCCAGCGGGGGCTGGGCATCTGGGGTTTTGCAGGTTCCGAGGTATCCGGCGAGGAGCCCGACGTCGTCCTGGCCTGTGCCGGCGACGTGCCCACTGTCGAGACAGTCGCGGCTGCGGAGCTGTTGAAGCACGGCGTTCCGGGGCTGAAGGTCCGCGTGGTCAACGTGGTGGACCTGATGCGGCTCCAAGACGCGAGTGAGCACCCGCACGGCCTCCCGGCGTCGGACTTTGACGGAATCTTTACCCCGGACAAACCTGTCATTTTCGCCTACCACGGCTATCCGGCGCTGATTCATCGGCTGACGTACCGGCGCACCAACCAGGAGGGCCTGCACGTGCGCGGCTACAAGGAAGAGGGGACTACCACCACGCCGTTCGACATGGCCATGCTCAACGGCATCGACCGATTCCAGTTGGCCATCGACGCCATCGACCGTGTACCGGGCCTGGCGGAGAAGCATTCGCTGGTCCGCCAGAGCCTCCAGGACCGGCGGATGCAAGCGCGCGAACACACCCGCGTACACGGCGAGGACCCGGAGGACCTCCGCAACTGGACCCTGGGCGGCAGCAGCTAAATGTCGACGAGGCCGGCGAGCTCGCCGGACGGCACATGGATCCAGCCTTCGGTCAGTGCTGCGGCGGCGTACGGCTCGGGTGGACGGAGAGTCTGGCCTACGGCCACAGCCCGGGCGGTCAACGACGCAATCACCGAGTCAAGGAGGTCGTCGGAAGCGGCCAGCCGGTCCTCGTGGCCGGCAAGGTCCAACCATGGTGCCGCCGCGCGCAGGTGCTCCAGAATCGCACCAAGACGTTCCGCCTCGGGAGCGCCGCGGCCTTTATAGCCACGGGCCAGTAGGCCCCAAATTTTCAGGGACGCGGCAGGATAGACCTCCGCCAAGCGGCCGGAACCGTCCCTGGCCTGAGGCCCGTGCCCAGCTGCGATCTTGGCCTGGATCACTGCGCACCGCATCGCCGGGTGGGCGAGCCGGTCAGCGGCGACGCTGAGGGGGATCAGCCCGGTGTGCCCCGTGACGAAGCGGTCAGTGTCCCGGTAAGCCAGCAGCCGGCGTCCCTCGATGCCGTCATGGTCCAAAACCGGACGCACATCAAAGTTCAGGTGCCCGGTGAGGAACGGCAGGAAGGCATCCGGCCAGCCAACCGGGCAGTCGATGCCGGTCATCGAACTTCTGCCGAAGAGTTCCACGATTTCCTGGTCATTCACGTCCAGTGCAAGGTGCTCCAGGCGCGCAGTGCCAGTGTTCCATTCCAGGACAGCGACAGCCGTCTTTTTGGTCGAGGCTGCCAGATCAACGCCCAGCGTCTTCATGTGACCGAGCGGTAGCGCAGGGCGCCGGGGATGCCGCCTGTTTCGCCGAGGCTGTCACCCCGGGCAAAAGCGGCCCACAGGCTCCGTAACTCCCGGCCCACGGCATTGATCTCTTCCCACGTTGCTCCCGCGAGGAGTCCGGCGGCGGCCCAGGTCTGCTGATTGCCGAACAACAGGGGCAGGTCGACGGTATGGGCGGCACGATAGTAATTCCCGGGGGCGCCCCAGGAGATGACGTAGCTGTGGGCCTTGCCGCCGGCGTGTGCATGGCGCCGGGCAAACTTCCGGGCTGCCCGGCCGTACACCGCCTCCGTCACGGCCCAATTGATGGCTTTGACGGCGGCGTTTCCGATGCCGGGGACTTTGCCCAGCCGGCTGACCAGGGGGCTCCGGGGAAGGAAAAGCCGTGCCTCGTCGGCTGTATGCCCGATCAGCACCTCGATGTCCGGAGCCGTCACGTTCCAGGCGGCCTCGATGTCGGCCTCCGGCGGAAGGGGAGCGTGCCCGTACTGCGTACCGAACGGCATGGCCGCCATGAGCCCGTACTTTCGGGCCACCTGGGACACGCGGTCCTCGACGGCCACCACTTCCATGGCAGGAGTGTCTTCGGTGACAGCCTCCGCAGCGATGCCCATGGCGTGGCTCATCTTGTGCCGGCCGCGGGTGATGCCAAGGGGAGCACTTTGGATGATGGCCCGCTGGAACAGCGACGGTGCTTCGGGCGTCGCCATGAGGTGGGCCACGGAGTCGCCACCGGCTGACTGGCCGAACGCGGTAACACGTCCTGGATCGCCGCCGAAGGCAGCAATATTGCGCTGCACCCAGCGGAACGCTTCCAGTTGGTCGAGCAGGCCGAGGTTGGCGGGCCGTCCGGTGCCGGTGGCCAAGTAGCCGAACAGGCCCAAGCGGTAGGTTACCGAGACAACAATCACCCGGTTTTCAGCCACCAGTGATTTGGCGTCGAAGATTGCCAGGTCACCGGAACCGGAAGTGTAGGAACCGCCGTGCAGCCACACCATGACCGGGACCCGCTCATCCTCGGCCAAGCCGGCAGGCACGGTGATGGACAGGCGCTGGCAGTCCTCGCTGCCGGGAAGCTCGCCGTAGCGGGTGCCGAGGATGTCATCCAGGAACGGGACTGGCCCCTGCGGGCAGGCGGGTGCGAGGGTAGTGGCGGCGAAGTCGGTGGTCCAGTCCGGTGTGGCCACCGGAGGTTGAAAGCGGGCCGCGGTGGCGTAGGGGATCCCCGTAGCGCGCAGCACGTCACCGTCCCGCCAACCGCTGACCGGACCGCACGGAGGATTAAACGAAGGCTCGGAACTCACAGGGCTACGATTCCACAGATTTACTTTTGGAGGGACAACAGAAAATCCCCGCCTCCCGGACATTTCCCCCTCACATGACGCGGGGATTTGTCCGGGAGGCGGGGATTTGCGACGGGGCCTTAGTGCGCGGCCGGCACGTAACGCTTGATGGAAGCTTCCAGCTCGGCCTCGGCGGCGGCGCGGTCGCCCCAGCCTTCGGCCTTGACCCACTTGCCGGGCTCCAGGTCCTTGTAGCGGGTAAAGAAGTGCTCGATTTCCTTGATCAGGAACTCGCTGACGTCGCTGACTTCCTGGATGTGGTCAAAGCGGGCGTCAACCGGGACGCACAGGACCTTGGCGTCTCCGCCGCCGTCGTCGGTCATGTTGAAGACGCCGATGGGGCGGGACTCAACAATGACGCCGGGGAGCAGGTCAAAGTCCTGCAGGAGCACCAGTGCATCCAGCGGATCGCCGTCTTCGCCCAGGGTGTTTTCGAAGAAACCGTAGTGCGTGGGGTACTGCATTGAGGTGAAGAGGACGCGGTCCAGGCGGACGCGGCCGGTCTCGTGGTCAACTTCGTACTTGACGCGGGACCCCTTGGGGATCTCGATGGTGACGTCGTGCTTCATGGAATGCTCCTCGGCAATTGCAGGGGGTTCGCGGCACAGTAGACGCTCAGCAAAATGGAGTGTCGGTGCCGCCGACTACTATTGAGGATATAGCGAGAGGCCCAGGTTTCAGGAACTTGCGGGGAAATTTCAGGACTTGAGGACCAGCACCAACATGAAGGAAACATCGGGGCCCGCAGGGTTCGGGGCGCCGTTCACGGATGCGTTGCGGCGCACCCTCCACCGCGGAGTGAAGGCCTGGCCCACGGCGCTGCTCCTGGTTTTGATCCTTATCCTGGCGCTCCCCGCCGGCTGGCTGCTTGCCCCCGCCTTCACGGGTCCGGCTCCGGTGCAGGCGCCCGAAACGCCAGCCTGGCAGCAGGCCCCCACGTCACTTTCCACCCGGCAGGGCCTGTCCCCGTTGACGGATTCCGCGCCGGTACCGGTACCAGCAGCCGTCACGGCCCAGTTGGAACCGGTGTTAAAGCCCGACGGCGGCGGTACTTTCACGGGGATGGTCCAGGATGCGCTCACCGGCCAGGTCCTGTTTGACCGGGGCGGTTCGGAGAACCGCATTCCCGCGTCCAATATGAAGCTGTTGACCGCGGTCGCAGCCCTGCGGGTCCTGGGGCCGGACGAGCGGTTCAGCACCAGAGTGGTCGCCGGTCCCACGCCCAGCCAAGTGGTGCTGACCGGCGGCGGCGACGTCCTCCTGGGAACGGGGAAGTCCGCGCCGGAGCAGGTAATGGGCCATGCCGGGCTTGCCACGCTGGCCGAAGCGACCGTAGCTGCCCTGCAGGAGAACGGCGCAACCGGGGAGCTGACGGTCCGGGTGGACGACTCCCTGTTCAGCGGCCCGTCCCTGAATCCGGCCTGGGCGTCCGGTGACGTTGAGGCCGGCGAAGTGGCCCCGCTGTACCCCCTGGCATTGAATTCCGCACGGTTCGATCCCGCAGTCCTCACCGGACCGCGCCCGCAGGATTCCGCGATCACCGCAGGGGAGGCGTTCGCCGAGCAGCTCAAGGCGGCAGGTGCCGCCGCGGGACTGACGGTGGCGGCCGGCGTCGGGCGTTCCAGCGCGCCGGCGGACAGTGACCCGACCGTCCTGGCAGAGGTCCAGTCCGCCACCGTGGGGGAGCAGGTCGACCTGATGTTGCAGACCTCGGACAACTACCTCGCGGAGGTCCTGGGCAGAATGGCGGCCGCCGCCCAGGGGCAACCGGCCAGCAACGACGCCGCCACCGCCACAGTCCGTGCCCAGCTCACCGAACTTGGGATCCCCACCGATGCCATGCGGCTCGCGGACGTGTCCGGGCTGGCGCTGGACAACGAGGTCTCGGCCCGCCAGTTCTCCGAAGTGGTGCGGGCCATCACCTCCGGAACGGACCTCAGGCTGCGGGCGGCGCTGGCCGGATTCCCGGTGGCCGGCCTGACCGGAACGTTGGACACGCGTTATGGGGACAGCTCCACCGCAGGCGGTGCCGGGCTGGTGCGGGCCAAAACCGGGACGCTGAATTCGGTGATCGCCCTCAGCGGTTACGTGGTGGACGCCGACGGCCGGCTGCTGGTGTTCTCGTTTATCGGCAACGGGCTCACCCCCGGGGCGGGCGGGAACAAGGAAGCCCTCGACAGGGCCGCCACGGCGCTCGCGGCCTGCGGCTGCCGCTAGGGGCGCGTTCGCCAGGAGATCACGGAAGCCAGGAGATCACAGAATCCGCGTGTCGGCGGCGGGAAAGTTTTAGCGGCCCTCGCCCGCATTGGCGGTGCGGCCCAGCACCGTTCATGCGGGCGGGGACCGGTCTGGCGGGCCCGGTCGGCGCCTGCCGGGGGTTCGCCGGTCAGCGAACTTAAGGACGTTCCACGGTCTGCTGTGTTCTGATGGGAACTATGGAGTCCACCGCACGTGATTCGTCCGCACCGGCGTCGTCCAGCCCGGCCCAGGCCCTGATCAACTGGGACCTCGCCGCGTCCACAGCTGCACGGCTGACACCGGCGGGACCCATACTGTCATCGGCGGAAATCGGTGACGCCGTGGACAGCCTGCGGCGGCTGGCCGACGCCTCCGTGCACCATGTGCACCACATCACCGGGCTGGAAGCGGCGCGGGATCTGCGGGACTCGTCGGTGCTCATAGTGGACCGGGCATCCTGGGCCAAGGCCAACACCCAGAGCTTCGCGGTGATGCTGAAGCCGGCCATGGAGAAAATGCTGGAAAGCCGCCGCGGAACAGTCAGCCCGGCTGCGGCCAGCGTCAGCGGTGCCATCACGGGCAGCCAGCTGGGCGCCGTCCTGGCTTTCCTCTCCAGCAAGGTCCTGGGCCAGTACGATCCCTTCGCGGCCCTGGCCGAAGGCTCCAATGCACCGGCGGGCGGCAGGCTGCTCCTGGTCGCCCCCAACATCGTTTCCGTCGAGCGTGAACTCAACGTCACGCCGGAGGACTTCCGGCTCTGGGTCTGCCTGCACGAACAGACACACCGCGTGCAGTTCGCCGCCGCGCCGTGGCTGCGCCACCATATGCTTTCCGAGATCGACAACCTCAGCGGTCACCTGTTGGGCAACGTTGACTCCCTCTTGGAGCGTGCCTCCGCCGCGGCGCGCTCCCTCAAGGACCGGACAGCCACGGGCAACACTCCCGGCCGCGGTGCCATCCTGGACCTCCTGCAGAACCCCGAAGAGAAGGCTTCCCTTTCCCACCTCACGGCCGTGATGAGCCTGCTGGAAGGCCACGCCAACGTGGTGATGGACGCCGTTGACGCCAGCATCGTGCCGTCGGTGAAGACCATCCGGCAGCGCTTCAACGACCGCGGCAAGGACCGTGGCGTGATCGAAAAGTTCATCCGCAGCCTGCTGGGCCTGGACGCCAAGATGCGCCAGTACTCGGACGGCGCCAAGTTCGTCCGTGCCGTAGTGGACGTTGCCGGGATGGAGGGTTTCAACCGGGTCTGGGAATCGGCAGAGAACCTTCCCACTGAACCTGAAATCCACGACGCCAAGATCTGGCTTGACCGGATGGGCCTCTAATTGCCTGAAGCGCCTCACGCCCGCGCCGGGTTTCACAGCGGACGACGGCGGCCCGGCAGGCTGGCGCCCGTCGTCGGCACTGCGCGCAAGGCGCTCCAGAACGCGCTGGCGGACGCCGGCTTTCCGGCGCACGTAGTGGTGGCCTGCAGCGGCGGGCCCGACTCCCTGGCGCTTGCCGCCGTCGCAGGCTACTTCGCCCGCCGCGGCCACGTGGACGGGCACCCTGTGACGGTGGGCGCCGTGGTGGTGGATCACCAGCTGCAGCCCGGCTCGGCTGACGTGGCCGTCCGGACCGCGCACACGCTCAAGGAGTTGGGCCTGGCCCCCGTGGAGGTGCGGACCGTTATTGTCGCGCCCACAGGCATGGGACCGGAGGCTGCCGCCCGTGATGCCCGCCATGCCGCCCTTGAGGCTGCAGCCGCGGAACAGGGAGCCGGGGCAATCCTCCTGGGCCACACCCTGGATGACCAGGCCGAACAGGTTCTCCTGGGGTTGGCCCGCGGTTCGGGGACCAGGTCCCTGGCCGGGATGAGGCCTGCCAGGGGGATGCTGCTCCGGCCGTTCCTGGGACTTCGCCGTGCGGACACCCTGGAGATCTGCCACGCCGAGGAACTCGAACCCTGGCATGACCCCAGTAACGCGGACCCGGCGTTCGCTCGCTCCCGGACCCGCGTGGAAGTGCTGCCGCTGCTCGAAGAGAAGCTCGGGCCCGGCGTCGCGGAATCCTTGGCCAGGACGGCGTCCATCCTCCAGTTGGACGCCGACTACCTCGAGGACGTGGCGGAGCGCACGTTTGCGGCCTTGGCGGAACGCTCCGGAGCCGATGTGAGCCTTCCGGAGGAGGCCCTGGGGGAACTTGCGCCGGCCATCAGGTTCCGGGTCATCGCGAAGGCGGCTGCCGACGTCGGGGGCCAGCAGCCCAGCTACCAGAGGCTCCTCGCGGCGGAAGCGCTGCTGCGGAGGCAGGGATCGGCCGGCCCGGTTGAGCTACCCGGCGGAGTGAGTGTCTACCGGTTGTCGCTGGCCCAGCTGCAGGCAGCAAACCGGCCCGCCAGGGACGCCGCCCAGCCCGATGGCAGCTTTCCCGTTCCCCGGGAAGCCCCCCGCTGTGGGAAGCTAGTATTCCGGCCTCAAAAACCGCCCCAAAATTAGTCGCACCCCGCATCTACACAGGAGCCATTGGTGGATTCAAACGACGTCCAGGCAGACCTCAAGCACGTTCTCTACACCAAGGAACAGATCCAGCAGCGGATCTCCGAACTCGCTGCCGAGATCGACAAGGACTACGAAGGCCGTGAAATCCTCATTGTTGGCGTGCTCAAGGGTGCGGTGATGGTCATGGCAGACCTCGCCCGCGCGCTGCACAGCCACATCTCCATGGACTGGATGGCTGTTTCCTCCTACGGCTCCGGCACGCAGTCCTCCGGGGTTGTCCGCATCCTCAAGGACTTGGACACGGACCTCATGGGCAAGGACGTCCTGATCGTCGAGGACATCATCGACTCCGGCCTGACGCTGTCCTGGCTCAAGACCAACCTGGAGTCCCGCGGCACTGCTTCGGTGGAAATCTGCACCGCCTTCCGCAAGCCGACTGCCGCCAAGGTGGAGATCGACGTTAAATACGTCGGATACGACATCCCCAATGAATTCGTTGTGGGCTACGGCCTGGACTACGCAGAAAAGTACCGCAACCTGGACTTCGTGGGCACTTTGGCGCCGCACGTCTACGAGTAACCCGCGCTTCCCTGCCGCGCACCTGTTGTAAGGGCGGTCTCTTTCGGGAGGCCGCCTTTTGCACACCCGGACAACCAGCATGTGGAAGAGAAGTTGAACAACAAGAACATTGGCATCAAGGACGTAGCAGTCGCCGCCGGAGTGTCCGCCACCACGGTCTCGCATGTCCTCAACGATGTCCCGTACGCGCGGATAAGCGCCGAGACCCGGGAAAAGGTGAAGTCCGCGGCGGTGCAGCTCGGCTACGGCCCCAACCGCCTGGCCCAGGCGCTGCGCACGCAGCGCACCGGCTTGCTGGGGCTGGTCAGCGAGGACATCGCAACCACGCCCCATGCCGGCAGGATCATTCTGGGCGCAGATGACGCCGCACGTGCCCGCGGCTACAACCTCATGATCATCAACACGTCCGCGTCGGCCAGCGATGAATCCAGGAAGTCAGACGTTGATGCCCTGCTGGAGCGTCGGGTGGACGGCATTTTGTACGCCACCATGTACCACCGCATTCTGGATGTGCCCGGCAATCTCGCGAACGTCCCGGCGGTACTGGTGGACGCCGTCAGCAGCGGGGCAACCATCGCCGCCGTTGTCCCCGACGAAGAAGCCGGAGCCAGGACGGCGGTCACCACCCTGCTGGCCGCCGGGCACACCCGCATCGGCTTCCTCAACAACACCGACGACGTTCCGTCCACTCACGGGCGGCTCCGGGGGTTCCGGAATGCCCTGTCCGGGGCAGGGCTCGACGGCGGTGCCGCGCCGGTGCACACCGGACCGTCCGAAGTGCAGGGCGGCTATGAGGCGGCACGAAGGATGCTGCAGCTCAGCGATCCCCCCACGGGCATCTTCTGCTACAACGACCGGATGGCCATGGGCGCCTACCGGGCCGCCGCCGAGCTCGGACTTGCCATCCCCGCTGACCTGTCCATTGTGGGCTTCGATGATCAGGAACTCATCGCCGGCAACCTGCATCCGGGCCTCACCACGCTGGCCCTGCCGCACTACGAAATGGGTGCCTGGGCCACAGGAACGCTGATTGACGCCATTGAGGGCAAAGGCGACCTCGCCGGGCTGGCGCTGGATCCGACGGTCCTGGACTGCCCGCTGGTCACCCGCGGATCCGTCGCCCCGCCCCGGTCCTGACCGCTACGCCCACAGGGAACTTTTGTGCCATACCGTGCGTGATTTACTCCGAACGGTGTATAGCTAGAAGCTGACGCAGCACCACACGCGCGCAGACCACTCGCCGTGCAGCACTACCAGGAGGGACGGGGCGAATCCCCGAACAGATGAAAGCTAAGAGTTTCTTCAAGGGCCCGGGCATCTGGATCGTTGTTGTAATCGGCATGCTCCTTGTGGCCTTTGCAACGCTGGCTCCCGGCGGTGCCGCCCGGATCGACACGAACAAGGGCCTGGAGCTGCTGTCTGAAAACCAGGTTGAGCAGGCGAAGATCTTCGACGGCGAAAACCGCGTGGACCTGGTACTCAAGGAAAACCTGCAGCTCAACGGCCAGGACAAGGGCAAGAGCGTCCAGTTCTTCTTCGTTGATGCCCGTGCGGTGGACGTGGTCAAGGCCGTCACCGATGCCAAACCTGCCAGCGGCTACACGGACCAGCCAATCGAGAGCAACTGGTTCTCCGGACTGCTCTCGCTCCTGATCCCGGTCATCCTCCTCGGTGCCTTGTTCTGGTTCCTGATGACCCGCATGCAGGGCGGCGGTTCCAAGATCATGCAGTTCGGCAAGTCCAAGGCCAAGATGGTCAACAAGGACATGCCGCAAGTGACTTTTGTTGACGTTGCCGGTGCGGACGAGGCTGTTGAGGAGCTCCAGGAAATCAAGGAGTTCCTGCAGGAGCCGGCAAAGTTCCAGGCGGTGGGGGCCAAGATCCCCAAGGGCGTGCTGCTCTACGGCGCTCCCGGAACCGGCAAAACCCTCCTGGCCCGGGCCGTTGCGGGCGAAGCCGGCGTGCCTTTCTTCTCCATCTCCGGCTCGGACTTCGTTGAGATGTTCGTCGGTGTGGGCGCGTCCCGCGTCCGCGACCTCTTCGAGCAGGCCAAGGCCAACTCTCCCGCCATTATCTTCGTTGACGAAATCGACGCAGTGGGCCGCCACCGTGGCGCCGGCATCGGCGGCGGCAATGACGAACGCGAACAGACCCTCAACCAGCTGCTGGTTGAAATGGACGGCTTCGACGTCAAGACCAACGTCATCCTGATCGCCGCCACCAACCGTCCCGATGTCCTGGACCCGGCACTGTTGCGTCCCGGCCGTTTTGACCGCCAGATTTCTGTGGACGCCCCGGACCTGATCGGCCGCGACCAAATCCTGCAGGTACACGCCAAGGGAAAGCCGATGGCCCCGGGCGTTGACCTCAAGGCTGTGGCCAAGAAAACCCCGGGCTACACCGGTGCAGACCTCGCCAACGTACTCAATGAAGCGGCGCTCCTCACGGCACGTTCCAACGCCAACCTCATCGATGACCGCGCCTTGGACGAGGCCATCGACCGCGTCATGGCAGGCCCGCAGAAGCGCAGCCGCGTTATGAAGGAACACGAACGCAAGATCACCGCGTACCACGAAGGCGGACACGCCCTGGTGGCAGCGGCGCTGCGGAACTCGGCACCGGTCACCAAGATCACCATCCTGCCCCGTGGCCGCGCCCTGGGCTACACGATGGTGGTTCCGGATAACGACAAATACTCCGTCACCCGCAACGAGCTCCTGGACCAGATGGCCTACGCCATGGGTGGCCGCGTGGCTGAGGAGATCGTGTTCCATGACCCCTCCACTGGGGCATCGAATGACATCGAAAAGGCAACGGCGACGGCCCGCAAGATGGTCACCGAGTACGGCATGAGCGAACGGGTGGGTGCCGTCCGCCTCGGCCAGGGCGGCGGCGAGCCGTTCCTTGGCCGCGACGCCGGGCACGAGCGCAACTATTCCGACCAGATCGCCTACGTGGTGGATGAGGAAGTGCGCCGCCTCATCGACCAGGCGCACGATGAGGCTTACGCCATCCTCACCGAGAACCGCGACGTCCTGGACCAGTTGGCACTGGAACTCCTGGAACGCGAAACCCTCAACCAGTCAGAAATCGCCGACATCTTCGCCGACATCCGCAAGCGTGACTTCCGCGAAGTCTGGCTGTCCAAGGAGACCCGTCCGGTCCAGCAGGCGGGCCCAGTGGAATCCCGCCAGGAGAAGGCTGAGCGCGAAGCCCAAGAGGAAGCAAAGCAGGCCCGCCTCGAGGAGCCCCTGGACGCGCAGCCCCCGCACCCGCAGGGTGTCCCGGAGGACGCAGCGTTCCAGGGCGGCGTCCCCGACTCGGGGCCTGACGGCGTCCACGGCTAAGCTTTCTTCTGTGAACCACTTCGACGACGACGACATCCACTCCTCCGCCGGACACCCGGCGGAGGACGGCCACCACCACAAAAAGCATGAGAAAGTGGACCGGCCGCGGATCGAAGCTGCTGTCCGCGAAATCCTGCTGGCCATCGGCGAGGACCCGGACCGCGGCGGACTGCAGGACACCCCGAAGCGCGTGGCCAAGGCCTACGCCGAGGTGTTCGCCGGGCTGCACCACGATCCGGCGGACATCCTGTCCACCAAGTTCGACCTCGACCACGAAGAATTGGTCCTGGTCAAGGACATCCCGTTCTATTCCACGTGCGAGCACCACCTGGTGCCGTTCCACGGGGTGGCGCACGTGGGCTACATTCCCTCCCACGATGGCAAAGTGACCGGACTCAGCAAGCTGGCACGGCTTGTGGATATCTACGCCCGTCGCCCGCAGGTGCAGGAGCGACTCACCACCCAGATCGTTGAAGCAATGGTCAGCCACCTCAAACCCCGCGGCGCGATCGTCGTGGTTGAATGCGAGCACATGTGCATGTCCATGCGCGGTGTCCGCAAGCCCGGAGCGAAAACCGTCACCAGCGCGGTACGCGGGCAGCTCCATGACCCGGCCACCCGCGCCGAAGCCATGAGCCTCATCCTCGGAAGGTAAGTATCAGACCATGGACTCACTAGCTGCAGCCCCGGGAACCGGGCCCGCAACATCTCCGCTGCCCATCCTGCGCAAACCGCGTCCGGCCGCGAAGTTCTCCGACCTGCCCACCGACCGCACCCTGGTCATGGGCATCCTGAACGTCACCCCGGACTCCTTCAGCGATGGCGGCAAGCATCCGACGGCGGACACCGCCATCGCCGCCGGCCTCCGGATGTTCTACGCAGGTGCTGACATCATCGACGTCGGCGGTGAGTCGACCCGTCCCGGCGCCGAGGACGTCAGCCCGGAAGAGGAACAGCGGCGGGTGATCCCCGTGATCGAGGCCCTGGTCAAGGCAGGCGCGCTGGTCAGCATAGACACCACCCATGCCTCCACGGCAGCTGCTGCGGTGGAAGCCGGCGCAGCCATCATCAACGACGTTTCCGGCCTCACCCTGGAGCCGGAAATGGCCGAGCTCGTGGCAGCGTCCAAGGTGCCCTACGTGCTGACGCACCGCCGCGGCGACGCCCGCACCATGAATTCGCTGGCCGAGTACAAGGACGTTGCCGGGGAAGTGGTGGCAGAACTCGCCGGGGTACGGGACAAGCTCTACGCAGCCGGGGTCGGGCAGGACCAGATCATTGTGGACCCGGGCCTGGGCTTCGCCAAGAACGACGCCCAGAACTGGGAGCTCCTGCAAAACCTGGACCAGCTGGAGAGCTTGGGGCACAAAATCCTGGTAGGTGCCTCCCGCAAGCGATTCCTGGGCACCCTGCTCACGGTGGCAGGAAAGTCCGCCGCCCCGGAGGAGCGGGACGCCGCCACCGCGGCCATCACTGCCATCAGCGCGTTCCGCGGGGCCTGGGCGGTCCGCGTGCACGACGTCGGCCCCAGCCTTGACGCCGTCAAGGTTGCCTCACGCTTGGCTTCCGCCCGCACCACACACTAGGGCCGGGGGACCCATGGACAGGATTACGCTGAGCGGTGTCACCGCCGTCGGCCATCATGGCGTGTTCGATTTCGAACGCCGCGACGGCCAGCCCTTTGTGGTGGACGCCGTGCTGCACCTGGACTTTTCCGGGGCGGCCGCCTCGGATGATGTCCGGGACACCGCGCACTACGGCGAGGTGGCGGAGCGCATCACAGGGTGGATCACGGGCGAACCCGTGAACCTGATCGAGGCCCTGGCTGTGCGGATTGCCGAGGACCTGCTGAGCGAATACCGGCTCCACGCCGTGGAGATCACCGTCCACAAACCCAAGGCACCCATCGAAGTCCCCTTCGGCGACGTGTCCGTCAGCGTGTACCGGGAGCGGACATGACCACCGGCTACACCAAGGCGGTGCTTGCGCTCGGCAGCAACCTGGGCGAACGGAACGACACCCTTTCCGAAGCGGTAGCTGACCTAGTGGATCCGCCGGAGGTCCGCCTGCTGGCCGTCTCTCCGGTGGTGCAGACGAAGGCGGTGGGTGGTCCTGCCGGCCAGCCGGACTTCCTGAACATGGTCATCACCGTGGAAACCACCCTGTCCCCGGCCAAGCTCCTGGAGCACTGCCAGTCCGTGGAGAACAAGCACCACCGTGTCCGCGAGGTGCGCTGGGGGCCGCGAACGCTCGACGTCGACATCATCACCTATGGCGACTTCACCAGCGACGACCCGGACCTGACCCTGCCTCATCCCCGCGCTGCGGAACGCGCCTTCGTGCTTTATCCGTGGTCCCTGATCGAACCGGCCGCCATGCTGAACGGTGAACGCATCAGCGCCCTGGCTGTCCGCGCCTCCGACTTTGACGACCTTGCCCCGTTTGACGGCTTCGGCGACTTCGACGGCGTCCCCACCGCCGGGGCGGTTGAATAGGCCATGAAACCGATCAACCCCCTCCGCCTGCTGCTGATCGGCCTGATCCTGGCCGTCGCGGGCTGGGCTGCCACCGTCCTGACCAACCGGTACAGCATGGCCACGCCAGTCCTGCCCGTCACGGCCCTGGCCACCATGGGCGTGATCGTGGCCATCACCCTGATCCTTGGCATCCGGATCCTGCGGTGGCGCAACAGCAACCGGGACAGTAGCAAAAAGAAGACTGTTCTTGACCCCATCCTGGCCGCCCGGACCCTGGTCCTTGCCCAGGCCTGCGCCTATGCCGGCACCGTACTCCTCGGCTGGCACGTCGGCATTTTCCTGGACCAGTTGAGGGTCTGGAGCCTGCGCAGTGACCAAGGCATTACCTGGGTGGCGCTTGCCCAGGCCGGTGGCGGCCTCGTGATGATTGTGGTGGGCCTCTTAGTGGAGCGCTTTTGCAAGATTCCGCCGGAGGACACTGAAACGCCGGGCGAGGGCCAGCGTGGCCGGAGCCCGCGCGGTGAAGCCGCAGGGGAAGGCGAATATGCGTACCGAGGCGATTGATCCGCCGGGCATCACCTGGCAGCGGGTGTCGCCCAAATACGTCACGGTCCGGCTGGTGGAGTGGGCCCTCGGGAACCTCATCATGGTGCTTGTGCTGTGCCTGCCGCTGGTCTTTGTGACCCTCGGGTGGTGGGTGTGGCCCCCTTTGTGGCTGGCCATCCTCGTGCCCGCTGCGGCCGTGGTCATGGCCGTCTGGCGGCTGGTGCTGATCCCGCGACAGGTACGTGCCATCGGCTACGCCGAGCGGGACGAGGACCTCCTGATCAGGGGCGGCATCTTCTTCCAGCGCACCATGGTGGTCCCCTACGGGCGGATGCAGTACGTGGACATCGGGGTGGGCCCAGTGGAGCGCGGGCTTGGATTGTGCACCTTGAAGCTGCATACGGCCTCGCCGGGAACCAACGCACTGATCCCCGGGCTGCCGGCCGCGGAAGGCGCGCGCCTGCGCGAGCAACTGTCGGCCCGCGGCGAAGCCAGGCTGGCTGGGCTGTGACCGCTGACGGCCCCGTCCCGGAGCCGGGTTCTGCGCCACTTCCGCGTAAAGCCGACGCCGCGCCTACGGCTGCAATGCCTGCGCCCGCCGCGCCCGCAGCGGAAACGCACGACGGCGAGTGGCTGCGCGTGCATCCGGCGTCGCCGTTTGTGCGCGGCTGGGTGGCCTTGGCCGCCATCGGCTTTTTCTTCGGCCGCGACTTCTTTGAGCGGATGCTGCAAGGCAGGCCCCTCCTGGAGGAGGGGTTCGCCGGCCGGATTCCCTGGCTGCTGGCCGGCGGCGGGACCGTACTGCTGATCGCCGTCCTTGGCTTCATCCTCACCTGGTACTTCACCAGGTACCAGATTGCCGGCGGCTACGTCCGGGTCAATACCGGTTTCCTTTTCCGGCAGCAGCGGCAGGCCCGGCTGGACCGCGTCCAGGCCATCGACATCGTGCAGCCGCTGCTGGCCAGGATCTTTGGCCTGGCTGAACTCAAATTCGAAGTCGCCGACGCCGGTGAGTCGGCTGTGCGCCTCGCCTACCTCCGGATGGACGACGCCCGCCAGCTCCGTGCCACTATCCTCGCCCGGGCCGCCGGCGTGGTCCAGGACCCGGAACGGCCCGAGGAAGCCCCGCCCGAGGCGCCGGAATTCCCCGTGCTGTCCGTGCCGCCGTCGCGCCTGGTCGGTTCGCTGCTGCTCAGCGAGCAGAGCTTCTTCGTGGTGCTGGGCGGCGTCGCGTCAGTGGTCCTCTCCGCGGTGACCGACAATCGCGGGTTCTACCTTTACCTGATTCCCGCCGCCCTGGGCCTCGCCGCGACCTACTGGAGTTCCTTCAACAAGGGCTACAACTTCACTGCCGCTATTTCCCCGGACGGCATCCGGCTGCGGTATGGACTACTGGACACCCAGGCCCAGACGCTCCCGCCCGGGAGGATCCAGGCGCTCAGGGTAGCCCAGCCGCCGCTCTGGCGTATTTTCGGCTGGTACCGCATACAAGTCAACGTGGCCGGATATGGTGCTGCGGGAAGCAACGGCGAAACGGCGTCGCGCACCACCCTGCTGCCCGTGGGAAAGCTGGCCGACGTGATGAGCATGCTGTCCCTGGTGCTCCCGGACCCCGGAACCCCGGAACCGGGGAGGGTTTTCACCGCCGGGCTCGCGGGACTCGATTCCGACGGCGGTTTTGTCACCACGCCGCGGCGCGCCCGGTTCCTGGCCCCGCTGGGGTGGCGCCGCAACGGCTACACCGCCACAGCAACCGCCCTCCTGATCCGCTCCGGCCGCTGGTGGCGGCAGCTGGTGGTAGTGCCGCACCAGCGCACCCAGTCCATGGCCCTGCACCAGGGCCCGCTGGCCAGGCGGTTCGGTGTTGCCGACCTCGTACTGCACACTACTGCCGGTCCGGTCTCGCCCCGCCTGATCCAAGCGGGGGTCGAGGAAGCCAGGACCCTCTTCGACGAACAATCGGCCCGCGCCAGGCTGGCCCGCAAACGCCAGACGAGTGAACAGTGGCTGGCCCAGGTGGCGCCGGCAACTCCCGCCGTTGAGCCCGAAACCGTGGCGATTCAGCCCGATCCAAGCCAGCCGGTTGAGTCCGCGCCGACCCCTGACACCCCCAAACGACAGGAAGGCCAGCAACATGGCTAAGCCGGGACGCCTCGGCGTCGGAATCATTGGCGCCGGCAAGGTGGGTGCCGTGCTCGGTGCTGCGCTTCGCTCGGCCGAGCATGCCGTCGTGGGGGTGTCCGCGGTGTCTGACGCGAGCCTGGAACGTGCGGAAGCGCTTCTTCCCGGAGTGCCCATCCTGGAGATCCAGGACATCGTGGAGCGTGCCGAACTGGTACTCCTCGCCGTACCGGATGACGCCTTGGCCGGACTGGTGGACGGACTGGCCAAGCTGGGCGCCTGGCAGCCCGGGCAGCTGGTGGCCCACACGTCGGGCCGGTTTGGCGTGGGCGTCCTGCATCCGGTGCGCGCGGCCGGGTCCATCCCGCTGGCCCTGCACCCGGCCATGACCTTTACCGGCATGAGCCTGGACCTCACCCGGCTCCTGGACTGCACCTTCGGCGTCACCGCGGACGCGGCGATGCTGCCCATCGCGCAGGCCCTGGTGGTGGAAATGGGTGCCGAGCCCGTGGCCATCGCCGAAGGGGACAGGACCCTGTACCACGCAGCCCTCGCCCACGGATCCAACCATATGGTCACCCTGGTGGCACAGGCATCCCAGCTGCTCCGTGACGTGGGCGTGGATTCGCCCGAAAGGATGCTCGGGCCCCTGCTGCGGGCCACACTGGAGAACGCGTTGGCCTCCGGTGAGGCGGCGCTGACCGGGCCGGTGGCCCGGGGCGATATCGGAACAGTGGCCGCCCACGCCGAGGCCCTGCGGGAGTACGACGCCGGCGCCCACGGCGATGTGTTGGAGGCATACCTGGCCATGGCCCGCTCCACCGCACGTCGCGCCGAGAGCCGCGGGCTGCTGAAGGCGGACCAGCTGGACGGGCTGCGCCAGGCCCTCGAACCCAAGGAAGACTGAAGATGCCCATCAAACTGGTGACGACGGCGGCCGATCTGCGGTCCGAGAGCGCCCGGCTCCTGATGAACAAGCCCGGCACCTCGCAGGGGCTGGTGCCTACGATGGGCGCCCTGCACGAGGGGCACGCGCAGTTGGCGCGCACCGCCGTCGAAAAAAACGACGTCGTGGTGGCGTCCATCTTTGTCAACCCACTGCAGTTCGGCGACGCCGTTGACCTGGACCGGTACCCGCGCACGCTGGATGCAGACCTCGCCCTGTTGGAGTCCGAAGGCGTGGACCTGGCGTTCGCGCCGTCCGTGCAGGAGGTGTACCCCGGTGGCGAGCCATTGGTCCGGGTGACCGCCGGCCCGCTGGGGGAGAAGTGGGAAGGCGCCTCCCGGCCCGGACATTTCGACGGCGCCCTCACCGTAGTGGCCAAGCTGCTGCATTACGGCATTCCCGGAACCGGGCTGCCGCCGTCGGGCGCGTTTGCAACCTCAGGTGCGCCTTCTGCCGGCATCCCGGGACTGCCTGCCTACCGCGCCTACTTCGGCCAGAAGGATGCCCAGCAGCTGGCCCTGGTCCGGCGCATGGTGGCCGACCTGAATTTCCCCGTGGACATCGTAGGAGTGCCCACCGTCCGTTCTGCCGACGGCCTGGCCCTGTCCAGCCGCAACCGCTTCCTGTCCGACGAACAGCGGGACGCCGCCCTGGTGCTGTCCCGGGCGCTGCGGCTCCTCGAGCAGCGGGCCAACCTCCACGAGCCATTGGACCTCGAGTCCGCCCAGGCACTGGTAGCGTCCCAGCCGCTGGTTGAACTCGACTATTTCGAGGTGGTGGACCAAGGCACGCTGGAACCGCTGGCCGAGAACTGCCGCGAGACCCCGTTCCGTGGCGACGCCCTGGCGATCATCGCGGCCAAGGTAGGCCCCGTGAGGCTGATCGATAATCTGCCGCTCAGCTCCTGAAGCCTGCTGAACCCCCTCCTGAACCTTCCTGAACCTTCCGGCCTGGTTCCGGGGTCCGGGCGAAGCCGGTAGGGGGCCCCGGTCCCTGTTGGTTGGCCTGCCGGTCCGCTATGCTCGAATTGTTGCCCCAGACCCTGGCATGGCCTTACTCGGCGTCCACCAGGAGGAGCAGTCATCAACGCGGGCAATCCCCACATCACTTCCCGTCTTACCCTTGGCCTTTGTGCTGCCCGGTGGCCGTACGCCCGGCGTAGCCGCATACGGGCGTGCGCTGTGCACGCCTGTACTCCCCACCAACGCCTGTGGCCGACGTGCCACACCAGACCAGGAGCAAGTTTTCGATGATTAGCACAGTAGAAGACGGCCTTTCCTACGTCGTCAAAGTGACTGACGCGTCCGTCCTGGACGACTATTTGAATTCCGCTGTGGACCTGGCGCGCCAGCATGCCGCCAAGGGCGGGACGTGCGGGATTCTGGTCACCCGTCACGCGCCCGACACCTTCACGGTAGCGGTGAGCGAGGCCGTACCCTTTGGCGAGACCCGCGAGCAGTTCGACACCTAACGGAGGCGCAGATGTATGACGGTTACGCGATGTTGGCACTTGCCCCGGAAATTACAGCCCCGGCGCAGTTCCCCGGCATGCCCCGGGCCACGCCGATCGGGGTGCAGGCGCTCGAGATCATCGCCTCCATCCTTGAGGACGAATCGCCCGGGCTGGCAGAGATCAAACTGCACCTTCGCAAATGTGTTGCCGCCTACCCGGGTGCACCGGAACGGGCGTTGCTCGCCCATCTGATGGAGACTTCCCAGCGCGTGAATGCGGAAGGTGGCGAAGAGACGCCCTGATTTCGGCCCGTGATGATCATGCGCGGTGGCGGTGAGTATCCTTAGGTGACGACTCCGCCATGCCGGTTCGGCCAGCAGCCGGCGTGAGAGTGGGATGAACAACCCAGCGGGATGGACCAGGGATCAGAGGCTCAGCATGGATGTTGCACCCGGGCTGGTCGCGGGTGGAGAAGACCTGTGCGGCCCCTATCTGCAGAAATTGCCCGTCACGGGAGCTGCAGTGTCCCTGTTTGGCGGCGCCACAGCCGAAACGCTCGTGTGCGCCAGTGACGCCCTCGCCGCCCAACTGGATGAACTGCAGTTCAGCCTGGGCGAAGGGCCGCGCTGGAGGGCGGTCCGGACCCGCCTGCCCGTGCTGATCCCGGATGTCCGGGCCGCAGTGCACGCTGACTGGCCAATGTTCCACGAGGCCGTTGCCAGGACCCGGGCCGCCGCCATGTTTGTTTTCCCACTGACGGTTGGTGCGGTGGACCTGGGCGTGGTTGAGCTCTACCACTCAGAACCCGGAGCCCTCAGCAGGTCCGAGCAGGCGACTGCGGCCGTTCTTGCAGGGCAGACCTCCTGGTACCTCCTTCGAACGATCCTCACCATCAGTTCGCCTGATACCGATCCCGCCTTGGAGCCGGCCCTCATGTCACGCCGTGAGATCCACCAAGCCACTGGAATGGTGCTCGCCCAGTCCGGTGCCACTGCAGCGGATTCCTTGCTGCTGCTGCGTGCCTACGCCTTTGCCCACGACCTCACGCTCCGCCAGACGGCCGACGCCGTCCTCGAAGGCCGCCTGAGTTTCAGGTCCGACGGCGGTGTCAGCGGTCCCGGCAGCCCGCCGCTGACGTAAAATAGCGCCATGGCAACGACTACCCGCGCCGAGCGCGTCAGCGGGGCGTTCGTAAAACTTACGGACACCTTGGTTGCGGACTACGACGTCCTGGACCTGCTCCACACCCTCGTTGAGGAATCCGTGGGGCTCCTCGACGTTGCTGCCGCGGGCCTGGTGCTGGCCGACCCCAGCGGAGAACTCCAGGTCTTGGCGTCCACCAGCGAGCAAAGCCAGCTTGTGGAAGTCCTGCAGCTCCGGGCCGGCTCGGGACCGTGCGTCGAATGCTACTCCACCGGACGTCCCGTGGTGGTGGAGGACATCGGCGCACTGGAGCGCTGGGGGGACTTCAAGGCTGCGGCACTGTCCCAAGGCTTCCGTTCGGTCCACGCGGTGCCCATGCGGATCCATGACCGGACCATCGGCGCCATGGGACTCTTCGGGGCCAACCCCGGTCCGCTGACGGCGGAGGATGCTGCCATCGGCCAAGCCCTGGCAGACGTAGCCACAATCAGCCTTCTGCAGGAGCGCACCATCAGGGAAGCTTCCCTGGTCAACGAGCAGCTGCAGCGTGCGCTGAACAGCCGCGTGTTGATTGAACAGGCAAAAGGCGTCATCGCCCACACTGCGGGAGTCGATATGGAAGAGGCCTTCAACAGGCTGCGCAATCACGCGCGCGCTCATAATGAAGGCCTCCATGTGACCGCCGGCCGGATCGTGGACCGCAGCCTTAACCTCTAAAGCCGCACTGACACCCGGCCGACACGCGGCCCAGGTGTCAGGCGGGAAGTTCCCGGTTGACCATTAGCTGTTCCAGCAGGGCCTGCTCGGGTTCTCCCGGATGCCGCGCCACGCAGCGGCGGAGCCGTGCCCGCGCCATCTCTTCCCCGGGGGACTTTCCGCAGAGCACTTCATCGATAATTTCCTGCGCCTGCCATCGAAGCGACTCGATCGCAAACCGCCGGATCTCGGCTGGATTGAAGTCCTCATCCAACCAAGGTTCAGGATCCGCTGGCACGCTTTGGAACATCCGCTCTGCTGACATAGGGGCCTCCTTGCACCAGACCGGCTGGGCCGAAAACGGTCCAATCGGCGTCGAAAGCACTGCGCGTAGGAGAAACAGTACCGCGAGGGAGACCGGTCTGTCTCTACCTGGCGTAAACTGGTTTTCACAATGACTTCAGCCCCAGAAACTGGACCGTCCCCCGTGCAAAGCCAAGTGGGGGCGGCAGCCGGACACGCCGATGCCGTGGGCCGGATACTCGCTGTTGCCTATGAACTCTTCTCCCGCCGCGGTGTCCGCGACGTCGGAGTTAACGAACTCATCGAACGGTCCGGCGTTGCCAAGGCAACCTTCTACCGGCACTTCCCTTCCAAGGACGCCCTGGTGCTGGCCTTCCTGGAACAGCGCGACCGGCAGTGGACTGTGGACGCGATCGTCTCCGAAGCCCGGCGCCGCGGGAATACGCCCACCGAACAGCTGCTGGCCATCTTTGACGTCTTCGGCGACTGGTTCCTGCGCGAGGACTTCGAGGCCTGCTCGTTCATCAACATCCTGCTGGAGATGGGGCCGGCGCACCCCCTCGGCCAGGCGAGCATCGACTACCTGGCCAGGATCCGCGGCCACGTCCAGGCTCTTGCGGAGGAAGCGGGGCTGGCCCGAACCGAAGATTTCGCCCGGTCCTGGCACATCCTGATGAAGGGATCCATCATCTCGGCCACAGAGGGTGACATGCAGGCGAACAAGCGTGCCCAGCAGATGGCTGCCTGGCTGATAGAACACCACCGCAGCTAGGCAGTCAACCCAGTCGCAGAAAGTACGGATGAGGCCCCGGTTTTCCCGGGGCCCCAACTGTGCTTACGCGCCGTACGGCGGGGGCAGTCGCGCCGCCTGAGGGGCTAGCGCTTGACGGCGTCCAGCTTGAGCATCTTGGCGATGACGCTGTCCAGCTCGGAGTCGTCGAAGATCTTCTTCCAGTCGTCCTTGATGATGGTGTCCTTGCCGTACTGGATGGCGATTTCGCAGGCTTCGGAGAACGGGTTGGAGCCGCGCAGGGCGTTGGTGAGGGCGATCTGCACGTGGCCGAACAGCATGGCCTTCGCCGCTTCCTCGGGAACGCCGGCGGTGTGCACGGTCTCGTGCAGTGCCTCGTTGAGCAGGGTGCCGATCATGCAGGCGACGGTCTCCACGAGGGTGGGTTCGAGGATGGCGAGCTGCTTGACGGTGACCCAGTGGACGTCGATGACGGGTGCGTAGATGATGCGGATGGTGGCCTCGGCTGCTGCCTTGGTCCCCTCCGGTGCGTTCTCGTCGATCGCGGCCACCACGTTCTGCGGGGCGCCCTCGCCGCCGAAGGTGTCGGCCCATTCTTCCTTGGTGGTGCGCTCGAGGAACACGGACGGGTGGCACGGGTGAGCCACAGCCTGGACGACGTCGTCGCGCTTTGCCAGCAGGCCGGCGTAGGCGGCGGCGGGGTCCAGGGTGAGCAGGATTGCGCCGGCCTTCATCTGGGGGACTACGCCCTGGGAGACCACGCCGAGGACGGTGTCCGGGACCGCGAGGATGACCACGTCGGCGCCCTTGACGGCGTCGTCAGTGGCGGTGATTTCGCGGCCTTCTGCCTGGATGCGTTCCTGGCCTGCGGGGGAGTTCTCGCTGTAGAAGACGGTGTGGTCGCTCTTCTGGAGGTTACGGGAAACGCGCATTCCCATTTTGCCACCGGCTCCGATGACGGCGACGGTCAATTTTTCTGCTGACATTTCACTTGCTCCTTAGGAATTCGATGCTTTGTTGGGTCCACTGGTTTTCGAGGCGGATGGTGTCCGCCTCTGAGTCCTGCCACGGCAGCCAGTGTTCGACGATCTGGTTGATATTTCTTTGGTGGGGCGCGAACTTGCTGACCATGTAGTCGTAGTCGAGCAGGCCTTCGCCGAGCGGTGCGCCGGCATAGGTGAATCCGACCCACCCGTCCTTGCGGCTGAACGCGAAGTCCTTGATGTGCATGTTCAGGACATAGGGCGCGACGGCGTCAATCACCTCGCGCGGCATCTCCAGGGCCGCGACCGTGTTGGCGGGGTCGGCGCAGATGCCCAGGGATGGGCTGTCCACTCCGCGGATCACGTCCAGGATCCGATTGGTGGGGACCTGCTCGTAGGTTTCCACCGCAATCTTCACGCCGGCGGCCTCGAACTCGGGCAGGACTTCCTTGAAGATCGCCACGGCTTCCTCCGCCGTCGGGGTGTGGCCCGGGACGTTGAACATGGTCCGCAGCAGGGGCGAGCCCAGGATCCCGGCGAGGCGCAGGAACTTCCTCAGGTGCTCCGGGCGGATGCCCTTGGTGCCGAGCTCCAGGGAAATGCCCAGCCGGTCCGCGGTGGCCCGGACGGCCTCCAGCTCGGAATCCGGCATGGTTTCGAGCGGGGCGTAGTCGCAGATTTGGAACAGGTCCACCCCGAGCGCGGCGGTCCGTTCCAGCGCCTGATGGATACTGAGCGGTTCGGCGACCTTGTCCGAGAGCTGCCAGAAGAAGGCGTAGCTGCTCAATCCAATTCTTGAACCCTGCCCGATCCGGGAACCGGTGCCGAGGCGGCTCATACGGTCACCTCCGCAGTGGTCATCCTTGCAGCCGTCTCATCCAGGATGGTCTTCAGCGCTTTCGGGTCGTGTGCGAAGCGGCCCAGGAACAGACCGGCGACGGCGGGTGCCAGCTTGGTGATCAGGCCTGGTCCGGCGCTGCCGCCGTAAATGACGCGGCTGTCCGCTTGGCCGGGCAGGCTGCGCAGGTGCGCGTCCAGCCCGGTGATGACCGCGCTGATGTAATCCGGTGTTGCCGGTTCCGGGGCGCCGATGGCCCACTGCGGCTCGTAGGCCACGATGGTCCGGCCGGCGGGTCCCAGGGACTGCGCGCGGTGGAGTGCGGCGTCGATTTCCGCGGAGCAGCGGGTGACGGCTTCTTCCACGGATCCCTGTTGCAGTTCTCCGACGCACAGGATCGGGGTGAGGCCATTGCGGTAGGCTGCGGCAGTTTTCAGTCCGATGACTGTGTCATCCTCGCCGAAGATCCGGCGGCGTTCGGCGTGGCCCACTTCGGCGTAGCGTCCGCCGAGCTCGGCCACGGTCTTGCCGCCGACTTCACCGGTGAACGCGCCTTCGTCTTCCCAGAAGATGTCCTGGGCGCCCGCGGCGGCTCCCGCCGGTCCCAGGATGCGGGCAGCTTCGGGCAGAACCGGGAGCGTAGGCAGGACGAACAGTTCGATGTCGCCGGCCTGGACCGCCGGGTGCGCGAACGCGATCGCGGCCACGTCGCGGCAGTAGTCCACCGAGCGCTGGTAGCCGAAGTACATCTTCAGGCTGACGCCGATGATGGCCTTCGGTTTTATCGGGGTATTAGCAGGAAGTGACACCCTCATAGTCCTTAATCAAGGTGACTTTCCCGGCCGAGGCCGAGGTTTCGTCAAAGGTGTAGGTGAGCCATTCCTTGGCGAGGCGGCGGGCGAGTTCCAGGCCAACAACGCGCTGGCCGAAGGTGAGGACCTGGACGTTGTTGCTCAGGATGGAGCGTTCAACCGAGTAGCTGTCGTGCGCGGTGACGGCGCGGATGCCGGGGACCTTGTTCGCGGCGATAGCCACACCAAGGCCGGTGCCGCAGACCAGCAGGGCGCGGTCGGCCTTGCCGGCGGCGATGAGCTCGGCAGCGGCGATGGCCACGGACGGGTAGGGGGTGTGGCTGGTGGCGTCTACGCCAACATCGGTGACGGATTCGACCAGCTCGGAGGCCTCCAAATCAGCCTTCAGGGCTTCCTTGTACTCGAAACCGGCGTCGTCGGCCCCAACAATCAGGCGCAGTTTGGCGCTCATGCTTTCTCCTTAATGGTTGTCCGCTCGACGAGCGTGTTGTGGATGGCCCGGATGATCAGTGCCATGGATACGGCACCCGCGTCCGGGGTGCCGAGGCTCTTCTCGGCGTGCGGGCGGGCGCGGCCCATGAGGGGCAGCAGTTGGGCGGTGTCCTCGGCGGCCTGCTCGGCAGTCACTGCGGCGGCGGCCCAGGCCTCGGTGAGGGATTTGCCCGCACCGACGCCGGACGCCAGCGCGTCACGGAAGGGAACCAGGACGTCCACGAGGGTTTTGTCGCCGGGTTTGGCTTTGCCGAAGTCCATGATCGCGGCCGCGGCTCCGGCGACACCGGCGGCGACAGCACCGGCGTCGGGCGCTTTGCTGTTTCCCACGGCGTCCCCGACGGCGCGCAGGGCCATTCCCCAGAGCGCGCCGGACGTGCCGCCGGCCCTGTCGGCCCAGGCATCCGCGGCAAAGTGAAGGGTAGTGGCGGCACCGGCGCCGCGGGCGACGGCGTCCGTTGCGGCTTCGACGGCGGCGCGGACGCCTCGTTCCATGCCGATGCCGTGGTCACCGTCGCCGGCGATCGCATCGATCCGGCCCAGTTCGTCGGCGTTGGCATCCACCACAGCCTTCGCGGCGCCGAGGGCGGCGAGGACACGTGCGGCACCGGCGCGGGATTCTTCCGTGGCGTCCGGGATGACCGCTTCGGCCTCGGCAAGTTCGCCGTCGCCGGCTTCCAGTGCTTCCGCGGTGACGGCGCCGCGGCGGAAGGCCGGGGCGTCGGCGGGAGCGTTCCAGAGGGCCTCGAGTTCGTCGTCCAGCCAGAAAAGGGTTAGGGACGTGCCGGCCATGTCGAAGCTGGTGACGAGTTCACCCACCTGCGGGTCAACCGCTTCCAGGCCGGCCTCGGCGAGGAGTTGTGCGACGCGGCGGTAGACGACGAAAAGCTCTTCGTACTTGACGCTGCCCAGGCCGTTCAGAATGGGGACCACGCGGGCACCTCTGGCGTCCAGCCCCTCCGGTACTTCGGTGAGGAGTTTGGCGACCAACAGTTCGGCGAGCTCATCCGCCGTCGGGATGTCCGTTTCATCAATGCCGGGCTCGCCGTGGATGCCCATGCCCACGGCCATCCGGCCCTCCGGGACGGAGAACAAGGGATGGTCCGCGCCCGGCAGGGTGCAGCCGGTGAACGCGACGCCGAAGGAGCGCGTGCGGTCGTTGGCGCGTTCGGCGATTTCCATTGTCGCGTCCATGGAGTAGCCGGCCTCCGCTGCGGCGGCGGCCACCTTGAAAACGGTCAGGTCCCCGGCGATGCCGCGGCGCTTGGCGCGCTCGGCGAGCGGGGCGGAAGAGACGTCGTCAGTGACGGCGATGCTGCGGCAGTCGATGCCTTCCTTGCGGAGGCGGTCCTGGGCCTGGTTGAAATGCAGGACGTCGCCGGCGTAGTTGCCGTAACCCAGCAGTACACCGCCGCCGTTGTTGGCGGCCTTGGCCACGTTGTAGACCTGCTGGGCGGACGGGGAAGCAAAGAGGTTGCCCATTGCGGCGCCGTGGGCCAGGCCCTGGCCCACGAGTCCGGCGAACGCCGGGTAGTGTCCGGAGCCGCCGCCGATGACCAGCGCCACCGTGTCCGGGGTGCTCTTGGTATTGCGGACCACGCCGCCGGAAACGCGCTTCACCCAGCGTCCATGGGAGGCGGCAAAGCCCTCGATCATTTCGTCAGCGAAAGCTGAAGGTTCGTTGAACAGGCGGGTCATGGGAAAAGGCTCCTGGAGTTATTGCTCGCTCCGGTGGCTCGACCACCGGTTAGTTGGATTGGTGCGGGGGCGTCCGCGGGTAAAACGGACGCCCCCGGGTCTGGGTTACGGCTCGGAGTGGTGTCCGGCGCCCGCAGGATCCAGGGCCTCGGCGGGGATGCCCTCGCTGACCTTGCCGGAGCGGCTGAGTGCCACCATGAGGATCGAGGAGAGGAGCATAAAGCCGCCCACGACGAACATCGGCACCGTGTAGCCCCCGGTTAGGTCCTTCAGCCAGCCGGTGACGTAGCCTGCGCTGAAGCCAGCCAGGTTGCCGATGGTGTTGATCAGGGCGATCCCTGCGGCGGCTGCTGCTCCGGTGAGGAACTGGGTGGGCACGGTCCAGAAGTTGGGCAGGGCCGCGAAGATGGACATGGCCGTGATGGTGATGACAGCGATGGTGGCCGCCGGGGAACCTGCGAACAGGGCCAACGGGATGCTGAGGCCGCCGATGAGGGCGGGAAGGGCAATGTGCCAGGTCTTGACGCCGCGCTTGGTGGCATCCTTGGACCAGAAGTACAGGGCGAACGCTGCCGGCAGGTACGGGATGGCCGTAATCAGGCCCTTCTGCAGGACATCGAACTTGGTGCCGTAGATGCCTTCGAAGCCCGCGATGATGGTGGGGAGGAAGAAGCCGAGGGCGTAGAGGCCGTAGATGAAGCCGAAGTAGATGGCGGAGAGCATCCAGACGCGGCCGTTGCCGAAGACGGTGCGGACGCTGACGTGCTTGTTGCTGGCCGCGGTTTCCTTCTTTTCCTTCTCCAGTGCGCCGGTCAGCCACGTCTTCTCTTCCTGCGTCAGCCACTTGGCCTTTGCGGGGGAGTCAGCCAGGTAGAACCAGGCGACGATGCCGACGATGATTGCCGGGACTGCGACGCCGAAGAACATGACACGCCAGCCCTCAAGTCCGAACAGGCCGTGCTGCTGGATGAGGAGGCCGGCCAGCGGGGCGCCGATCACGGTGGTCAGCGGCTGGGCCAAGTAGAACAGGGCAAGGATCTTGCTGCGGTGGCGTGACGGGACCCAGAGGCTCAGGAAGAGGATGGCGCCGGGGAAGAACCCGGCCTCGGCCACGCCCAGGATGAAGCGGAGGACGTAGAGCTGCTCCACGTTGCCCACCCAGGTGAACAACAGGGAGACGATGCCCCAGCTGACCATGATGCGGGCGAGCCAGCGGCGGGCGCCGAACTTGTGCAGGGCCAGGTTGCTGGGAACTTCCAGCAGGATGTAGCCGATGAAGAAGACGCCGGACGCAAAGCCAAACTGTGCTGCGGACAGGGCCAGGTCTGTGTTCATGCCGTTGGGGCCGGCGAACGAGATGGCCGTTCGGTCGAGGTAGTTGATGAAGAACATCAGGGCGACGAACGGCACGAGCCGGATCGCCACTTTCCTGATTGCGGATTTTTCGACCACCGATTGTGTGGTGTCCACGTTGACTCCTAGATGTTGATGTTCCCGGCAGCGTCCGTCACTGGAGGCTTGGGGGCTGTTTCAACGCCGGAGGGCAGGGGGACCGGACCGGCGGCTAAAGCATGTTGACTTCAACGATAAGAGCGAAACGTAAATTGGTCAACCGGTTGACGTGTTGTTTCTTGGAACTCCAGGTTGGCGGCCGGGGCAGGGGTCGGTTGTTACGCTTGGGATGTGTCCATAAACTCCGCCGCATCGACGGCCAAGATCAGCGCAGCGCTCGGTTCCGTGGGCCAGGGCTCCGTTGTCTCTGAAGTCGCAGAGCGCCTGCTCGCGTATTTCACCAGTGGTGATATCGCCGTCGGAACGCGCCTCCCCGCGGAGCGCCAGTTGGCCGCCTCCCTGGGTGTTGGCCGGTCCGCGGTGCGTGAGGCGCTTGCTGCCCTGGAGATCCTGGGGATTGTGATTGTCCGGCCCGGGTCAGGCACCTACCTTCGTGACGGCATCTCGGAACTACTGCCGCGCACGTTGAGCTGGGGCCTGATGCTCGGCGCGCCCCGGACCCGTGAACTGGTGGAATTGCGCAGTGGCCTGGAGGTCCAGGCCGCGCAGCTCGCCGCCGACCGGATCACCGATGAGGCCCTTGAGCGCATGCGGGGCAACCTGGCCACCATGGCCGAAACGCTCAATGACCTGGCGGCCTTTGTGGAAGCCGATGCCGCATTCCACCGCGAAATCGCCGAAAGCTCCGGAAACCAGGTTCTCAAGGAGCTGCTCCAGAGCATTCGCTCCCTGCTGCGCATCTGGGTGGACCGCGCGCTGACGGACGAAGGCCATGCTGCGGCCGCACTCAAGGAGCACACCGAAATATTCACCGCCCTTGAAGCCCGCGATTCCGAGGCAGTCACCAAGACCATGCGCTCGCACATGCAAACCGCGTCCCGCCGGCTGCTCGCCGGTTTTGACGCTTCGCAGTAGCTTTTCCGGCTGACCGCTTCCGGGGCCATCTGATCGTCCAGCTATTGGTCAACCGGTTGACTTGTTGCGTTCGGTAAATCCATAATCGGATATGGCCTGCCTCACAGGCCCTCTAATTTTGCTTTAGCGACGCCGGGCCGCCGGGCCACAGCAGCCCCGGGCCAGGCAGAGAGCAGTGACGTGTCTTCCCAGCCCTTGACCGGTCCGCCGAAACTGTCCCCCTCCGTCCAGGCCAGGCTGGCACCCCCCGTGCGGTTGCTCTCCGCCGGACCGTGGACTGCCCGGCTTGTGGGCGACGAACTCGCACACGTCAGCTACGCGGGCCGGGAGGTCCTGCGGGCCGTCAAAGCTGTAGTCCGGGACCACAACTGGCGGACTCCGAAGCCCTCGGTTCGAAACGTCGAGATCAAGCAGGACTACGACGGCCTGCAGGTCCGCTGGGCCGTAGCCTTTGCTGGATACGGCGTGGAGTATGACGGCCAACTGACGGCCGAATTCACTCCCGCGACCGTGGAAATTTCCTTTGAAGGTGCCGCTGTGCACGCCTTCCGCAGCAACCGGATCGGCCTAGTGGTGCTTCATTCTCCGGCTGAGGCCGGCCGGGAAATCACCGTGGAACACCCCGACGGCGGCAGCACAGCCGCGCAGTTTCCTCACGACATCAGCCCGCACCAGCCCTTTACGGACATCGCGGCACTTGAGTGGGCCGACGCCGGCACCGCCTTCCGTCTTTCGTTCACCGGTGACGTCTTTGAGACCGAGGACCAGCGGAACTGGACGGATGCGTCCTTCAAGACGTACAGCACGCCGCTGTCGCTGCCCTTCCCGGTGGCCGTCGCAGCCGGAGACACTGTTCGGCAGTCCGTCCTCCTCGAGGCGGCCACGCTGGAGCCGCAGGAGGCCGTGGAAGCGGCCGCAGTGGCTGCCCGCGTTGCTTCCAGGTTGCCCACAGCGGTTTCCGCGCGGATTGGCGCTGAAGCCGGCCGGGTTCCGGCCTTGGCCGTGGGGGCTGGGTCGCAGCCCGGAGTGCTCCCGGAGATCCCCGGGCTCGACGCCCTTGTGGTTGAACTTGTCGACGAAGAAGGCGACGCCGCCCGATCACTCTGGACAGCCCGGTTGGAGGCCGCGGCGGCCGCCGCCTCCATCCACGGAGCCGGACTGGACATCCGGGCAGTGACCGCGGACCCGGTTGGCGCCGTCGCAGACCTCGCACCCTATCTGCCGCAAGCCAAGCGGCTCGCGGTGTTCCATCCTGCCAGCCACGTTACTGAGCCAGACACCTGGGCCGAACTCAAGGACTCGGCACACGCGGCAGGGTTCAGCAGTAGCCTCCTGGCCGGAACGCGCGCCCACTTCACGGAACTGAACCGCGAAAGCAGCCGCACGCCGTCGGACTCCGACGCCCTCACGTTCAGCATTACGCCGCAGATGCATAGTACCGAGGCCGCACACGTCATCGACAGCGTGCCCATGCAGCGGCTCGTGGCTCAGAACGCGCTGCGCCTGGGCGGCGGAAGGCCGGTCCACGTTGGTCCGGTGACGCTGCTGCCGCGGTTCAACGCCGTGGCCACGTCCGGTATCGAGTCGGAGGCTGAAGCCGATGAACTGCAGGGCGAGCCGTTCACCGCTGCATGGACGCTGGCGAGTATCAATGCGCTGACCATGGACGGGGTAGCCTCCGTCAGTTACTTCGAGGCATCCGGCCCAACGGGCATTAGCGGCGCCGATGGCCGGCTGAATCCGGCCGGTGAACTACTGAAGGAGCTCGCCGGGCTCCGGGACTCCGTGGTGTTGTCGGTCGACGCCGATGCGGGGCCGGTGACGCTGTACCCGGTGCGGTCCCGGGCAGGCCTGGTTATTTTTGCCGGCAACCTCTCCGGTTCCCCGGTTACCGTGGACGTCCGGCTTCCGGACGGTGTCAGTGCGAGCGGCGCCACATGCGCCGCTTTCGGACAGGAGACCTCCGCTGCCATCGGCTTCAGTACCAATAACGACGGCGACCCCGCAGCCGGGCGGCTGACGCTCGGACCCTGGTCCGCCGGCGTCGTCCGTATTCCGGAAAGCAATTTTTCGGCACCGAACTGAACCACCCCATGTTTCTTGCTGCCGTCTTCAGCCGGCGGTGCCCCCTATGTGAAAGGAGACCCGATGGGTCTGCGACTTGAAGGAAAAACTGCCCTTGTCACGGGGGCTGGCTCGGGGATTGGCCTGGCCGTTGCCCAGCGCTTCGTCGCCGAAGGGGCCACGGTCTACTTCGCCGACATCAACGTGGAGGCTGCGGAAAAGGCAGCCGCCGCCACCGGGGCTTCGGGCGCGCACGCCCTGCGGATGGACATCTCCGACGAAGCGAGTGTGGCGGCTGCCTACGCCGAGGTTGCGGCGGCCGGGCAGCTTGATGTGGTGGTGGCGAACGCCGGTGTGCAGTTGTTCGGCCAGGACGCGAAGGTGGGGGACCTGGACCTGGCCGTCTGGGAGAAGACTGTCACCATCAACCAGCGGGGCGCGTTCCTCACGCTCAAACATGCCGTCCGGGCGATGGAAGGGCGCGGCGGCTCCATCATCTGCACGGGCAGCCCCACCGCCGTGGTGGCCTGCGGCCAGACATTCACCGCCTACACGAGCTCTAAGGCCGGGGTCCATGGCCTGGCGAGGGTAGTTGCAGCCGACTACGCGCACGCGGGGATCCGCGTCAATATCGTGGTCCCGGGCTACACCGAAACACCGCTGGTCCAGGCCATTGCCGACGACCCCGTCAGCCGCGCCGGCCTGGTGAATTCCACCATGCTGGGCCGTCCCGGGACGGCAGCGGACGTGGAGGGCATCATGGTCTTTCTCGCCAGCGACGACTCCGCCTACGCCACCGGCGGGATCTTCACCGTGGACGGAGGCCTCACGGCGCTGTAGGGCGGCGCTGACCTGTTGTTGCCCGATCAAGCGGTTCTGGCCCGCACAACCGGTTCGGGGCCGCACCGCCTATGCGGCCCAGGACCGCTTAGGCGCCCAATGCCCGGCTAGAACTTCTCCGTGGTGATGGCCTCCAGGAACGCGACCACCTCGGCTGGCATGTCCACGGAGTCGTTGTCCAGCAGCCACTGCACCTGCAGGCCGTCCATGAGTGCCACAAGCTGGCGTGCAGCGGTGGAGGGAGCGATGCCCGAACGCAGCTGGCCTTGCCTTGCCAGCTCGTCGAAGGCTTCTGTCATGGTGCCGCGGACCCAGGTGTAGCGCCGTTGGAAGTACTCGTGGGCCGGATGGTCGGGATCAGTGGCTTCAGCCGACAGGACGCAGTACAGGGCGACCAGGCCGGGAATCGTGGTGTTGTAGCGTGTGAGCTCCACGAGGCCGCGTAGCATCTCGATCCCCTGGGCAGTCAATGCACCCGTCCGGGTGATGGATTCCTCGTCCCTCAGCGTGAGGACAGCTTCCAGCAGGGCTTCTTTGCTGGGGAAGTGGTGCAGCAGCCCAGCCTGGCTGAGGCCCACTTTGTCGGCCACATCCTTCAGCGATCCCGCGCGGTAGCCCGACGTCGAAAACACCTCGAAGGCGGCCGTGAGGATCTCCTGGCGACGGGCTTCGGTCTTGGCATAGCTACCCCGTGGCCGGCCCCGACGAGGTGCCTCGGCGACCGCGGTGGCAGGGGTGTCAGTCATCACATAACCCTAACAAGGTAGTTTTCAGGGGCGGAAAGCCAATTGGTCAACCGCAGTGGGTCGCGTCACATTACGGACGATTCAGCTTTTCAAAATAAAAACCTAGTACCCACTAGGTTTTCATGTTACGGTCTTTCCCAATGGCCGTCCATGGTGGACGCCACTGACCGTGAAAGGGACCAAAGATGTTCCGATCCAAGCGAATGGCCGCTCTTGTCGCCGCCGTTGCCCTGGGCCTCACCGGCTGCTCTGCCGGTGGAGACGCCTCCGGAGAACAGTCCTCCGAAACCCTCACCCTCGGCACGCTTCTGGCGCCGAAGACGTTTGCAGCAGACCAGTCCGAGTTCGCCAACCTGTCGCCGTTCTACCAGGCCGTCTACGACACCCTCATCCGCATGGAGCCGGACGGCACGCTGGTGCCCATGCTGGCCACCGAGTGGAAGTACAACGAGGCCAAGACCGTCCTCACCCTGAAACTTCGCGACGACGTGAAGTTCACCGACGGCACTCCGTTCAACGCCGACGCCGCCAAGCAGAACCTCGAGCGCTTCAAGGCCGGCACATCACCGGACGCGCAGTTCCTCGCGGCCCTGCAGACCGCCACCGCAGTGGATGCCACCACCCTGGAACTGACTTTGTCGGCTCCGGACCCGGCGTTCCTGAACTACCTGTCCAAGGACGCGTCGTTCATGCAGAGCCCGGCTTCCTTCGGCAACGCCGACATCGCCACCAACCCAGTCGGCTCCGGACCGTACATCCTGGACACCGCCGCCACCGTCACCGGCACGTCCTACACCTACAAAACCAACCCGGACTACTGGGACAAGGATCTGGTCCACTACGACAACCTGGTCCTGAACGTCTACGGCGACCAGACCTCGCTGCTGAACGCCATCAAGTCCGGCACGCTCAACGCCGCCAACACCATTGACAACAACACGCTCACCGAAATCGAAGCAGCCGGCTACAAGGTCAACCCGCTCCAGTTGAACTGGTCCGGCCTGCTGATCTTCGACCGCGCCGGCACCACCAACCCGGCCCTGGCAGACGTCCGCGTCCGCCAGGCGCTGAACTACGCGTTCGACTCCAAGGCGATGCTGGAATCCATCGGCCAGGGCCATGGCGAGCTGACCACGCAAGTGTTCCCGCCGTCGTCGGACGCCTATGACGAGTCCCTGGACTCCCGCTACAGCTACGACCCCGCGAAGGCCAAGGCGCTTCTCGCCGAAGCCGGGTACGCCAGCGGGCTCACGCTGGAACTGCCCTCCTCCACCCTCCTGGGCAACACCATCCCGGCGCTGATCACCCAGCAGCTCAAGGACGTGGGCATCACGGCCCAGTTCACCGATGTGGGCAACAACTTCATCGCTGACCTCCTGGCACCCAAGTTCGGCGTGAGCTACATGATCCTCGAGCAGCAGTCCGACTGGCAGCTGATCAACATGAAGCTCACTCCCAACGCACCCTGGAACCCCTACAACTACCAGGACCCGAAGGTGGATGAACTGGTCAACAAGATCCACTTGGGTTCCGAGGACGAGCAGAAGTCCGCAGCGAAGGAACTGAACAAGTACATCGTGGAGCAGGCCTGGTTTGCCCCGTGGTACCGCCCGCAGTCCAGCTTCGTGACCGACGCAAAGACCAACGTCGAGGTCCAGACGGGTAACGCGTACCCGTTCCTCTGGTCCTTCACCCCCGCCTCCTAGCGGACAGCTGCCGCACCGGGCCGCACTTGAACTGTGCGGTCCGGTCCGGCAGCCTCAGGAACCTTCCCTAAGGATTTTCGAATGTACCGATTCGTGCTGCGGCGCCTGTTTTCCGGTGTCCTCCTGCTGTTCGTCATCACCACGGTCGCCTACCTGCTCCTCTACGCAGGTGGCGGCGACATTGCCCGCCGCATCGTGGGTCCCACGGCCAGCGATGCCCAGGTTGCGCTGAAGGCCAGCCAGCTGGGCCTGGACCGGCCGCTTCTGGTCCAGTACTGGGACTGGCTCACCAGCGCACTGACCGGCGACCTTGGCCGATCCTGGTTCAACGGCCAACTCGTTACGGCCGGTGTCAGCAGCCGGGTCTCCGTCACCATCTCCCTGGTCCTGGGCGCCACCATCATCGCCGCCGTTGTCTCGATCGTTGTGGCCGTCTGGGCAGCCGTCCGCCGCGGCTGGGTTGACCGGGTGGTCCAGTTTGTGGGCGTCCTGGGCTTCGCCATCCCCGGCTTCCTCATAGCCCTGGGGCTGGTGTCCCTGTTCGCCCTGAACCTTAAGTGGTTCAAGGCCACCGGTTATGTCCCGATTACGACGTCGTTCGGCGGCTGGGCAGCCACCGTCACCTTGCCGATCATCGCCCTTTCCATCGGCTGCATCGCCGCCGTGGTCCAGCAGGTCCGCGGCTCGCTGATCGATGCCCTCCGCCAGGATTACGTCCGGACCCTGCGGGCCCGCGGCCTGTCCTTCAACCGCGTGGTCTACAAGCATGTGCTGCGCAACGCCGGCGGCCCTGCCCTGGCTGTGCTCGCCGTGCAGTTCATCGGGCTGCTGGGCGGCGCCGTCATTGTGGAACAGATCTTCGCGCTGCCCGGCCTCGGGCAGATCACCGTCGCCGCAACCGGCCAGGGCGACATTCCGGTGGTGATGGGGGTCGTCGTCGCTACGGCCGCCATCGTGGTCACCGTCAACCTCATCATCGACCTCGCCCAGGGCTGGCTCAATCCGAAAGTTCGGCTGTCATGATCGAAACACCCCTCGCACTGCCCACCACGGCAGCCAAGGTTTCCCTTTTCCGCAGGCTCCTGACCCACCCCACGGGCGCGGCATCGCTGCTGATCCTGGTCCTGGTTGCCCTTGCCTCGGCCCTGGCGCCGCTGCTGGCAACCCACGACCCCAACACAGCAAACCTGAAGGACGTGCTGGCCAAAGCGGGGTCCGAACACCTTCTGGGTGCCGACAGCGCAGGCCGGGACGTCTTCAGCCGCCTGCTCTTCGCCGGCCAGTTCAGCCTCGCCGGCGCGCTGGTGGCCCTCGTTGTGGCAATGGTCCTCGGCGTCACCGCCGGCCTGATCGCCGGCTACTACGGCGGCTGGTTCGACGCCGTCTCCTCCTGGCTCACCGGCCTGATGATGGCACTGCCGGGCATGGTGGTGCTGCTGGCAGCCCGTGCCGTGCTGGGCCCGTCCATGTGGCTGTCCATGATGATCTTCGGCGTGATGCTCTCGCCGGCATTCTTCCGGCTGGTCTACGCCTCCGTCACCGCTGTCCGCAACGAGCTGTACGTGGATGCGGCACGCGTTTCCGGCCTCAGTGACTTCCGGATCATCGCCCGCCACATCCTCACCGTGGTCCGGGCCCCGGTCATCATCCAGTCGGCCATGGTCCTGGGCATCGCGATCGCCATCCAGGCCGGCCTTGAGTTCCTGGGCCTGGGCGACCTGAACATCCCCACCTGGGGCAGCATGCTCAACGATGGCTTCATCAACATCTTCAAATCTCCCACCCTCGTACTGTGGCCGGCACTGGTCATCGGACTCGTTTGCATCGCCCTGACGCTGCTCGCGAACGCCATGCGCGATGAACTCGAACGCAGCCGCGGGCCGGTCAAGAAGAGCCGCAAGGCCGCGGCAGCAGCCGCAGCAGCCGACGCTGAAGGTGCCGCCGAAAAGCGCGGTGCTGCCGCCGTCGTCCATCCCGATGAACCGACCGAAACAGCGGGTGAGCTGCTGCTGGAAGTCACAGACCTCGGCGTCGGCTACGACCAGCCCGACGGGTCCACCACGCACGTGGTGAACCATGTGGGCCTGACGGTCCGCCGCGGCGAAGTGCACGGCCTGGTGGGTGAATCAGGGTCCGGCAAGACCCAGACCGCATTCTCCATCCTCCGGCTCCTGCCGCAGGGCGGACGCATCACCGGCGGTTCGATCTTCTTCGAGGGCAAGGACCTGGCGCACCTCTCCGAGAAGGAGATGACCAAGGTCCGCGGGAAGCGCATCGCGTACATCCCGCAGGAACCCATGTCCAACCTGGACGCCGCCTTCACCATCGGCAGCCAGCTGACCGAACCCATGCGGGTGTGCTTAGGGCTTTCCAAGGCCGAAGCCCGCAAGCGCGCCCTGGCCCTGCTCGCCAAGGTGGGCATCCCGCATCCGGAGCGCACCTTCAACGCCTACCCGCACCAGATCTCAGGCGGCATGGCCCAGCGCGTCCTGATCGCCGGCGCGGTGTCCTGCGAACCGGATTTGCTGATCGCCGACGAACCCACCACCGCCCTGGATGTCACCGTCCAGGCCGAAGTCCTGAACCTGCTCCGCGAACTCCAGGACGAACTGAACATGGGCGTCATCCTGGTGACGCACAACTTCGGCGTGGTGGCCGACCTCTGCGACCGCGTTTCGGTCATGCAGACCGGCCGTGTGGTGGAAACCGGACCCGTCCGGGCCATCTTCAACAACGCCCAGCACCCTTACACCCGGCAGCTGCTGGACGCGATCCTTGAGGACACCGCTCCCCGCGGGCAGTACCCCACGGTTGGCCCCAACCCCGCCGAAAAAGCGGCTGAGCCCAAGGAACTGAAAGGAGTGACGTCATGACCGAGACCCTGCTGGACGTCAAGGACGTTGTTGTCGAATACCCCCTTAAGGGGTTCCGGAAGGAACCGTTCAGGGCCCTCAAAGGCGTGTCCCTGGACATCCGGCCCGGCGAAACCGTGGGACTGGTGGGGGAGTCGGGCTCGGGCAAGACCACCCTGGGCCGCGCGGTCCTCGGGCTGGCCCCGGTCACCGGGGGCAGCATCAAGTACCGCGGCCAGGAGATCTCCAAGGCCAGCCGGGCCCAGCGCAAGGAACTCAGCCATGAGATCCAAGTGGTCTTCCAGGACCCCTATACGTCACTGAACCCGTCCATGACCATCGAGCAGATCCTCACCGAGCCGCTCACGGTCCGCAAAGTTGAGCGCCAGGCAGCCAACAAGCGCGTGGCCGAACTCCTGGACCAGGTCCGGCTGCCGCACGGCGCCGCGCACCGGCTCCCGCGGGAATTCTCCGGCGGGCAGCGCCAGCGCGTCGCGATCGCCCGGGCCCTTGCCCTGGACCCGAAGCTGATCGTCTGCGACGAACCCGTCTCCGCCCTGGATCTCTCCACCCAGGCCCGGGTCATGGAACTCTTTATCGAGATCCAGGAACGCACTGGCGTCGCCTACCTCTTTGTCTCCCACGACCTCGCGGTGGTCCGGCACCTCAGCCACCGCGTGGCCGTGATGTACCACGGCGAAATCGTGGAATGGGGCGACGGCGAGCAGGTTACCGGAGCGCCCGAACACCCCTACACCCAGCGGCTGTTCATGGCCGCGCCGATTCCCGATCCCGACCGGCAGGCCAAACACCGTGCTGACCGGCTCCGCCTCCTGGAACTCCAGCACCAGCAGGACCTCCAGGCCGGCGTCGCCTGACCCGAGGCCGACCGGCCCCTTAACAGCCCAAGCAAACGTCCTCCGCAGGAACAGCCAAGAAAGCCACCATGGAAACCCTCATTACTGACCTGAATACTGACCAGAGCACCGACGCGCGATTGAAGTCCCTCCTGGCTGAACTGACCCTCGAAGAGAAGGTCCGGCTGCTGACCGGCCGCGACTTCTGGACCACCTGGCCGCTGGAAAAAATTGGCCTGCGCCGGATGCTCTTCTCCGATGGACCCACCGGTGTCCGGGGCGAGGTGTGGGATGAGCGGGAACCGTCCATGAACTTCCCCTCCGCCGCGGCGATCAGCTCCTCCTGGGACCCGGCAATCGCCGACCGGCTCGGCGCCGCGTCCGCCGTCGAGGCCCGGCGCAAGGGCGTGGACGTCGTCCTTGGCCCTACCATCAACCTGCACCGCTCCCCGTTGGGCGGCCGGCACTTCGAGGCCTTCAGCGAGGACCCGGTCCTGACGGCAGAGCTTGCCGCGGCGTACGTGACAGGGGTCCAGCGCAACGGCGTGGGCGCCACTCCGAAGCACTACATCGCCAACGACTCCGAAACCGACCGCTTCACCGTGGACGTCAAGGTTGCGGACCGGCCCCTGCGCGAGCTCTACCTGCTCGCGTTCGAGACGGCCATTGTCGAATCCAAGGCGTGGCTGGTGATGAGCGCGTACAACTCGATCAACGGCACTACCGCCACCGAAAACGAGCTGCTGGAAACCCCGTTGAACAGTGAATGGGGCTTCGACGGCGTGGTGATCAGCGACTGGACCGCCGTGCGGAGCGTGGAGAGCGCCAGCGCGTCCCAGGACCTGGCCATGCCAGGCCCGGACGGCCCCTGGGGTGAAGCCCTGGTGGTGGCCGTAAAATCCGGCCAGGTCGCCGAAGCCGCGATCGACCGCAAGGTGTTCCGGATCCTGCAGTTGGCCGCCCGCGTCGGCGCACTCGAAGGCTTCGAGGCCGTGGCGGCCGAACCGGTGGACCGTGAGGACCCCATTGCGTTCGCCCGCGAGGCCTCCGCCGCCGGCACGGTCATGGTGAAGAACGACGGCGTGCTGCCGCTGGCTCCCGCCGCCGCCAGGACTGTCGCCGTGATCGGGCACAACGCCCGGTACGCCCGAACCCAGGGCGGCGGCTCCGCCACGGTCGTGCCCGAAAAGATCGTCACCCCGCTGGACGGGATCCGCGAAGTGTTCGGTGCGGACAATGTCAGCTACAGCGTGGGCGCCGTGGTCCAGGAAGGCATCGCCGAACTCCCCCTGGAACAGCTCACCAACCCCACCACCGGAACCCCCGGCGTGCGGGTCCGGTTCCTGGACTCCAACGGGAACGAACTCTTCGCCGAGGACCGCCGCTCCACCGCCCTGGTCTGGTTCGGCGGTGACGCCCCCATCGCAGCGTCCTCCCTGGTCCAGTTCCACACCATCTACACTCCGGATGAGACCGGCCCGGTCAGGCTCGGCTTCTCCACCGTGGGCCACGGCCGGATCTTTGTCGACGGAGTCCTGGCCCGCGAGGCCACCATCGAAGCGACTGGAACGGACCTCGGCGCCGCATTCCTGGCCCCGCCTTCGGCATCCGTTGAAGTCCAGGCCACCGCAGGCGTCCCGCTGGAGGTCCGGATCGAACTGGACACCCATGACCGGGAGGGTGCCCTGTCCAACGCCCTTGCCATCACCATCGGTGTGGAAGCTGACGACGCCGACCCGGACTCCCTGATCCGGGATGCTGTTCAGGCTGCCCGCGCAGCCGATGTCGCCGTCGTCGTGGTCGGCACCAACTCCCGGGTCGAATCCGAAGGCTACGACCGGACCTCCCTGGAACTGCCCGGCCTGCAGGACCGGCTCGTGCACGCCGTCGCTGCGGCAAATCCCCGCACCATCGTGGTCGTGAACTCCGGCTCCCCGGTCTTACTGCCCTGGCGCAAGGAGGTGGCCGCGATCCTGATCGGCTACTTCGGCGGCCAGGAATTTGGCCACGCCCTCACCGACATCCTCACCGGCGCCACCGAACCCGGCGGCCGGCTCCCCACCACCTGGCCCGCCACCCAGGAAGACGTGCCCGTCATCAACGTCACCCCCGCACCCGACGGGACCCTGACCTACGACGAAGGCATCCACATCGGCTACCGCGCCTGGCTCAAAGCCGGCACGGAACCGGCCTACGAATTCGGCTACGGCCTCGGTTACACCACCTGGACCCTCGACGGCGTGGACGCCCCCGTTACAGCGGCCCCCGGCGCCGTCGTGCCCCTCACCGTCACCTTGGCAAACACCGGCACCCGGCTAGGCAAAAACGTCGTCCAGATCTACGCCGAAAAGCCAGGCTCCGCCGTCGACCGCCCCGTCCGCTGGCTCGTTGCCTCCATCCCCGTGTGGGCCGGACCCGGCGAAACCGCCACCGCCATCCTGAACGTCCCCACCCGGCTCCTGGCCTACTGGGACAACGGCTGGACCTTCGAGTCCGGTGACTACACGCTCCGCATTGGCACGTCAGTCACCGAACTGCCGCTGGAAACCGTGCTCACCCTGACCGGCGTCTCCGAGGAGGGGGCAGCATGAACCTGCCCAACCCGCTGATCCCCGGTTTCAACCCGGACCCCAGCATCGTCAAGGTGGGGAGCGACTATTACCTGGCCACTTCCACGTTCGAGTACCTGCCCGGCATCCCCGTCTACCACAGCACCGACCTGGTCAATTGGGCACGGATCGGCCACGTGGTGGATCGCGAAGGGCAGTTGGATTCCCGTGATGTGCCCACCCTCGGCGGTGCCTGGGCGCCCACCATACGCTTCCACGACGGCCTGTTCTACGTTGCCGTTACCGACGCCATGGCCCGCGGCACCCTGGTGTTCACGGCAAAGGATCCCGCGGGGCCCTGGAGTGACGGCCTCGCGATCGAAGGAGCCGTCGGCATCGACCAGGACCTCGCCTGGGACGAGGACGGCACCGCTTACATGACCTACTCCGGGCTGGACACTGTCACTGGAAACATGGGTGAGCACGGCGGCATCCTCCAGGTCCGCGTTGATCTTGTAGCCGGCAAGGCACTTGAGGAGCCGCGCAGTGTCTGGTCCGGCACAGGCCTGATGTTCCCGGAAGCGCCGCACCTCTACAAGCGTGGCGACTACTGGTATCTCATGATCGCCGAGGGCGGCACGGAGCGCGGGCACAGCGTCAGCATCGCCCGCGGAACCTCCCCGGCCGGTCCGTTCGAGTCCAACCCGGCCAACCCCATCCTGAGCGCCCGCAGCACAGACCGCCCCATCCAGAACACCGGCCACGGCGACCTGGTGGAAACGCCCGACGGCGGCTGGGCCATGGTCCTCCTGGGCATGCGCCCCAAGGGCATGACCCGCGCCTTCTCCGCGCTGGGCCGGGAAACGTTCATCACCCCGGTCACCTGGATAGATGGCTGGCCCGTCGCGGAACCGGTCGTCCTCAACCCTCGCGCAGGCGGCGCCTTTGAGGATGACTTCGCGGACGCGGAGCTCGACGGCGGCTGGATCGCCGTCCGGCGCTTCCCCGGCGCGTTTGCCTCCACCGAGAAAGTCCCGGGACGCCTCACGCTGACCAGCGACGGCACGAAACTGGATGATGCCCGTCCCGCGTTCCTGGGCCGCCGCCAGCAGTACCAGGTGGAGACCATCGCAGCACTCGTGGACGTGGAAGGCGCCAGCGCCAGCGAAAGCGGCTCCGGCGGCTTGGCCGTCCGCTACGACGAGGCCCACCACTACTCCATTGAAACGGACGGAACCACTCTTACGGCCCGGGCCAGGATTTCGTCGATTGAACAGACGTGGACCCACCCGGCGCCCGCCGGACCGGTGGAACTGCGGATCGAGACCCGCGAACCGAAACCGGACAACGCCATCGGCAGCCTGAGCTCAGACACCATCGCGCTCCAGGCAGTCGTCGATGGCCAACCAGTTACCCTGGCTGAACTCGATGGCCGGTACCTCTCGGCTGAGACCGCCGCGTCCTTCACCGGACGGGTCGCGGGCGTCTTCGCCAGCGCCGGCACGGTGGCCTTCGACTGGTTCCGCAGCGAAGGACGCGAACCCCGCTAGAAACCGGCAGGGCCGCATGGCAGCTCTGATCACCTCCCACCACCTCCTGAAAGGCCCTTCGTGACAAACACGACCCTGACACCGCAGTCAGGCACCCGCGAGCAGACCGTCGTGAGCCGGTTATCGGCGGAGTACCGGACAGACACCCCGTTCGTGGCCGAGCCGCGGCCCCGGCTCAGCTGGGTCACTGCCACCGCGAGCACAGACTGGCTGCAGGTTGCAGCCGAAGTCAGGGTGACGCGGGACGGTACGGCGGAGTCTGTGCTGCTCGAAGGTCCTGAGTCCGTGCTGGTGGATTGGCCTTTCGCGGACATCACCGCGGGTGGGCAGGTGGAGGTGGACGTCCGGGTCACCGGGAACGACGGCGGCACCTCGGACTGGTGCGCGCCACTGACCCTAGTGGGCGGTTTTGTGGACGGTCCCTGGCAGGCCGAACCCATCGGTCTGCCCCCGGCCGGTGAAGATCATCCGCTGGGCCGGCCCGGCCAATTGCGTCATGAGTTCATGGTGCGGGAAGGGCTGGCCAAAGCCACGCTTTTCGCCACCGCGCACGGCGTCTACCAGGCCGAAATCAACGGGACGGAGGTGGATGACCAGGTCCTCAAGCCGGGCTGGACGGCCTACGCGGACCGGCTTAATCACGAAACCACCGACGTCACGGCGCTCCTGGCCCCGGGCGCCAACGCCATCGGAGCCTGGCTCGCGGGTGGCTGGTTCACCGAAAAGTACGGCTTCCACGGCTTCGCCAAACCGTTCTATGGCGAGCAGCCGGCGATCAAGGTGGAACTGCGCCTTGAATACACGGATGGCACGAAGGATATTGTGGCCAGCAGCGGGGACTGGCGGGCCCGCACTGGCGGCCCGCTGGTATCCAGTGGCATCTACGCCGGCGAAACCTTCGACGCCCGGCGCGCGGAGGCTGGCTGGTCCAAACCAGGTTTCGACGACGCCCTCTGGCTCCCCGCCGTCGTCGACTCCGATCAGAACTGGGCGGAGGCCACCCCGGCCACGGCCCCGCCCGTGCGCCGCATCGAGGAACTTCCCGTCAGGGAAGTCCTGACCACTCCCTCTGGTGCCACCGTGCTGGACTTCGGCCAGAACCTTGTGGGTCGGTTGCGGATCCGGGTTTCCGGCGAGCCCGGCCACACGATCACCCTTCGGCACGCCGAGGTCCTTGAAGATGGCGAACTGTCACTGCGCCCACTGCGCCAGGCGGCGGCCACCGACACGTATATCCTCGCGGGCCCCGGTGTTGCGGAAGAATGGGAACCGCGCTTCACTTTCCACGGCTTCCGCTATGCCCAGGTGGACAACTGGCCCGGCGAGCTGGCCCCGGCGGCGATCACCGCCGTCGTGATCCATAACGACATGCGCCGCACCGGCTGGTTCGACTGCTCAGACCCATTGCTGAACCGGCTGCACGAAAACGCCCTCTGGGGGATGCGCGGCAATTTCCTGGCGCTGCCCACTGACTGCCCGCAGCGGGACGAGCGGCTGGGATGGACCGGCGACATCCAGGTATTCAGCCCCACCGCCAGCTATCTGTATGACTCGCTGGGTTTTCTCGGCTCCTGGCTCCAGGACCTCGCCCTCGAGCAGGGCCACCGCGACGGCGTGGTCCCCATTATCGTGCCGTCTGTCCTGGGCATGCTCGAATCACCTGTGGCCGCTTGGGGCGACGCCGCCACCGTGGTCCCGTGGGTGCTTTTCGAGCGCTTCGGCGACACTGGCCTGCTCCGCCGCCAATACGCCAGCATGCGGGACTGGGCCGACGCCCTCTTGAAGGTCCGGGACAGTTCGGGGCTGTGGCAGGGCCAGATGCAGTTGGGCGACTGGCTGGACCCCGCCGCTCCGCCGGACAAGCCCGGTGCCGCCCGCACCCACGGCGACATTGTGGCCAGCGCCTACCTGTTCCGGTCCCTGGACCTGGTGGCCCACGCGGCTGCCGTCCTGGGGAACGACGCCGACCACGGCAAGTACGCTGCGCTCGCCGAGGAGACCAGGCAGGCCTTCCTGGCCCAATACGTGACGCCGGCCGGCCGCATGGTCTCGGACGCCCAGACTGCTTACTCGCTCGCCCTGATGTTCGGCATCAGCACCGATCCGGCGCAGCGCCAGGCCCTTGGTGACCGGCTCGCCGAGCTCGCACGGTTGGGCGGCTACCGGATCGCCACCGGTTTTGTGGGTACGCCGCTGGTTGCCGACGCCCTGACTGTGACGGGCCACCTCGGTGCTGCCGAGCGGCTGCTCACGCAGACCGAATGCCCGTCCTGGCTCTACCCCGTCACGCAGGGTGCCACCACCATCTGGGAACGCTGGGATTCCATCCTGGAGGACGGCAGTGTCAACCCCGGCGAAATGACCTCGTTCAACCACTACGCGCTGGGCGCGATCGCAGACTGGATGCACCGCACCGTGGCTGGCCTGGCCCCGGCGGCGCCCGGATACCGGAAACTCCGCATCGCGCCGCGCCCGCTGAACAGCCTGACGCACGCTTCGACGTCGCACGAAACTCCTTACGGCCTGGCCCAGGTTGCGTGGAAGCGCGTGGGCGACCGGATCCTGGTGGAGGCCAGAGTGCCTCCTGGAACCACCGCGGAGGTTTCTCTGCCGGACGGCTCCGCTGGCTTCGTAGTGGGCTCGGGCCAGCACAGCTGGGATGTTCCCGACGCCGGACCGGCAGCAGAACGCAGTACGGCCTCCCTGTACTCCCCGCTCGCGGACATCATGGACGATCCCCAGGCGTATGCCGCCGTATGGCAGGCCATCGATGCCCATGATCCCGCCGCGGCCGCGGCCTTCCGCAAGGACACCGTCTGGTACCGGCAGACCACCTTGGACCAGGGCCTGATCTTCACCCAGCCCGCCGTCAAGCAGGACATCGCCGCCGCCCTCGCAGCCTTGGACGGACGCCGCTACGAACGCACCCGTCACGACTCCTGAACTCCTGAATCCCGAACCAAGAAGGCATTGATGAGCACTTTTACCGCTGAAAGCCCCCTGTACTTTGTGATGCGGCATGCCGAGGGTAACCGCATCCTCACCGAGCACGTCCCCACCCTGACCAACAACCCCCTGCTGCACACCCTGTACTTCCACGAGGTGGGAATGATCCTCGGAACCGAGGAAGCCTTGAAGGGAAAGCCTGCCCAGGTTGCAGAGATCCTCCGCCTCATCGGCGAATTGGAGCCGGAGGACACCGTGGCGCAGCGGGCCGCGGCAGCCGCCGTCGACGTCCCGGCCCCCGCCGCCGACTACGAATCGGAATCCGTTGAACGGGCCAGCGCGGCTGTTTCCCTGCCCACGGCGGCTGCAGCGCAGGACCGGCTCGAAATCACCTTCGCCGGGCCCTCGCACGGCAACCCGTTCACCGACGTCGAACTCCGTGCAGTTTTCACCGCCCCTTCCGGGAAGACGTTGGACGTGCCGGGCTTCTATGACGGAGACGGCAAGTACAAGGTCAGGCTCCTGGTCCCGGAGGCGGGGGAGTGGACCTTCATCAGTTCCAGCAACGCCCGCTCGCTTGACGGCATCACCGGATCCTTCAGGGCAGCGGAGGCTGCAGCGGGTGCCAAGGGCGTGGTTCGCGTGGCCAACACCTTCCACTTCGCGTACGACGACGGCACCCCCTACCTGCCGATTGGCACCACGGCCTACGCCTGGACCCACCAGGGCGATGCCCTGGAAAAGCAGACCCTGGACACGCTGGCCACAGGACCGTTCAACAAGATGCGGATGTGCGTCTTCCCCAAGTCGTACCTGTTCAACGAAAACGAACCGGAGCTCTACCCGTTCGAGGGCTCCCTTGCCGGTGGTTTCGACTACGAGCGGCCCAACCCGGCGTTCTACCGCCACCTCGAACAGCGCATCAGCCAACTGGACGAACTTGGCATCGAGGCTGACCTCATCCTTTTCCACGCCTACGACCGCTGGGGCTTCTCCACCATGACCCCGGGCCAGGACGACCGCTACCTGAAGTATGTGGTGGCCCGGCTTGCTTCGCACCGCAACATCTGGTGGTCCCTGGCCAACGAATACGACCTGCTGTTCCGCAAGACCACCGAGGACTGGGAACGCTTCGCCGGCATCGTCCAGGCCAACGACCCCAACGGCCACCTCCTCTCCATCCACAACTGCCACGCGTTCTACGACTACAACCGGCCCTGGATCACGCACAGCAGCATCCAGCGCCAGGACGTACACAAGACCGCGGAGTTCACGGGGGAGTGGCGCGACCGTTGGCAGAAGCCGGTGGTCATCGACGAGTGCGCTTACGAAGGCAACATCGACCAGGGCTGGGGCAACATCACTGGTGAGGAAATGACCCGGCGGTTCTGGGAAGGCGCCGTCCGCGGCGGCTACGTTGGCCACGGCGAAACATATATGCACGACCGGGACATCCTGTGGTGGGCCAAGGGCGGCGGGTTCCACGGCAGCAGCCCGGAACGCATTGCTTTCCTGCGCAGCATCCAGGAGGAGACACCCGGAGGTTTCCTTGATCCGCTGCCCAGCGCCTGGGACGTTCCCACCGCCGGCATCCGGTTCGAGTATGAGATCAGCTACTTCGGGTTCAACCAGCCCACGTACCGGAACTTCGTCATGCCAGCCGGGCGTCAGTACCAGGTGGACATCATTGACACCTGGAACATGACAGTGGAAACGCTGCACGACGCAGTGGAAGGACGGTTCCAGGTGGAGCTTCCGGGCCGGCAGTTCATGGCTGTTCGTATCCGCGCCGTTTCCTGACATTTCCGGGAACCGCGGCAGGCCCTCAGCGGCTGGATGGCTGCGGTTCCCGGACGGGGTGTTCCCGCGGCGCCGCGCTAGAATGGATCGATCATGACCGGTGCCCAGCCCCGTTATCTTGCGTGGCTCGTCGTCCTGGCGGCCCTCCTCACGGCCTGCGTGCCCGCGGTGGGCATTGACGAGGCCGCCACCGGTTCCCCGCTCACGGCCTCCACGGCCCCGCCAGCCGCGAGCGACGCCACCCTCTCGCCCCAGCAGGCTGCCGCCCCCACGGCAACATCCGTTCCCACCCCATCATCGGTTCCCTCCGCACCATCGGTGCCCAGTCCGGCGTCGGTACCAATGCCGGCTCCGGTGCCCCAGGTGTTCGCCCTCAACCTCTACCAGGCGGGGGACTTCGTGCCGCAGTACACCTTCGACTGGTGTGTTGCGGCGAGCATCCAGATGGCGCACAACCTCATCGACGACACCGGTGGCGGCACGTGGACCGATCGCGCCCAGCAGAATGACCTGTGGGAGATGGCCCGGGCGCGGTCGTCCAACTCGTTCAACGGCGCCAATCCCTTCGGTTGGGCGAAGGTGCTGACCGAGGTGGGAATGGGGCCCTACGAGGTGGTCAGCATCGCCGGCTACGAGGACGCGCTGCAGGCCGCGGCACGCGCCATCGCCGCCACGGGCCGGCCGGTGGGGCTGGTCATGTGGAGTGGCCGCCACGCGTGGGTGATGAGTGGCTTCGAGTCGCTCGGCGATCCCGGCCAGTTCCCGGAATTCTCCGTCACTGGCGTCCACGTCCTGGACCCGCTCTTCCCGCACGGCAGCGGGCAGTGGGGTCCGTCGCCCGCGCCGAACACCCTGATTACCCCCGAGCAGCTGGCCACGCAGTTCGTGGTCCGGGAGCCGCGACGCTGGAGCAGCGACCTGCCCGCGGGCTACCTGCTGGTGCTGCCAAAGTAGTCAGCTTGCTTATGAGTTTGGGTTTTCCTAGGCTGGATCATGTCAGGCAAACAACTCCAGGCGGATGACGCAGTGCTTCCATGTGCTCCCTCCGCCTCACCAGAGGAGGAAAAATGTCAGAACACAGCATCGCAGGCAAGAAAGTCGCATTCCTGCTGACGGACGGCGTGGAGCAGGTTGAACTCACCAGCCCGTGGCAGGCAGTCAAGGACGCCGGCGGCGAACCCACGCTGGTGGCTCCCAAGAGCGGCAAGCTGCAGGGTTATGAGGGCACAGAGAAGGGCGACACCTTCGACGTGGACCTGACGGTTGCGGATGCCAACGCCTCGGACTTTGACGCCCTGGTGATCCCGGGCGGAGTAGTGAACGCCGACCACCTCCGGGTGGACAAGGCCGCCCAGAATTTCACCCGGGCCTTCTTCGAACAGCACAAGCCGGTGGCCTCGATCTGCCACGGACCGTGGCTGCTGATCGACGCCGGCGTGGTCCGCGGCCGGAATGTCACCTCGTACCACACGCTCCAGACCGATTTGAAAAACGCAGGTGCCAACTGGAGCGATGACGAAGTGGTGGTGGACCAGGGGCTGGTGACCAGCCGGAGCCCGAAGGACCTTCCTGCCTTCAACAGCAAGCTGGTGGAGGAAATCTCCGAAGGCCAGCACGCGGGCCAGACGGCCTAACTAAGATTGTTCCCTCAGGGTTAAGAAAAATGCCCGGCGGAGGAATTAGTCCACCGGGTAGAGTGTTGGAATCTGCAGCGACGAAGCTCGCCTGCCATCAAACTCAAACTCCCTGAGGGAACACTTATGTCTACAAAAGTCTCTTCTGACGCGCACGGAGAGCCCGTGCAGGCCACTGAGGCGCAGCCGTCCGCACCGGCGAAGATGTCCCGCGAATCGGTGACCATCATCGCCACACTGCTGGTGGCAACATTCGTGGTGATCCTCAACGAAACCATCATGAACGTTGCCCTGCAGCGGCTGATGGTGGACCTTGGCGTGGACGCGCCCACCGTGCAGTGGCTGTCTACCGGCTTTATGCTCACCATGGCCGTGGTCATCCCCACCACGGGATTCATCCTGCAGAGCCTGTCCACGCGTGCAGTCTTTATGCTGGCCATGGGCCTCTTCGCCGGCGGAACCGCGCTGGCCGCAGCGGCTCCGGGCTTCGAAGTACTGCTCCTGGCACGCATCGTCCAGGCCGGTGGCACGGCCATCATGCTTCCGCTGCTGATGACCACTATCCTTACCCTCGTCCCGCTCGCCAAGCGCGGCGCCGTGATGGGCAACGTCAGCATCGCCATCTCAGTGGCCCCGGCTATGGGCCCCACCGTTTCCGGGCTGATCCTGGAGCACTTCACCTGGCGCTTTATGTTTGTGTTCGTCCTCCCGGTGGCGCTCGCGGCGCTGGCGATCGGCGCCAAGTACCTGACCAACATCGGCGAAACAGAGAAGACCAAGCTCGACTTCCTCTCCGTGCTCCTGACCGTCCCGGCCTTCGGCGGACTGGTCTACGGCCTCAGCCAGATCGGCGGCGGCCACGGAGGTCAAGGCGGCCCGAGCCCGGTAGCTATTGGTGCCTTGGTAGTGGGCGTGGCCAGCCTGGCAGTGTTTGTGCTCCGTCAGCTTCGGCTGCAGAAGGCGGAGGCTCCGCTGCTGGACCTCCGCGCCTTCAACTTCCGGATGTTCACCGTCTCCGTGCTGCTGATGGTGGTGGCCATGATGGCGCTGTTTGGCGGCGTGATCCTGTTGCCGCTCTACCTGCAGGAGATCCGCGGCCTGGGATCGTTGGAGACGGGCCTTGCCCTGCTCCCGGGCGGACTGGCCATGGGCCTGCTGGGCCCGTTCATCGGCCGGCTCTTCGACAAGGTAGGCCCGCTGCCGTTGACAGTGACCGGTTCAATCCTGATGGTGCTGTCCCTGTGGCAGTTCTCCATGCTCGACGCCGGCACAGCGGTGTGGTGGATCGTCAGCCTGCACGTGGTGCTGAGCTTTGGCCTGGCACTGCTGTTCACCCCGGCGTTCACCACCGGCCTGAACCCGCTGCCGCCGCACCTCTACTCGCACGGCTCGGCGATCATGAGCACCACGCAGCAGGTGGCCGGCGCCGCCGGCACGGCGCTGCTGGTGTCCATCTTCGCTGTGGTTTCCGCCGCCTCCGGTTTGGTTGCCGGGATGAGCGCAGCGTTCCTGACGGCGACTGTGATAGCCCTTGCCGCCGTCGTACTTTCAGCGATGATGCGCAAGACAGAAGGCGCCGGCCCCACCCACGGCGGCCACTAACCCAACTAAGTAGCAGCAGATGTCGTTTTGAGCCCTCAAAACGACATCTGCTGCTACTTACATGGGGTTAACCGGCGATGGGGTTAGCCGGCGAAGAAGTCGCTGAGTTCGGTGATGAGCTTGTCCGGGGCGCGGAGCACGCCGTCGTGGCCGGAACCCTGGAGGATGGTGTAGCTCGAGCCGGACAGGACGTCGTGGATCTGGCCGCACGCCACACCAAAGTACGCCGGGCTCTTTTCACCCACCACGATCAGGGTCTCCAGGGGCAGTTCCAGGAACGGTTCCGCCGGCATGTCCGCTGCGATGATCGCCTTGATTTCCCGGACGCCGGTGCGCATCAGTTCACGCATCTGCTTGCCCACATGCGTGCCGGCGGTGAGCTTGTTGGCGATGGTGAGCATGGACAGCGGCATCCGCGAGAACGCGCCGCCGGTCTCGAGGCCCTTGGTGAGCACGGCGAGGGCGCGGTCGTCGTCCCCGGCGGCCGTGGCGCGTTCGTATTCCGCTGTCCAGTCGGCTTTGACGCTGTGGTTCACGGACACGGCGGGGTCGTAGACGGCCAGCCGTTCCACGGGAAGCGTGCGGGCCGCGTGGAGGGCCACGGCGCCGCCGAAGCTGTGGCCGAACACGTCGGTGCTGGACGTGTGCTTCATGACGGCGTCGAGGTCCCGGATGTCCGCGTCAAGCGTGTAGTCATCCGGCTGCGGCGACGAGGAACCGCGGCCTCGGCGGTTGAAGGTATGCACCGGGCGGCCCAGGGCTGCGCTGAGCTTCTGCGCAAACTTGGTGTAGTCGGCTGCAGTCACCATGGAGGCCGGCACTACCACCACGCCAGAGCCGGCGGACGCCAGTTCGGCACCCGTGGAGAAGAGCTCGAGTGTGCCGCCGTCGGGGGTCTTGATGTTCTCGCGCGTCATGTTCCGAGCCTAGCCGAGGTACCTGAGTGCTGGCAGCAGGAGTGCCTTTGGCGCCGGTAAAGATTTGGGCTGGAAATCAGCCTTTGAAGTACTCCGAGATGTCCGTCACAAGCTCCTCGACGGCGGCGGGGATGGAGCCATGGAAACCCTTGGGTGACAGCTCAAACGTGCTTCCGGGCACTGCGGCATGGAGCAGCTCGGCCGTGGCTTTGTAATAGGCGGGGCTTTTTCCGCCAGCCATGAAATGGGTGTTGGAGGGCAGTATGCCGAAGTCCCTGGCGTGGTCCGGCTCGTTGTACGCGGCCCGCAGCTCACCGACGCCGCTGGGCATCACCTGGCGGAACAACCTGTTCACCTTGGTCCGGGACATCAGGGCCATCAACCCAGCGAGAACCGGCTCGGGGATCTTGGCCAGCGCACTGCCTGGATTGGTGGCCTTCTTCATGTGAGCAAGGGCGTGACCCACGCGGCCGTTGTTAACGGCGTCCTCGAACCCGTCCAGCCAGTCGGTGTCGATGCTGCCGTCGATGTTCACCGCGGCGTCGTATACGGCCAGCTTGTCCGGCACATAAGCTGTGCCGGTAAATTCCTGGACCGCGTTCAACGCGACCGAGCCGCCCAGGCTATGCCCCAGAATGTTGCGCGCGCGGGTGGCGTCAAGGATTGTGCGGAGGTCGGCGATTTCGGTGGCCATGGAGTAGTCCGCCGGCTGTTCGCTGGACTTGCCGCGGCCCCGGCGGTCGTACACGTCCACCGCCCATCCGTCGCCCAGGCCCTCAGCCAGCGCTTCCGAAAAAGGGCGATAGATCAGGGCAGTGAGGAAGGCTCCGCCGATCAGCACTACCCGGCGCTCTCCCGGAGCGTCCTCGGTGCCGTAGCTGTACAACGCCAGCCGGCCGCCGTCGTGCGTTGGCACTACCTGTTCTTTCACCCTCCCCATCCTACGGCGGCGTCCCTTGGAGTTTTTGTCCACCGAACGTGGCCGGCGGCGGTCTGAACGTGCATTATCTGGACAAAAACCCGGTGGCCGGAACTCCCGGTAAACTTGGGGATTGTGACTTCCCAAAACACCCCCAAGAATGCCCCAGAGCCGCTCGACGCCAGCGAACAGATGCGCATCCGCATGGAAAAGCGCGCCAAGCTGATCGAACGCGGAACCGAGGCATACCCGGTGGGTGTTGAACGGACGCATTCCCTCACCGAGATCCGCGAAAAGTACGCCCACCTCGAAGCCGATGACACCACCGGCGACGTTGTGGGCGTCACCGGCCGCGTGGTTTTTGTGCGCAACACCGGAAAGCTCTGCTTCGCCACGCTGCAAGAAGGCGGCATTGACGGCAAGGGCACCCGCCTCCAGGCCATGCTTAGCCTGGCCAACGTGGGCGAGGAAGCGCTCGCTGACTGGAAAGCCCTGGTGGACCTGGGCGACCACGTGTTCATCAAGGGCGAGGTGATTTCCTCACGCCGCGGCGAGCTGTCCGTCATGGCCGAGTCCTGGTCCATGGCTTCCAAGGCGCTCCGGCCGCTGCCGGTCCTGCACGCGGAACTGAACGAGGAAACCCGCGTCCGCCAGCGCTACGTGGACCTGATGGTCCGCGACGAAGCCCGGGAAATGGTCTACACCCGCGCCGCCATCACCCGCTCCATCCGCGAAAGCCTCCACCGCCACAACTACGTGGAGGTGGAAACCCCTATCCTGCAGCTGGTCCACGGCGGCGCCCTGGCACGTCCATTCGAGACGCACATGAACGCGTTCGACCAGAAGATGACGCTCCGGATCGCCACCGAGCTCTACCTCAAGCGCGCCGTGGTGGGCGGCATCGACCGCGTCTACGACATGGGCCGTGTCTTCCGCAACGAGGGTGTGGACTCCACCCACAGCCCCGAATTCACCACGCTCGAGTGCTACGAGGCCTGGGCTGACCAGTTCGTCATGGCGCAGCGCATCAAGGAGATCATCCTCGACGCCGCAGACGCCGTGGGCGCCGGCCGCACCCTCCAGACCGAGGCCGGGGAAATCAACCTCGACGGCGACTGGGCCTGGGTCTCTGTCTACCCCGGGCTGTCCGACGCCGTTGGCCAGGAAGTCACCCCGGACACTTCGCTCGAGGTGCTGCGCGACATTGCGCAAAAGCATGAGGTGAAGGTGGACCCGAAGTGGGACGCCGAGAAACTGGCCGTGGAGCTGTTTGGTGAGATTGTGGAGCCCACGCTCCTGAACCCGACGTTTGTGTACGACTACCCGCCATCCGCGCAGCCCCTGGCCCGCCCGCACCGTGAGGACGGCCGCCTGATCGAGGCTTGGGACCTCATCATCGGCGGCATGGAACGCGGCACGGCCTTCTCTGAACTGATCGACCCCGTCATCCAGCGCGAGCGGCTCACCGAGCAGTCCCGGCACGCTGCTGCGGGCGACGTCGAGGCCATGCAGTTGGACGAGGACTTCCTCAGGGCGCTCGAATACGGTGCGCCTCCCATGGGCGGCATCGGGCTGGGCATCGACCGGCTGGTCATGCTGTTCACTGGTGCCGGTATCCGAGAAACCATTCTTTTCCCGCTCCTGAAGCCCGAGGGTCACTGACCATGGAATACGTCGCCGTGCTTCTGCCCTCGCTTGTGGTGGGCTTGCTTTTCTGGTTTGCCATGAAGTCGATTTTCAATGCGGACAAAGCCGAGCGGCAGGCGGAGGCGAAAGCCCAGGCGGAGGCGGAAAGCCGTGCATCGGGGCCATTGGACGCGCCTGATACCGACGCGAATAAATAAAACGACATGACTTTCCGGGAATATCCCCAGGAACCATTTCACGCTTTGACGCGTTGCCATAATGAGGGTCATACTTTTATCAGGAACATCCTGCTTTTCTGAAAACCCGAACCTTTCCAAGAGGAAGACTATTAATGGCACAGAAAGTAAACATCATCCTCGTAGATGATCTGGATGGGGGATCCGCGGACGAGAATGTCCGTTTTGGCCTCGATGGGGTCAGCTACGAAATTGATCTGTCCTCGGCCAACGCGGCCGAGCTCCGTTCGTCCCTTGAGCGGTTTATTGCCGCAGGGCGCAAGACATCCGCCGGCCGTGCCACCCGCACGAAGGCAGTTTCTGGCACCCGAAGCAATGACTCCGCCCAAATCCGGCAGTGGGCACGGGACAACGGCTACACGGTTAACAGCCGGGGTCGAATTCAGGCTGAAATCCAGGAAGCCTACCAAAAGGCAAATTCCTAGGACCTTGCCTCCCGACGGCGTAATAGGCCCTGTCTTCACCCTTGGGTGAAGGCAGGGTTTTTTGTGCCAAAAGACTTTTAGGCAGCCCGCTTCGGGCGAGTGGAAACAGTTGGATGGAAAAGACGCCGACTTCACTTCAGGCCAATCGCGAAGGGCATTTCCGGCGAGCGATCCGGCGCGTCCAACGGACCTTCGGAAGTGGCTGCGGGTGGGACGGCAGGGCGCTGTCATGTCCTGGCGGAAGCACCTGCGGGATATTCCCGCGCCGGCCCCGGTTTCCCCTGTGGCGAACACGCTCCACAAGTCTGGGTCGGCCACGTAGCATCAAAGTACGTCGTAGCTAGGAGTGTGGCGAAATGTTTGAGCGATTTACGGACCGTGCCCGTCGCGTAGTTGTGCTTGCCCAAGAAGAGGCACGCATGCTGAACCACAATTACATTGGTACCGAACACATCCTCTTGGGTCTGATCCATGAAGGTGAGGGCGTTGCCGCCAAGGCTCTTGAGTCCTTGAGCATTTCGCTCGACGGCGTGCGCGAGCAGGTGCAGGAGATTATCGGGCAGGGCCAGCAGGCCCCATCCGGCCACATCCCCTTCACCCCCCGCGCCAAGAAGGTGCTGGAACTCTCCCTGCGGGAGGCTTTGCAGCTGGGCCACAACTACATCGGCACGGAGCACATCCTGCTGGGACTCATCCGTGAGGGTGAGGGCGTGGCTGCCCAGGTACTGGTGAAGCTCGGCGCAGACCTCAACCGGGTCCGCCAGCAGGTCATCCAGCTCCTCTCCGGCTACCAGGGCAAGGAAACCACCGGCGCCGGCGTCGGCGCGGGCCAGCCCGAAGGCACGCCGGCCGGTTCCGTGGTCCTGGACCAGTTCGGCCGCAACCTGACTCAGGCTGCCCGCGAGAACAAGCTGGACCCGGTCATCGGACGTGAATCCGAAATGGAACGCGTCATGCAGGTCCTTTCGCGCCGTACCAAGAACAACCCCGTTCTGATCGGCGAGCCCGGCGTGGGCAAGACCGCCGTCGTCGAAGGCCTTGCCCAGGCCATCGTCCGCGGCGACGTCCCGGAGACCATCAAGGACAAGCAGCTGTACACCTTGGACCTCGGGTCCCTGGTGGCAGGCTCCCGGTACCGCGGCGACTTCGAAGAGCGCCTGAAGAAGGTCCTCAAGGAAATCCGCACCCGCGGCGACATCATCCTTTTCATCGACGAGATCCACACCCTCGTGGGTGCCGGTGCCGCCGAAGGTGCCATCGACGCTGCGTCCATCCTCAAGCCCATGCTGGCCCGCGGTGAACTGCAGACTATCGGCGCCACCACGCTGGACGAGTACCGCAAGCACATCGAGAAGGACGCCGCCCTGGAGCGCCGCTTCCAGCCGATCCAGGTCAAGGAGCCCTCAGTTGCGCACGCAATCGAGATCCTCAAGGGCCTGCGTGACCGCTACGAGGCGCACCACCGCGTGACCATCACCGACGGCGCCCTGGCCTCCGCTGCCAGCCTCGCCGAACGCTACATCTCGGACCGCTTCCTGCCGGACAAGGCCATTGACCTGATCGACGAGGCCGGCGCCCGGCTGCGCATCCGCCGGATGACAGCCCCGCCGGAGCTGAAGGCCATGGACGAGCGGATTGCCAAGCTCAAGATGGAGAAGGAGTCCGCGATCGACGCGCAGGACTTCGAAGGTGCTGCCGCGCTCCGCGACAAGGAGCAGAAGCTTATTACGGAGCGCTCTGAGAAGGAACGCCACTGGAAGTCCGGCGGTATGGATGACATCTCCGAGGTGGATGAGGATCTCATTGCCGAGGTGTTGGCCAACTCCACGGGCATTCCGGTCTTCAAGCTGACCGAGGAAGAGTCCTCGCGCCTGCTGAAGATGGAAGACGAACTGCACAAGCGCGTTGTTGGCCAGAACGAGGCCATCCGATCCCTGTCCCAGGCGATCCGCCGCACACGTGCAGGCCTGAAGGACCCCAAGCGTCCGGGCGGCTCGTTCATCTTCGCCGGTCCTACGGGCGTCGGCAAGACCGAACTGGCCAAGGCTCTCGCCGAGTTCCTGTTCGGTGAAGAGGACGCCCTCATCACGCTGGACATGTCCGAGTACTCCGAGAAGCACACGGTTTCGCGCCTTTTCGGTGCCCCTCCGGGCTACGTGGGCTACGAGGAAGGTGGCCAGCTGACGGAGAAGGTCCGCCGCCGTCCATTCTCCGTGGTCCTGTTCGACGAAGTGGAAAAGGCCCACGCGGACCTCTTCAACTCCCTCCTGCAAATCCTGGAAGACGGCCGCCTGACCGACTCCCAGGGCCGTGTAGTGGACTTCAAGAACACCGTGATCATCATGACCACGAACCTCGGAACGCGGGATATTTCGAAGAGCGTTGCCACCGGCTTCCAGTCGGGCACGGACACGCAGACCGGTTACAACCGGATGCGGGCCCGCGTCACGGAGGAGCTCAAGCAGCACTTCCGTCCCGAGTTCCTGAACCGTGTTGACGACGTCGTGGTCTTCCCGCAGCTGACGCAGGACGAGATCATCGAGATCGTGGACATGTTCGTGGCACGCTTGGAGAAGCGCCTCAAGGACAAGGACATGGGCATCGAGCTCACGCCGGCCGCCAAGGTGCTCCTCGCCACCCGTGGCTACGATCCCGCCATGGGTGCCCGGCCGCTGCGCCGTACCATCCAGCGCGAGATCGAGGACCAGCTCTCCGAGAAGATCCTGTTCGGCGAAATCCACGCCGGCGATATCGTGGTAGTGGATGTGGACGGCGAAGGAGACGACGCCAAGTTCACCTTCGCTGGCAACGCCAAGCCGCGCATCCCGGAAATCGCTCCAAGCGCCTAGCAACAAGCCAAGGCCCCGCCCGCTCCCTAAAAGGAGCAGGCGGGGCCTTTCGCTTTCCCTCTCCATCTACTCAGGGGGCCGCTGGCTTGAGTGAGCGACATCGAGCTGCGGCGTCGTGGGTCGGGCGTGGAGGTTTGTGATGCGGGGCACAGTCGGGTTGAATCGGGGCATGGAAACTGAAAACCCGGCGATCCCGGGCGAGCAACCTGAAACCCCATTCCACGACCTCGACCACTACCTGGCCATTCCGCGTGTGAGCGGTTTGTCCCTGAGCCCGGACGGCCGGAGGCTGGTCACCACCGTGTCCACGCTCAACGGCAAGGGCACCGAATTCGCTACGGCCCTGTGGGAGCTGGACCCCTCCGGGGAGAGGCACGCCCGGCGCATCACCCGCAGCGCCAAGGGCGAGGCCGGGGCCGCCTTCGCGGCTAACGGCGACGTCTACTTCACCTCCGCGCGCCCGGACCCGGACAGCCCCGACGCAGATCCCGTCAACGCACTGTGGCTTTTGCCGGCCGGCGGCGGGGAAGCCCGCGTGGTTCTCTCGCGCCCCGGCGGGGTTGGTTCTGTCATGGCCGCCCGGAACGCGGACGCCACCTTTGTCACGGCAGAGATCCTGGCCGGGTCAACGGACGAGGAGAACGACGCCGACCGGCGCAAATCCCGCAAGGACAACAAGGTCGCGGCCATCCTTCACAGCGAATACCCGGTCCGATACTGGGACGCCGACCTGGGGCCGGGGCAGCCGCGGATTTTCGCCGTCGAACCGGGCGAGGACAAGGAACCTGGCAGGCCGTCCACCGTTGATGCGACGGCGCCGCTGCAACTCCGAAACCTGACCCCGGACGCCGGTCCGCGGCTCCGCGAGGCCGAGACTGTGGTCAGTCCGGATGGCCGGACCATCTACACGAGCTACACCCGGCCGCTGGCCAAGGCGGACAGCCGTTCGGTCCTGGTCGCCGTGGACGTGGCCACCGCAAGCCAGAAGGTACTCCTGGACCAGGCGGGCATGAGCTACTTCCCCGGCCCGGTCAGCCCCGACGGGAACACACTGGTGGTGGTCAGCGAAAGCGACACCACCCCGCACGAGGCCCCACAGGTCAAGTTGCACCTGCTGGACGTTTCAGGCAAGGCCCACGAGTCAAACGGCAACAACGCCGGCCTCACCCCGCTGGTCCCCGACTGGGACCGCTGGGCAAAACCGGCAGCGTGGCTCCCCGACGGTTCCGCCCTCCTGGTCACCGCGGACGACGACGGCGCGTCGCCCGTTTTCCGGATTAGCGTTCCGGCCTCTGCCGCGGAAGTGAGCGTCACCCGGGTGACGCAGGATGCGGCGGCGTACACCGACGTCGTGGTTTCTCCCGGCGGGCGCACCGCTTATGCCTTGCGAAGCTCCTATGAGTTCCCACCGGAGGCCGTACGGATCAACCTGGAAACGGGGGAGACTGCCAGGCTGCCGGCCCCGGCAGAACGGCCAAAGCGCGCCGGCCGGCTGGAGCGGCTGGCTGCCACAGCATGGGACGGTACGCGAGTGCCGGCGTACCTGGCGCTGCCCGACGGCGCGTCGGCTGAGTCGCCTGCGCCCATGCTGCTGTGGATTCACGGCGGGCCGCTGGGGTCCTGGAACGCCTGGACGTGGCGGTGGAACCCCTGGCTGCTCACAGCGAAGGGGTACGCGGTTCTGCTGCCCGATCCGGCCTTATCCACGGGCTATGGGCAGGCGCACATTCAGCGGGGCTGGGGCGAGTGGGGCAAGGCGCCGTTCACGGACCTGATGGCTGTCACCGACACTGCCGTGCAGCGCCCGGACATCGATGAAAGCCGCACCGCGGCCATGGGCGGGTCCTTCGGCGGCTACATGGCCAACTGGGTGGCAGGCCAGACGGACCGGTTCAAGGCGATCGTCACGCACGCCAGCCTGTGGGCCCTGGACCAGTTCGGCCCCACCACGGATGCCTCGCAATACTGGCTCAAGGAAATGACCGCGGAGATGGCCCTGGAGAACTCGCCGCACCTCCATGTCGAAAAAATCAGCACCCCCATGCTGGTGATCCATGGCGACAAGGACTACCGTGTGCCCATCGGCGAGGGCCTGCGGCTCTGGTACGAACTCCTCTCCAAGTCCAGGCTGGCCGCGGACGAGGACGGCCAGACCCCGCACCGTTTCCTCTACTTCCCGGACGAGAACCACTGGATCCTGCAGCCGCAGCATGCCAAGGTCTGGTACGGCGTCGTGGAGAGCTTCCTCGCCAAGAACGTGCTGGGCAAGGACGTTCCGGTGCCTGCGGAGCTTGGTCTCTAGCCTCCGGTTCTGGTTACCTCCGGCTCGGAGGCTGGGACATTTCCCGCTTGCTGCTCCTTCTTCGCTCTGACGCAAGCTACAGAAATGTCCCAGCCTCCTTCGCCTCGTGCCGAACGTCACGCCGGGATGCAAGCTACAGAAATGTCCCAGCCTCCTTCACCTCGTGCCGGACGTCACGGCGCTGTCCCGCGGACCGTACACGCGCCTCGTAGGATTGATCCTGTGACTGACTCCTTTTATATCCGTCCTGCCCGCACCGGCGATGTGGCCGCCATCAAGAGGCTGGTGGCGCCGCTGGCGGAGCAGCGGATCCTCATGGCCAAGGAGACGGTTGCCTACTACGAGAGCCTGCAGGAGTTCCGGATCGCAGAATCGGACGACGGCGACGTCATCGGCTGCGGCGCCCTGCACGTGATGTGGGAAGACCTGGCCGAGGTGCGCACCCTTGCTGCGTCCGATGCCTGGCGCGGCAAGGGTGTGGGCCACGTGCTGGTGGAGAGTCTCCTGGAGGAGGCCCGCGCGCTCGGTGTTGCCCGCGTTTTCTGCCTCACCTTCGAGGTGGACTTCTTCAAGCGCCACGGCTTCGAAGTGATGGAGGACCAGTCTGCGGTGGACCCAGTGGTCTACTCCGAGCTACTCCGCTCCCATGACGAAGGTGTGGCCGAGTTCCTTGATCTGGCGCGGGTAAAGCCCAACACTTTGGGCAACACGCGGATGATCAAGTTCCTCTGACACTCGGCTTTCCTGGGGCCGGAAATTATGCATGATTTTTGAAGTCTTTTCGTTGATCGATTCGATGGATAAACTAGGTGGACTTGCTGGGGAGCAAACCCCGACTATCGAAAGCACCTCATGCACATCCTCTCCTCCCACACGGAAAAAACCGAGCTTCAGCTTCTGGTCCGCGGGCTCGTATATGCCCCCGGCGACGCCCACTATGACGCGGAAGTCGCAGCCTTTAACCTCGCCACCCGCCACACTCCGGACTTGGTGCTGAGTGCGGTCAACGCCGACGACGTCGTTGCCGCAGTCAGGTGGGCCGCCGCCCGCGACATGTCCATCTCGGTCCAGTCCACTGGCCACGGCGCCGCCAATGCCATCACCGGCGGCCTGCTGATCAGCACCCGGCTCATGCTGGAACTATCCATAGATCCCGAAGAGCAGACCGCCCGCGTGGGCGCCGGCGTTCGCTGGCGGGACGTCCTCAGGGCTGCGGCCCCCTATGGGCTGATGGGCCTGCACGGCTCCACCACCGACGTCGGCGTTGTTGGCTATACCCTCGGTGGCGGCATTCCGCTGCTGGGACGGAAGTACGGCTTCGCGTCGGACCACGTGCTTGCGTTCGACCTTGTCACCCCCGACGGCGTGCTGCGCAGGGTGGACGCCCACAGCGATCCGCGGCTGTTCGGGCTGCTTCGCGGCGGCAAGGGCAACTTCGGCATCGTCACGGCGATGGAGTTTTCGCTGTTCCCGGTCGGCGAGCTGTTCGCGGGCGGCATCTTCTACGAGGGTAGCCACGCCCGTGAAGTGCTCGCGGCCTTCCGTCACTGGAGCGGGTCGCTGCCGGCGGAGGCCTCGGCGTCGCTGGCCTTCCTGCGCTTGCCGGACATGGAGGAAGTGCCGGGCTTCCTGCGTGGCAAGTTTGTGATGCACCTGCGGTTTGCCTGGCAGGGCACTGCGGAGGAAGGAGGGCGGCTGCTCGCTCCGATGCGCGCTGCCGCTCCCGTCCTGGTAGACGGCGTCGGTCCGCTTCCCTACTTACGGGTGGATGAGATCCACGCCGATCCGGAGCATCCGGTGCCCGTCCACGAAGGTGGAATGCTGCTTAGGGAACTCAGCGACGGCCTGGCGGAAGCATTGCTTCAGCTGGCCGGGCCGGACAGCACCGCTCCGCTCCTGCTGGCGGAGATCCGGCTGATGGGCGGCGCGCTGGCCGCTCCACTCAACGGAGCCGATCCCGACGGCGACTGCGTGGGCGGGCGCGATGCCGCACTCTCGTTTTTCGCGGTGGGGATCATGGCACCGCAGATTGCCCACCTGGTTCCGGCCGCCATTGCCGCCGCACGTTTGGCGCTTGAGCCGTTCGGAACGGGAGGCACCGCCGTCAACCTGCACGGACACCTCGCCGCGCCCGAGTTGGCGGCCAGCGCTTGGCCGGAGGCTGCCCGGGTCCGGCTCGGCGAAGCGAAGGCGGAGCTGGATCCGAAGAACCTCTTCCGTCATGGCCACGCCATCCTGCCCGCGGCAAGGGTAGTCCACGCCGCGGTGGCCTGACTCCTTGAGCCGCCAGCCCCGCCGTCCGTTCGGATGGCGGGGCTGCGTCATACCAGGACTTTTCCTTGCTTTAGTCGAATTGATGGATAAACTATGGATGGCCTGTGTTTGGGGGCACGTGCGCAAAGGGACAGTCATTGGGGGCTGTCCCTTTCGTCGTTTCCGGCCAACGCGGCCAACGCGGGCAAGCCGCGGGCAAGGCTAGCGGCAGAAGCTGACGGGCAGAGGCTAGCAGGCAGAGGCTGGCCGCAAGGGCGGGAACTACCGGAGTGCGGGTGGCGGTAGTAGGGTCAAAGTGACATCCTCCAGGAAGACTGACCGCCCGGGAGCCCCGTGAAAAAACTGATCAACGATCCCCGCGCTTTTGTGGACGAGTCAGTGGACGGCTTCGGCATGGCCCATGCCGACCTTGTCACCGTCAGTACAGAGCCCCGGTTCATCATCCGCAAGGACGCGCCGGTGGCCGGCAAAGTGGGGCTGGTGTCCGGCGGCGGAAGCGGCCACGAACCGCTTCACGCCGGCTTTGTGGGGCGGGGAATGCTCGACGCCGCCGTGCCGGGGGCGGTGTTCACCTCTCCGACGCCGGACCAGATCCTTCCGGCGACCCAGGCAGCGGACTCAGGGGCCGGCGTCGTCCATATCGTGAAGAACTACACCGGTGACGTGCTGAACTTCGAAATGGCCGCCGAGTTGGCCGAGGCCGAAGGGGTGCAGGTCCGCACGGTCCTGGTCAATGATGACGTTGCCGTGGAGGACTCGCTGTATACGGCTGGGCGGCGGGGTGTGGGCGGAACGGTGCTCGTGGAGAAAATCGCCGGTGCCGCTGCTGAGCGGGGCGACAACCTGGACGCCGTGGCCGCCATCGGTGACCGCGTAAACAGCAACGTCCGCACTATGGGCGTAGCTCTGGCTGCATGCACGGTGCCGCATGCAGGCTCACCCAGTTTCGATCTCGGTGAGAACCAGATCGAGATCGGCATCGGGATCCACGGCGAACCCGGCCGGCACAAAATCCCCTTGGAAAGCGCGGACGCCATTACTGACAGGCTGCTGGAACCGGTGCTCAGCGACCTCGGCATCGCCGCTGGCGACAAGGTGCTCTTGTTCGTCAACGGAATGGGCGGGACGCCGCTGAGCGAGCTTTACATTGTGTACCGGCGCGCCGCCCGGGTGATCGCGAGCAAGGGCGCCACCGTGGAACGCTCGCTGGTGGGGAACTACGTCACCGCCCTGGACATGCAGGGCTGCTCCATTTCCGTCCTACGGCTCGACGATGAGTTGACCGGACTGTGGGACGCCCCGGTCCACACGGCCGCCTTGCGCTGGGGAGTGTAGCAATGGTTCTCGATGCGAATTGGGCAGTGAAGTGGCTGACACTCTGCGCCCAGGCCATGGCGGAACACCGGGCGTGGCTCATTGAACTGGACCGTGCCATCGGGGATTCGGACCACGGCGAAAACATGGACCGCGGCTTCCAGGCCGTGCTGGACAAACTCGCCGAGGTCCCCCCGGCAACGCCTGGGGCAGCACTGAAGTTGACGGCCATGACGTTGATGTCCAAGGTGGGAGGCGCCGCCGGTCCCCTGTATGGAACCGCCTTCCTCCGGGCCGCGGCATCCCTGGGCGATTCACTGGAGGTGGAACCCGCCGCCTTCGCAGGGGCCCTGGTAGCGGCCAGGGACGGGATTGTGGCCAGGGGCAAGGCCGAACCGGGCGACAAGACCATGGTTGATGCGTGGACGCCGGCTGCTGAAGCGGCCCTTCTCGCGGCAGCAGGCGGTGCCGGCACGGTCCTCGAGGTACTGGTGGCTGCCGCCGAGGCTGCTGAAGCGGGGGCCGTCGCCACGGATCCCATGGTTGCCCGCAAGGGACGCGCCAGTTACCTGGGGGAGCGGAGCGCCGGCCACCGTGACCCCGGGGCCGCCTCCAGTGCCCTGATCCTGCGCGCGGCAGTCGGGGCCGCGGCGTGAGCGTCGCCCTGGTTGTGGTCTCCCATAGTGAAAAAATAGCCGACGGCGCCGCGGAACTTGCCGCGCAGATGGCACCTGATGTTTCGATAGTGTCCGCCGGGGGCACCCCGGACGGCCGGATCGGCACCAGCCTGGAGAGGGTCATGGCCGCCTTGGAGCAAGCTTCAGGCGGGGATGGTGTGGTGGTCCTGACCGATCTGGGATCGGCCGTCATGACAGCAGAATCCGCGCTGGAGTTTGCGGGGCACCCGGACGGTGTACTGCTGGCCGATGCCCCTCTGGTGGAAGGGCTGGTGGCTGCAGCCGTGGCAGCGCAGGGCGGGGCGGACGTACACGCCGTCAAGCGTGCGGCGGAAGGGGTGTACGGCTCCGCGCAGGGGGTGCCGCCGTCGTCCTCCTTCAGTGCTGTCGAAGAGGGCTCAGTGACAGGGGCAGGGCCGGAGTTTACTGGCGACTTTGAGCTCATCAACCAGGCGGGCATGCATGCGCGCCCGGCGGCCAAGATCGCCGGGGGGCTCTCGTCCCTGGACGCGCGCGTGACCGTCAATGGCCTGGACGGGACCTCGATGACTGCTCTGATGACGCTTGCCGCCGGCAAGGGTTCGGTGCTGCATGTGGAAGCCTGGGGCGTTGACGCCGAGCGGGCAGTCAACTACGTTGGCGGACTGGTCCAGGCTGGATTCGGGGAACCATAGGAGTCCCTGCCGTCCTGTTTGGGCTGTCCCCGGTGTGTTCGCTCCGTCCTGTCATAGCCTGCGAATATGCTCGATACCATGGAACGGCTCGACTTGGATGACAATTGCCCGCTGGTGGTGCTGGACGGACAGACATCCATCGAGGAGCTCTTCGCGGAACTCGGCTTTGAGTGGCGGGCGTCGGCGGACCTGGCCGGCCCGGACGCTGACGGCTCGGGCGGCTTGCTGGGCCAGGCCACCCTCTTCTGACGGGCGCTAAGGTGCCACTTCGCGTTCACGTGCCGTTAACGGTGGTGCCCTAGATTGTCCCTTCAGGCACTCTCTGCTCGAAGGGATCCATCATGGCCAATATTGCTGAAATTCTGGGCAGGCTAACCCCTGAAGAACTGGACGGGCTGCGCGGGCTTGGGCCCCAGGGCCATCTGACCAGGCCGCTCGTGGAAGCCCTTGACCGGGCCGCCGGTGGTGCCGGTGCCGGCCGCGGCTACTACGTTCCCACCGGCAGCGTGAGCGAAACCGGCGGTCCCCATCTTGTCCTGCGAAGCGACGTTTCGGCATGGCTGTTCGGGACAGCTCCGCAGGTTCCGCACACGGGGGCAGCCGACCCCGCCCAGCCTTAAGCGGACCTACCTGGCGTCAGGGTGCCTGCCGCAGCCCCTTGGCGTCGAGCACTACTGATGCCGTTATGAACCGTCCGCACTGCTCGCCGTAGGGGAATTCGCCGCGGGGACGGAAGTCCAGTGTCCGCACGGGCAGCGCCGAGCCGTCCGGGGAGGTTCCGGTGGCCGTCACCGCCATGGGCGATTCGGTCAGGGAGTCCAGGAACAGCATGCCGATCATGGTCCCGTCGGGGGAAGCCGTTGCAGAGCAGACGCCGTCCGGACTGCAGCCTTGATCAATGGAAACGCTGCCCTGGTGCAGCTCGAGGGTATCCTCGGTGCACACACCGTCCTGGCACGCCTTCAGCCGCAGGGTGCCCACCTGGGGCACGTAGGGGGCAGCAACGGTAACCGACACAACAGACGCCTGTGCGATCGCCGGACACGGTGTTTCGTAAGGGAAGTAGTAGCAGCCAGAGGTGAGCGCCGTCGTCGTTATCAGTGCCAGAAGTACCCCGGACTTGCGCATACTTCAGGGTAGGACCGGCGGGCGGATGCCCGCACGGCTACCAGGAAAGTGACGCAAACATCGTTATGGCCAGCACGCCGAAGGTCACCAGAATGAGACCTGTGGCCGGCCTTTGGCAACAACGAAGACCGGCAGCGTGGATTCGGCCGGGTTGGCCGGGTTGTAGGCCACCGGAATCGTGGTGCCGATGATCGCCTGGTCGCGGCTGTAGATGTCGGACTGCCCCAGCCACCGCTGGCCGCGTGTGTCCGCGAATTCGTAGGACGGGGCGAACCGGTCCCGGCCGTTGCTGGCCGGGCCGTCAGCGCCGTGGAGGTTGCCCGTGACGGTGGCGGACGTGTGCACCCACCCCGTCATGGAGCGTCGCCGGCGCAACGATGCTGAGAGGGACAGGCCCGCCAGGATCAGGCCGAGCACCAGGAAGAGTCCCGGCAGGACAACAAAAAGCAGCTTCAGGAAATCCAAGGGTCAGCCCACCGGAAAGATGCCGATAAACCAGAACGAGCCCAGGGCGAAGAGTGCGAAGAACGGCATCAGGCAGCCCATCACCTTTTTGGATTCGTACGCCACCTGGAACGATTGGTTGGGATTTGCCGGGTTGTACGCCACTTCGAGCAGCGATCCGGGCACCTGCTGGTTTACGTAAGAAACCTCGGATTCGCCCGCATACAGCGTCCCGTTGGGGTCAGCGAACTGGTAGGTGGGGTAGAAGCGTCTGTTCCGCGTTGAGCCGCCTCCGCCATGTGTCCACCCCGCGACGTTACCGGTCACCGTTGCCTGCGCCTTGGGCCAGCTGGTGATCAGGTTCTCGTGGCGCTTGGCCTTGCGCAGCGTGTGGACAAAGGCAAAAACAACGCCCACCACAAACAGCGCCCAAATGATGTAAAGCACGATCTTCATGGACTTCCCCCGGTTCCGGTCACCAAGAAGTATGCCACCCCTGAAGGGACGGGCTGTTGTCAATGGCTGGAATGGCTCAGGAAGGCAGTCGGTAGCCGCCCTGGTGCAGCTCGGCGAGGCCGTCGCCGAGGAGCCCCGCCAGCGCGCGTTCCAGCTGTTCCGGGGCCGAGTTGAGCCTGTGCAGCGCGGCCAGCGGCACGCCGATTCCGTCGGGCGCGAAACCGAGGTCCGCCGGTTCCTGCTGGAACATCTCCGGCGGGACGGGCCGGTCAGCGACGCGCAGCACGGCCATCACGGCTCCCCGGACCTGGCGGTCGGTGCCATGCCACGCCTGGCCCTTCGGAACGTACGACGGCGGCGGCTCGCCTGCCGCCAGCCACGCACACGAGTCCCGCACGGGACACACGGCGCATTTCGGCGCACGAGCCGTGCACACCAGCGCGCCGAGTTCCATCACCGCAGCATTCCAGCGCACGGACGTGTCGGCGTCGTCCGGCAGCAGTTCCGCCGCGAGCCGCATCTCCGCGGACGTCAGGGATGGGGAGGGAAGCGCGACGCCGGACATAAGCCGGGCATGGACGCGGCGGATGTTGGTGTCCACCACGGTTTCCCGGCGGCCGAATGCGAACGCCGCCACCGCGGCAGCTGTGTAACTGCCCACGCCGGGGAGGTCCAGGAGCTCGGCGTAGGTGCCCGGGACCTGGCCGCCGTGATCGCGTCCGATGGCAACGGCCGCCGCGTGCAGTCGAAGGGCCCGGCGGGGATAACCCAGCCTGCCCCAGTGCCGGACTGCTTCCCCTGCCGGTTCGGAGGCCAGGTCTCCGGGAGTGGGCCAACGTTCCAGCCATTCCCGCCACACCGGCAGCACGCGGACCACCGGCGTCTGCTGCAGCATGATTTCGCTGACCAGCACGCCCCACGGCGAGCAGGCAGGTTCCCGCCACGGGAGGTCGCGGGCAGTCTCGGCGAACCAGTTGTTGATCCCGCTGTGCAGGTGGACGAGGCTGGAGCCGCGGGCGGACGGCTGCTTCAAGTTTGCAGGCGAAGGTGCTGGGGCGAGGGTTGTGGCGTCGATCCCAACACTGTAGTGGATCCCCGGTTTGGGATGCCAAGCGGGGCGCCGAAACGGCCGGAAACCCAGCCCGGAACCAATCCGTGACCATAGCGTTGGCGGGGTGCGCGGCGTGGTGGGGCGGCGGAGCCCGGCCGGTTCTCTAGCCTAGAAGGATGGGTAGGCAAGGCACTTCAACATCACGCAGCAAGGCATCCGCATCCGGTTCCCGCACCGGACGGAAGCCGAGCCCCGCCGTGTACCGGCGGCGTCGACTGTTCGTGGGAGCCGCCCTGCTGATGGTAGCTGCCATGGTGTTTGGAGGCTTCGCGGCGGCTGGGGCATTCAGCGGCAGTTCCAGCCAGGTTTCCTCCACTGGCGATCCCACCGCCGGCCCCACTGAGGCTGTGCCGTCGGCAAACCCCACCAGCACGCCTACCGCAACTCCCGGCTGCAACCAGAACCTGGTGACCGTTTCGGCGTCCACCGACAAGGCAGCCTACGGCCCGGACGAGAACCCGCTACTCACCCTCAAGGTGACAAATGGCGGCACGATGCCCTGCGAAGTGAATATCGGCACGTCCCAGATGGAGTTCCTGGTGACAAGCGGCGCGGACAGAATCTTCTCGTCCCGGGACTGCCAGGCCAAGAGCGAGGACCTGGTGAAGACCATCGCGCCGGGTGCCAGCGAAACGGCGAACTTCCCGTGGGCGCGGAACCGGACCTTGGAAGGCTGCCAACCCATCGACGCCAAGCCGGGAGCCGGCGGGGCCTACTACATCTTCACGGCCAAACTCGGCTCCAGGGCAAGCCCGAAAGCAGTTTTCCAGCTCAGCTGACCGAGTCTTTCCTCTTCCGTTGCTCCGATAACGCCCTTTTCGTGGCTCGGAACGGCGCTTACGGAGCATTCGATGGATTTAGAGGAAGCGGTCCAACAGGCTGGCTTCGGCCATCCGGCTCAGGCCTTCGCGAACGGTTCGGGCGCGCTGGTCGCCGATGCCGTCCACGGTCATCAGGTCATCGATGGTGGCAGCCATCAGGAATTGCAGGCCGCCGAAGTGGTCCACGAGGCGGTCGGCAACAGCCTTGGGGACAGCCTTGAGGCCGGAAAGCAGCCGGTAACCGCGCGGCTGGACTACGGCGTCCAGGTTAGCCTCGCCGCCGGCGAAACCGACGATTCCTGAGATCTTGCCGAGGTCGATCAGCTCGGTGGGCCCGAGGTTCACCAAGGCGCTGACAGCTTTTTCAATGTCGTCGGCTGATGCATCCGGGCTGGCGTAATCACGGATGATGACATCGCTGCCGGGACCGCGGCCTACCGTGAGCTCATCGAGCTGGAGGGACAGCAGCCGGCCGTCCTCGCCGAGCTCCAGGACGTACTGCGAGATTTCCTCGGAGATCCGGCGGACCATCTCCTGGCGCTGCAGGGTAACGGCGACATCGCGCACGGTCACCATGGCTTCGATTTCCAGGGCAGACAGCGAACTGGTGACCTGGTCCAGCCGCGAACGGTAGCGCTCCAGGGTGGCGAGGGCCTGGTTGGCGCGGGCCAGGACTTTCTCGGATCCCTCCAGCACGTGGCGAAGGCCGTTCACGTACAGTGCGATGATCTGCATGGATTGGCTGACGGAGATGACGGGGACACCGGTCTGGATGGCCACACGTTCCGCGGTGCGGTGCCGAGTGCCCGATTCCTGCGTTTCAATGCTTGAATCCGGGACCAGCTGGACGGCGGCGCGCAGGATGTTCCCGGCGTCCTTGTCGCAGATGATGGCACCGTCCATTTTTGCCAGTTCGCGCAGGCGGGTGGGGGAGAAGTCGATGCCGATGTCGAACCCGCCGGAGCAGATGGAGTCGATGGTCCGGTCCGAGCCTAAAACAATGAGTGCGCCGGTGCGTCCGCGGAGGATGCGTTCGAGTCCATCACGCAGTGGCGTGCCTGGAGCCACTCTGCCCAGAGTCGCCTTGAGCGATTCTTCGGGGCTCCGAGCCATAGTGTTCCCTTCAAAGGTGCGGGCTGCCGCCCGCAGGTACGCCGGTTATGGACTCCGCCGGCGGAGCAAAAAGTACGCAGTTTCCCGCAAGCTCAATGATAGAGGTAAGAACGGGTAACAACCGCACGGGCAAGCCCTAAAGTGCCCCATTAGGGGGTGTCGGAAAATGCCCCGAAAGGCGTCCGACGGCGGCTGGCCGGGAGTGCAACTTAGGGCCCGTTTGGGTGCATGGCGGATTCAGGGCCGTCGGTCACATCAGAATGATGCGACGAGGTTGGCGAGCGGTGGGGGAGCCTGCCCGGCTGGCAAAGCGTCGACGAGTAGTCCGGCGTAGCGGAGCTTGTTACCGCTGCGCCCTCCGAAGAACCGGCGCAACTGTGCCGATATCGGCCGATCCCGCTGTGCTGGCTGGCGTTGGAGGATCCGGAACGATGCGAGCTCGCCCTGGTCCGCGATGACGCCGAGCACGGCATCGACCCCAAGGCATCGGATGAGTTCGTCCTCCAGGTCGGCGTTGCAGACATGGAACCCAAGCTCGGCCAGCGAGTCGGACCCGATACCCGCCCGGACGAGCGCCCGGGCGACAATTCGCGACTCCCCTGCGTCACACAGTCCGAGTAGGCGGTGGCCTGCACCGGCGGGGCCGTAACGGTCGAGGAAGTGGGCGATGCTGGTGGCGCCGCCCATGGGCACAACGGTTACACGCTCGGCCGACAGGTCATGGCCAGCGCGAACGGCCAGCGCCTCGACCGCCATCCGGTCACTCTCGCCCTCGACCAACACCGTCGTCGTCGCCTGCATAGATCCAGTATGGCAAACGCGAACAGCGATGCAGCCGCGCGCCATGCAGGTCACACATTCACGTCATCCCAGCCCTCGCATACTATATGTATACATTTATCAACAGCGGCCGAAAGGAGTTGCAGTGAATAAACCGGAACTGGAGTTCCACGAACCCTCGGTTGGCTGGCAGAAGGTCAACGGTGACGCCGAACGCGGAATTTGGGAGCAAATACTCGCCGCGGACCCACTCAGGGGAGATTCAACTTTGCTCCAACGCTATGATCCTGGCGCCGACACAACGGCCGGCGGCGTGATCGTCCATGACTACTGGGAAGAGGTCATGATTCTCTCGGGCGAACTCACTGATCTGACGCTCGGGAAAACCTTCACAGCCGGCATGTACGCATGCCGCCCACCGGGCATGGCCCACGGACCGTATGCAAGCGGCAGAGGCTGCAGGATGCTCGTTATTGTTCGTCCAGAGCCAGATCCCACTATGTGATTCAGTGTCCCCGCTGGCGCAGGAGATGCTCAAGGTCGCGGCTGACTTTGCGCAGCGATGCCGCCCGGAGGGCCCTTTCGTCGTCAACGTGCGGCGCCTGGCGACGGGACTTCCCGCCTGCGCCGCGTTTGCCGTTAACTGCCGGGCCGGCGGCCTGCATCTGTGCCGACGGAGCAGCCGGAGCGGCCAGCGGATCGAAGAACAGGCCGTTGCCGGGGAATGGTGAAACGGTCACAGCGGTTCAGCTCCGGCCGGCGGATGGCAGGGACGCGTTCCGAGTTCTCATGCGGCCAAGCTAGCCTGACGGGATTTCGCCGTCTTGAACTGCTGGTTTCGGGGGCGTTAAGCGGCCACCTTCGGAGCCGGGCTGCTGCTGCGATAAACTTGGAACTTGGCGCTCAGCCATCCCCTTTCCCCGTCCAGCGAAGTCCCGTCAAGCGCCAAGGGCTATCCCCACCGCAGCGAAAGTAGCACCGTGTCCCAAGATGTCCTTAGCCCCGCCCGGGTCCACGAGATTCACAAACAGGCGGCCCGGCGTCGGACGTTTGCCGTCATTTCGCACCCTGACGCCGGAAAGTCAACGCTCACGGAAGCGCTTGCGCTGCATGCGAAGGTGATCGGCACCGCCGGTGCCTCCAGCGGCAAGGCCAACCGCAAGGAAACGGTCTCGGACTGGATGCAGATGGAAAAGGACCGCGGCATCTCCATCAGCTCCGCCGCGCTCCAGTTCTCCTACCGCGACACCGTCATCAACCTGCTGGACACTCCCGGCCACGCGGACTTCTCCGAGGACACCTACCGCGTGCTGGCCGCCGTCGACTGCGCAGTGATGCTGGTGGATGCCGCCAAGGGCCTGGAAACGCAGACCATGAAGCTGTTCGAGGTCTGCAAGGCGCGCAACCTGCCCATCATCACCGTCATTAACAAATGGGACCGGCCAGGCCTTGACGCCCTGGCGCTGATGGACGAGATCACCGAGCGGACCGGCCTCCAGCCCATGCCGCTGACCTGGGCCGTGGGCATCTCCGGAGACTTCCGCGGCGTGTGGGACCTCCGCAACGACCGGTTCGCCCGCTTCCAGCGCAACAACGCAGGTGCCAACATCGCCCTGACCGAATACTTCACGCCGGAGGAAGCTGCCGAGAGCCAAGGAAGCAACTGGACGGACGCCGTGGACGAAGCCGGCCTGGTGATCGACTCCAACCTCGAGTTCGACGTCGACGCCTTCCACGCAGGCACCGCCACACCCATCCTGTTCAGCTCCGCCGCCCTGAACTTCGGCGTCAAGGAACTCCTGGATGCCCTGGTGGACTTCGCCCCGCCCGCGGCGCCCCGGCCGGTCGTTGACGGCAGCCCGCGCGCCGTCGAGTCCCCGTTCTCCGGTTTTGTCTTCAAAGTCCAGGCCGGCATGAACAAGGCCCACCGCGACCACGTTGCCTTCATCCGCGTCTGCTCCGGCGTCTTTGAGCGCGGCATGGTGGTCACCCAGACCCGCACGGGGAAGTCGTTCGCCACAAAGTACGCCCAGCAGGTATTCGGCCGCGAACGCGAGGTCATCGACGAGGCTTACCCTGGCGACGTCGTGGGCCTGGTTAACGCATCCTCGCTGCGCGTCGGCGACAGCCTGTTCCTGGAGGACGCGGTGGAGTACCCGGCCATCCCGCTGTTCGCCCCGGAACACTTCCAGGTGGCCCGGTCCAAGGACCCCAGCAAGTTCAAGCAGTTCCGCCGCGGCATCGAGCAGCTTGAGCACGAGGGCGTTATCCAGCTGCTCCGCTCCGACCTCCGCGGCGACCAGGCGCCGGTGCTTGCCGCCGTCGGGCCTATGCAGTTCGAAGTGGTGGAGGACCGGATGGCGCACGACTTCAGTGCCCCCATGCGGCTGGAACGCCTGCCCTACTCCATAGCCAGAATTTCGACGGCGGATGCCATGCCGGCCCTGGCCAACGTGCCGGGCGCGGAGGTGCTTTTGCGGTCCGACGGCGAATACCTCGCCTTGTTCAACGACGTCTGGGCCCTGCGCCGGATCGAGAAGAACCATCCGGACCTGACGCTGATCCCGATCGGGACGCACAACCCCGCCAAGTAGCTGTTCCCTCCAATCCGTCGACTGAACGGAGCCGAATACCCATCGGGACATCCGGGCTGCCCGGAACAACGGCAGCCGCTCCCGAACTAAGAAAGCCAGGTACCCAGATGTCTGCAGTCCAACCACGCGCGCTCATCACGGGCGCCGGCACCATCAACCCTTTGGGCTCCAACGTAGGGCAGACCTGGGAAGCGTTGCTTACCGGCCGTTCCGGGATTGCCCCGCTGGCCGAGGAGTGGGCCGGGCAGTTGCCCGTGCGGATCGCCGGCCAGGTCACCGCCGACCTGTCCGAGCACCTGACCACCCGCGAGCTCAAGCGAATGGACCGGTGCGGACAGCTTGCCTTGGTGGCCGCACGTGAAGCCTGGCAGCAGGCGGGGGCACCCGACGTCGACCCAGAGCGGTTCGCGGTAGTGATCGGCTCAGCCTATGGCGGCCTCGGTTCCACGATTGAGCAGGACAGGGCGCTGGCCAGCGGGGGCCCGCGCCGGGTATCGCCGCACACCCTGACCCGGCTGATGGTCAACGGCCCCGCCGCCTGGGTGTCCATCGACCTCGGTGCACGCGGCGGAGCCCGCACACCTGTCAGCGCCTGCGCGTCCGGAGCCGAAGCCATTGTCCAGGGTGCCGAAATGATCCGTTCGGGGGCGGCCGACGTGGTCATTGCCGGGGGCGTGGACGCCTCGGTGAACGACCTCGTTATCACCGGGTTCTCCCAGATCCGGGCGCTCTCCACGCGCAACGGCGAACCCCAGCGGGCTTCGCGCCCGTTCGACGGCGGCCGTGACGGTTTTGTGCTCGCCGAGGGCGCGGGGATTGTCGTCCTGGAGAGCGAGGCCCACGCCCGTGCGCGTGGTGCCGCCGTCCTGGCAGAGGTCGCCGGCGGAGCGGTGACCTCTGACGCGAACGACATCGTAGCTGCCGACCCGGCGATGCAACGCAGGGTCATGCAGAAAGCCCTGGCATCGGCCGGGATGGACGCCGCTGACATCGGATTTGTCCACGCCCACGCCACCTCCACCCCGGTAGGAGACCGGCTGGAAGCGCAGGCGATCACAGCCATATTTGGTGCCGACGTTCCCGTGACATCCACCAAGGGCCACACCGGCCACCTGCTGGGCGGGGCTGGGGCCCTTGCCGCCGTCGTAGTGGTCCAGGCCCTGCAGACCGGGCAGCTCCCCGGGACGCTGAACGTGGAGGCCCTGGATCCTGAAGTGGACCTCAATATCGTCACAGACAAGGCCCACATGCTGGAGCCTGGTTCCGCTCCGGCCGGGTTGGTGAACGCCTTCGGCTTCGGTGGACATAGCGTTGCGCTGGTAATTAAGGGGAACTGAACACCTCAGCCTCAGGGCCGGGGGCGCTGGTGAGGCTGCACGGCAGGACAAACGTCGCCGTCGTTCCCGCGCCCGGGGTACTGGTGAGGCTCAGGGAACCGCCGTGGCCTTCGATGATGGTCTTGCTGATGGGGAGTCCCAAGCCGGCGCCTGGGATGGCCGTTTCACGCGAACGCGAAGAACGGAAGAACTTGGTGAAGGCCTGCTCCTGGTCTTCGGCGCTCATGCCGATCCCCGGGTCCGTGATGGAGCAGATGATCTCCGGTCCGGCCCTGTAAGCCCGGGCTGTGATACGGCCGCCGTCGGGGGAGTATTTGATCGCGTTTGAGAGCAGGTTGCCCACCACTTGGCGGATGCGGGCAGTGTCCATCTTGGCTGTCAGCGGTTGCTCGGCGTCAAGCACCAGCTCGAGCCCCCTGTTGGCTGCCTGGGGGGCAGTGGACTCGACGACGTCGGCAAGGAGCCGGGCGAGATCGGCCTCCTGGAGGGTGAGGTCCACCCGTTCAGACGCCACGGCAATAAGATCGTTCACGAGGCTCAGGAGGTGCGTCGCGTTGCGGTGGACCACCTGTAGTTCCGCCTCGATCCCTTCGTGGCCAGGCTCATCCAGGACGAGTTCGAGGTAGCCGAGGATGGACGTGAGTGGTGTTCGCAGTTCATGGGAAACGGTGCCGACGAATTCGTCTTTGGCTGCCAAGGCGGTGATCAGGGCGGTCACGTCAACGAACGTAATGACGCCCCCGCCGCTGAGGCCGTCCTTGGACGGGATGGCATGTGCGCTCACCGAGTACCCACGCTGTTCCTCTTCGTCGCCGGCCCACAGCAGCTCGTCCGTGAACATTTCGCCCCGGGTAAACCGGGCGACCGGAAGCATCTCCGGTGGCACCGGGGTGGCCCGGTCGCCTTGCAGCACGCGGACCCGGGGATCAGACTCGGCAAGGCGGGCAAGTGCCGGATCAGCGCGGATAGCCCGGTTGGTCAGCACGTTGTTTCCTTCCTCGTCAACCACCCAGACCCCCACACCCACAGCGCCAAGGACGGCGTCGAGGAGCCGTTGTCGGTCCACGCTCTCGGCGAGTGTCTCCGCCAGGGCGAGGTCTTTCCTTAGCAAGGCTTTGCGCTGGCGATGGAGCGTCCCGGCGACGATATGCGCGGACACGGCGATTGCGGTCATCACGAGTGGCAGGAAAATGGTCCGGATCATTGATCCTTGCGTGGGCACTGAGCCCAGGACTGCGGCAGGGACGACAGTGCTTAGGGAGGCTCCGAGGACGGCCAGGACAACCCTTCCGCGTTGCCGGCCCACCGACAGCCAGATCACGGGGAAGACCAGCATCAGGCTTAATACGTTAAAGCTGGGCCCTCCAGCTTCACGTGTAAAGCCGATCACAAGGCAATCCAATACCGGAATCACCGCGAAGGCGCCGGCTGGCAGCCTGCCCCAGGGAATTGCCACGCAGGCCGCGAAGATTGCCGCATGCGCCAGCAAGGCCAGCCTGAAGCGTTCGTCCATGAGGGTGGCCGGGCTGAAAAACCAGGCGGCTACGACAATGAACACCACGGTGACAGTGAGCGGAAGCTGGCTCATCACCACCCGGCCCCGGACGCCAAGACCTCCGAAGATCGCGTCTATCCGCCCAGCGAGGCGGCTGCCTTCCGCGGGTTCCTCGGGCGCGGGAATGCTTTTTTGTATTCGATTAGTCACTCCGGCCCCCCCAAGGCGCAGCGGTGAGACCTCCGGCTGCCTGAAGGTCGTTTCGTCAGCCTAGCGCCTTGCCCGGCCGGGGCGCAGTTATTACCGGTGCTTCTTATCCGATCAGCAGGCTCAGAGCCTCGGTCAGGTGCTCCACCTCCCGCACGGAGAAGCCAGCCGGCACTGGTCCCGGGCCGTTGTGGCTGGCCGGGACGACGGCGTGCGTGAAGCCCAGGCGGTGGGCCTCCTGGATGCGCTGGTTGATACCAGGGACGGGCCGGACCTCGCCCGCCAGGCCTACCTCGCCGAAGGCGATCAGCCGGATGGGCAGCGGTTTCCTGGCCTTGGCCGAGGCAACGGCCAAGGCAACGGCGAGGTCTGTGGCGGGTTCGCTGAGCTTCACGCCGCCCACAGTGGCCACGTAGGAGTCGTCCTTGTGCAGGAGGCACCCCGCGCGCTGCTGCAGAACGGCCAGGAGCATGGACACGCGCGAGCTGTCCAGGCCGCTGGTGGCCCGGCGCGGCTGCGAGTTGGGGCTTTCGGCAAGCAGCGACTGGACCTCGGCCAGCAACGGGCGCCTGCCCTCCATGGTCACCGTGATGCAGGTGCCGGACACGGGCTCCTTGGTGCGGCTGACAAAGAGTCCGCTGGGATCAGCCAGGCCCTGGATGCCGTCCTCGTTAAGGTCAAAGCAGCCGACGTCGTCGGTGGGACCGTACCGGTTCTTGACTGCCCGAAGCAGCCGGAGCCTTGAATGGCGCTCACCTTCGAACTGGCACACCACGTCCACCAAGTGCTCCAGCAGCCGCGGTCCGGCGATGGAACCGTCCTTGGTCACGTGGCCCACGAGCAGCGTGGTCATGTTGCGCCGCTTGGCCGCGGCGATGATGGAGGCGGCGACCTCCCGCACTTGGGAAACTCCGCCAGCGCTGCCATCAACGTCCGCGCTGCTGAGGGTCTGCACCGAGTCCACAATCAGCAGCCGTGGCTCGATCTTCTCCACTTGGCCAAGTGCCTGCCCCAAGTCTGTCTCGGCGGACAGATAGAGGGAGTCCGCGACGGCGTCGATCCGCTCAGCGCGGAGCTTTACCTGGGCAGCGGATTCTTCACCGGTGACATAGAGGACGTCCTGGGCGGTTCGAGCAAATTTCGCGGCGACGTCCAGCAGCAGCGTTGACTTTCCCACGCCCGGCTCGCCGGCCAGCAGGATGACGGCGCCCGGGACCAGGCCGCCGCCCAGCACGCGGTCGAGTTCGTCCACGCCGGTGGGCAGGAACGCCGCGGTGGTGGCGTCTACCTCGGCAATCCGGCGGGCGGGCTCGAGGACTGTTGTTGCCGCCGTCGTGCGCGCCACAGCCGCACCCGTTTCCTCAACGGTGCCCCACGCCTGGCACTCGCCGCAGCGGCCCACCCACTTGACCGTGGTCCAGCCGCATTCCGCGCACTTATAGGCCGGCGCTTTGGATGCCCGGGAAGTCTTTGTAGCCATGGGTTCCACCCTAACTGCGGGGGCAGACATCGCTGGGCAGCGGCACGTGGGCGCTCCCGAAAATACGGAGCAGACACTTTCAGAGAGCGCTCTCTTGACAGTGATCCGCACCACCTTTAGAGTTATGGAACTTGCAAGAGAGCGCTCTCTCAGCCCCAGAGGCAATTCCCCCACAAAGGAGTGACCGTGAAATTCTCACGACGAAATACCGCTGCCGCGATAGCGGGAGCAGCAGCCCTGGCCATGATCGCCACGGGCTGCGGAAGCAGTGCAGACCAGGCGGGCAGTTCGGAGAAGACTGTTGAACTGACGGTCACCACATTCGGAACCTTCGGCTACAACGACCTCTATGGCGAGTACGAGCAGGCGAATCCCGGAGTAAAGATCAAGGCCACGAACATTGACCGCGGGTCAAATGCCCGCACGGATGCCTTCACCAAGCTTGCGGCAGGATCCGGGCTTAGCGACGTAGTGGCCATCGAGGAGGGCTGGCTGGGCTCCATCATGGAGGTCTCCGACCAATTCGTGGACCTCAACGAACACGGCGCCGCGGACATCAAGGCCAACTGGGTGGACTGGAAATACAAGCAGGGCACTGATCCCGAGGGCCGCGTTATTGGCTACGGCACCGACATCGGACCGCAGGGACTCTGCTATAACGGCAAGCTCTTTGAAGCAGCAGGCCTGCCCAGCGACCGCGAATCCGTGGCGAAGCTCTTCGGCGGACAGGACGCCACCTGGGAAAAGTACTTCGAACTCGGGAAGCAATACAAGGAAGCCACCGGCAAGGCCTGGTATGACCAGTCCGGCTTCGTCTGGAACTCCATGGTGAACCAGATGGAGGAGGGCTACTACACCAAGGACGGCGAGCTCAACATCGACGGCAACGCGGAAATGAAGGACAAATTCGAGATGCTGGCGGCCGGAACTGCGGCAGGACTCTCGGCCAACCAAACCCAGTGGGACTGGGGAAACGGGAAGGCCTTCGTTGACGGGTCCTTCGCCACCTTCGTCTGCCCCGGCTGGATGCTCGGAACCATCAAGGGCCAACTCGAATCCGCAGGCGGCGGCGCCGACAGCGGCTGGGACTTCGCAGATGTTTTCCCAGGCGGTGCCTCCAACTGGGGCGGTGCCTTCCTCTCCGTGCCCAAGACCTCGGAACACCCTGCAGAGGCCGCCAAGCTGGCCGCTTGGCTCACCGCCCCCGAGCAGCAGGTCAAGCAGTCCGCCGCCGCCAACAACTTCCCCAGCACACTCAAGGCCCAGGAAAAGCTGGTCCAGGACGCCACACCCAACGTGCTCTTCAACAACGCTCCCACGGGCGCCATCCTGGCAAACCGGGCCAAGGGCGTCGTAGCCCAGTTCAAGGGCCCGGACGATTCGGTCATCCAGGAAAACGTGTTCGGTCCGGCGCTGAAGAGCCTCGACGCCGGAACCGCTGACGCGGACAAGGCCTGGACTGAAGCCCTGCGCCTCCTCAACGACCTGGTCGTCAACAACTAACCCGCTGTGGGGCCTCCCGGCTGGGAGGCCCCCCGATGAAGCGCGAGACCCCATGACAACCACCTTGAACCGATCCGCCAAGCCGGCCGCAGTCAAATCCAAACCCACCTTCAAACAGCGACTGAGTATCTTCGACGTCAAAGCCTCGCCCTACTTCTACGTTGCGCCGTTCTTTATCCTGTTCGCCCTCGTAGGACTCTTCCCGCTGGTCTACACGTTTTTTGTCAGCCTCTTCGACTGGCACCTGCTCAAAGGGCAGGGGCAGTTCGTGGGGCTGGAGAACTTCGCTGAGGTCCTGCAGGACCGCTTCTTCTGGAATTCCCTCTTCAACACGGTGAGCATCTTCCTGCTCTCCTCAGTCCCGCAACTGGCCGTGGCCCTTTTCCTGGCTGCGGTGCTGGACCAGAACCTCCGGGCCAAGACTTTTTGGCGCATGAGCATCCTGCTGCCCTACATCGTGACGCCAGTAGCGGTGGCCATGATCTTCACCAACATGTTCGGCGAGCAGTACGGCCTGATCAACAACATCCTGGGGAACTTCGGCCTTGACCCGGTGATGTGGAAGAACGAGACCATCCCCAGCCACATCGCCATCGCCACCATGGTCAACTGGCGCTGGACAGGCTACAACGCCCTGATCCTGCTGGCCGCGATGCAGGCCGTCCCGCGGGACCTGTACGAATCTGCCGCCCTCGACGGTGCAGGTGCCGTCCGCCGGTTCTTCAGCATCACACTGCCCAGCATCAGGCCCACCATGGTCTTCGTGGTCATTACGGCAACCATCGGAGGCCTCCAGATTTTCACGGAACCCAGATTGTTCGATCCGGCCACCGCCGGCGGATCACAGCGCCAGTTCCAGACCACCGTCCTGTACCTGTGGGAGATGGCCTTCCAGCGCCAGAACTTTGGGAAGGCCTCAACCATCGCCTGGCTGCTCTTCCTGATCATCGTCCTGTTCGGCCTGGTCAACTACTTGATCTCACGCCGGATCGCCACAGCGGATGCCGCCAGGCCATCCCGAGCCGCCCGGAGGACAACCGCCGCCCGGAAGCGTGCTGAAAGGACTACCCAATGACCATCATGGACCACGTAAAACCCGGATCTGCGAGGCCCGCTTCCGGCAGCGCCTCTTCGCCCGGCTCCGCGCCGCCGAGGCCGGCCACCCTGCGCAAACGCATCTTCGGCACCGGCGAACGCCCCGGCTTCCTCAGCTATGGGCTGCTGCTGGCCTTCCTGCTCTCGTCCGCCTACCCGCTGTGGTGGTCCGTAGTGATCGGCAGCAGGTCCAACGAAGCCCTGGGAGAAGCCTGGCCGCCGCTGCTGCCCGGCGGGAACTTCTGGACGAACGTGGGCGAAGTCTTCGACACCGTTCCGTTCTGGCTGGCACTCGGAAACAGTGTCCTGATTTCCGGAATCATCACCATCTCTGTGGTCGGCTTTTCCACCCTCGCCGGCTACGCCTTCGCCAAGCTGCGGTTTCGGGGCCGGAACGGCCTCATGCTGATGGTCGTTGCCACCATGGCCATCCCCACGCAACTGGGCATCATCCCGCTCTTTATGGTCATGCGGACCCTTGGCTGGACCGGCGAGATCGGCGCTGTCGTTGTGCCCACCCTGGTTACTGCTTTTGGTGTCTTTTTCATGCGGCAATACCTGGTGGACGTCATCCCGGATGAGCTCATCGAATCGGCCCGCATGGACGGGGCCAACATGATCTCCACGTTTTGGCACGTGGCCATCCCGGCCGCCCGCCCGGCCATGGCCATCCTGGGCCTGTTCACCTTTATGACGGCCTGGACGGACTTCCTCTGGCCGCTCCTGGTGCTAGACGCCGGCAACCCCACGCTGCAGACCGCACTCAGCCAACTGCAGTCTGCCCGTTACGTGGACTACTCCGTGGTCCTGGCAGGCGCGGTTCTGGCCACCCTGCCGCTGCTGGTGCTGTTTGTGCTGGCAGGAAAACAACTTATTTCAGGAATCATGCAAGGAGCAGTGAAGGGCTGATGCCACATTCGACGTACTCACGGCAGTGGCCGGAAGGATTCATCTGGGGATCCGCGACGGCGGCGGCCCAGATTGAGGGGGCCAGCCACCAAGGCGGCAAGGAGGACTCCGTGTGGGACCACTTTGCGCGGATCCCCGGCGCCATCGCCCAGGGCGACACCCTGGAACACGCCGTTGACCACTACCACCGGATGCCGCAGGACGTTCAGCTCATGAAGGAACTGGGGTTGGACTCGTACCGCTTTTCCACCAGTTGGGCGCGGGTGCGGCCGGGAGACAAGGCCGTCAACCAGGAGGGCCTGGATTTCTACTCCCGGCTGGTGGACGAACTGATGGAGGCCGGGATCCTGCCATGGCTGACCCTGTACCACTGGGATCTGCCACAAGCCCTGGAGGAGAAGGGTGGCTGGGCAAACAGGGACACGGCCTACCGGTTCGTCGACTACGCCAACGACGTCTACACGGCGCTCGGCGACCGGGTCCAGCACTGGACCACTTTCAACGAGCCCTTCTGCTCCTCGCTGCTGGGCTACGCTTCGGGGGTCCACGCCCCCGGGCGCAAGGAACCGCGCGCTGCAATATCGGCCGTGCACCATCAGCACCTCGCCCACGGCCTCGCCGTCAATGCCCTGCGGCAACGCGGCGCCCAGAACCTCGGGATCACGCTTAACCTAAGCAACTCCATTCCGCGGGACCCGCAGGACCCCATCGATTTGGACGCAGCCCGGCGCTTCGATTCGTTGCAGAACCGGATCTTCCTCGACCCCATCCTGCGCGGAAGCTACCCGGAAGACACCTTGAATGACCTGGCGCCGTTCGGCCTGCCGGACCTTATCCTTCCCGGGGACCTGGAAGCCATTAGTGCGCCGCTGGAGTTCCTCGGAGTCAACCATTACCACGATGACCTCATCAGCGGGCATGCTGATGATGCGGGAAGCGACGGCCACTCCGGCGGGGCCGAACGCGTTGCTGCTTCGCCGTGGGTGGGGTCCGAGGACATCGCCTTTCCCAGCCGCGGCCTTCCGCGGACTGCGATGAACTGGGAAGTGAACCCGGATGGACTGCGGAAACTCCTGGTCCGCCTCGGTGAGGAATACCCCACCTTGCCGCCGCTGTACATCACCGAAAACGGTGCCGCCTACGAGGACACCGTAAGCCCGGACGGCGGCGTTCACGACGCGGAGCGAACCGGCTTCATCCTTGACCACATAGCCGCCGTAGGAGAGGCGATGGACCAGGGTGCCGACGTCCGCGGCTACTTCGTTTGGTCGCTGTTGGACAACTTCGAGTGGTCCTGGGGGTACGGCAAGCGCTTCGGGATAGTCCGTGTGGATTACGGAACCTTTGAGCGCACCGTCAAGGACAGCGGCCTGGCCTATGCCCGGTTGATCGCTGCTGCAAAACGGAACGTCGCACGGCTGCCCGCGTCATTGCCTGCCTAAACTGGAGTCCCGGGCGGAAGCCCGCTTAACCTCACGGAGCGAAGAAGTGAAGCAAGATCAACGCGGAAGCCGGCCGGCGCCCACCCTGGAAATGGTGGCTGCGCTGGCGGGCGTGTCCCGCGCTACGGTCTCGCGCGTGGTCAATGACGTGCCCAGCGTGGACGAGGACATTGCCGCGAAGGTCCGCCAAGCCATCCTCGCCGTGAACTACACGCCCAACCGCGCGGCCCGGTCCCTTGCCAGCCGGAAACCCAACTCAGTGACCCTGATCGTGCCGGAGTCCACGTCGAAGGTCTTCGCCGACCCGTTCTTCGCCTCCGTGGTCCAAGGCGTGGCGTTGTATCTCGCAGACACCGATTACACCCTCAACATGGTCATTGCCTCCGAAGCGAAGCCGGAAAAGACCCGGGCTTTCCTGCTCGGCGGCAATGTTGCGGGTGCGCTGGTGGTCTCCCACCATGCGGGGGACCGCTCCTGGGCACACGTCAGCGACCACATCCCCATGGTGTTCGCGGGCAGGCCGCTGGGCGAGGGCGGAAGCTACTACGTGGACGTGAACAATGAGGCAGCCGCCGAAGGTGCTACCCGCCTGCTGATCCAGGGCGGACGTTCGCATATCGCTACGATCGCCGGACCGCAGGACATGCCGCCCGGCGTCGACCGGATCAACGGCTGGAGGAAGGCCCTGGAGGCGTCCGGCCTGGACGACTCCCTGGCGGAATATGGCGATTTCACCCTCGCTTCCGGCGCCAAGGCCATGCGCCGGCTCCTTGAACGCGGCAAACCCATCGACGGACTCTTCGTGGCCAACGACCAAATGGCTGCCGGGGCCTACACAGTCCTCCAGGAGCGCGGTATAAGGATTCCCGACGACGTTGCGGTAGTGGGGTTCGACGACGACTCGTTTGCCACATCCGTGAACCCCCAACTGACAACCGTGCATCACCCCATCATCGAAATGGGCAAGAAGATGGCCGAGATCCTGGTCGACCTCATCGAAGGGAAGCCCACGGACCGGGTCACCCAGATCCCTACGTCGCTGGTGATTCGTGATTCGGCCTCTTAACTGGGGCGTGGTGGCCACCGGACGGATCGCCCACCGCGTCACCCGCGACCTCGCCCTCCTGGAAAACACTGTCCTGCATGCAGTGAGCTCGCGCAGCCCGGCCGCTGCGAAGGAGTTCGCCGGGCAGTACGGCTTCGCGGCCAGCTACCATGACGGGCCTGCCGGCAAAGGTTACGATCTGCTCTTCGGCGATCCTTTGGTGGATGTGGTCTACATCGCCACGCCGCACGCCCAGCACTTTGAGGTTGCCAAAGCTGCCCTGGAAGCCGGAAAACACGTCCTGTGCGAGAAGCCCCTAACAGTCAACGCCAGGGAAGCCCGCGATCTGGCACAGCTGGCGGGGGAGCGGAAACTGTTCCTGATGGAGGCAGTGTGGACCCGGTTCCTGCCGGCGACCCTACGGGCACTGGAAGTGGTCCGGGGCAAGGGAATCGGCGCTGTCCGGTGGGTTCAGGCCGATCTGGGTTTCGCGGCCACCTATGACCCAAACAGCCGGCTTTTTGATCCGGCGGCCGGCGGCGGCGCCCTCCTGGACCTCACTGTCTATCCGCTGACGTGGGCCGTCAGCGTGCTCGGATTTCCCACGAAGGTCACCGCGGCGGGCTTGCTGAACCATGACCGGATAGACCTCCAGAACACGGTGACCCTTGAGTACCCGGACGGCGCCACTGCCCAGCTGGTCTCCTCGTTGCAGTCCAGCAGCCCTGGCACCGTCACCATCAGTGGCACGCAGGGCTGGCTACGCACCGGTTCACCCCTCTACCGCCCGCGCAGGATCGAATACCAAGGCGCTGACGGCGTGGTCCGCGTCGAGGAGTTCCCGGAGGAGGCCGAAGGCTTCATCCATGAGCTGCGGGAAGCTGCCCGGTGCATTCGGGCGGGTCTTCTGGAGAGTCCCCTGATGCCTTGGGACGAAAGCGTGCGGATCATGGGGCTTCTGGACAGTGTCAGGGACCAGTTGGGCGTGCACTACGCCAACGACCGCTAAAGCCCTGGCAGGACGTCCCGTGCTTCGCGTGAATCCATCCCCGTAGCCTCCAGCAGGTCCACCATCAGCGGCCGGAACAGCATGACCACGGTCTCGCCCTCCAGCCGCTGCACTTCCAGAAGTTTCGGGTGCAGGCGCAGGGCGATCTCGCTCAGGTCCTGCCGGGCGGTGCGCAGGTGGGCGCGGCGGGCGCCGTCGTGCGTTTCCGCCAGGCCGAGCGACAGCTCATCAATGGCGGCAGCGGTGTCCTGGAGTACCCCGGCGATGTTGTCAGTAGCCTCATCCGAGAGTGCGGCATGGTTGATGGCGCTGGTCAGCCGGCGCGCAAAAACGCGGCTGTTACGCAGGGCGAGATCGATGAAGTCCAGTGACTGCTTCAGCCGGTCCAGCTCGTCGCGGTGGCGGCGGTAAGCGGGCGAAAGCGTGGCCACCTCCCCGGAAGCGCGCAGGGAATGGCGCATCGCGTCCACCAGCGGCTGGCAGTTCCGGCCCCGGATCAGCGCATGCCAGGCCTGGGTGGAGTCGCTGTTCGTCAGCGCGGTGGCGCATTCCCGCAGCACTTCCGCCAGTTCATGGAGCAGGTTTTGGACATCCTTGCGGGGCTCCCGGCGCGGATCCTTGGGCACGAGGATGGTCACCAGCAGCGCGAACAGACCGCCGATGATGGCGTCGATGCTGCGCGTGAACGGCCCGCCGGCCGGCGCCGGCAGCAGCACCACCAGCAGCGATTGCAGGCCCAGCTGCGTCGTGAAGATGTTGCCGCTGTCCAGGAAGCGTGCCAGCAGGATGGAGACAAAGAGTACGACGGCGGCAACCCAGATTTCGCCGCCCAGCCAGTGCAGGAGCAGATCACCCACCGCAATGCCGATGGTGCAGCCCAGCCCCACCTCCACCACCCGGCGCAGCCGTGGCTCCCGGGAGAAGCCCAACGCAATCAGCGAAGATGTCGCCGCGAACAGCGGACCCGAGTGCCCCAGCACGTACTCGGCGAACGCATAGGCCCCCACGGCACAGCCGGTCATCTGGACCGCGGGAAACAGTGAGTTGCGGCTACGGATCAGGCCGGTGCGGATGCGGCCGCGCAGGAATCGCCCGCTTGCTGAGAGTCCCGCAGAAATGGCCATGCGTTCAAGTCTATTCACCGGCGGTGCACTACGGCCGGACATGTGATCTGCGCAATGGTGACGCTGCACATGTAAGCCAATATCCCGCCGTCGTTAATTTCCCGTTCACTTTGGACAGCCCATCCCGTTACCTGCGGCCCATAACTTCAATGAAGGTACAGAACGTACGCATCGCGCTGCAGGGCGTCTCCGGCCCTGCCCGCAACTGAATAACCCTGGAAGGGGTACATCTAGTGAAGGCTCTCCGCTTCGGCCGCCACGCGGCTATCGCTGTTATTGCAGCCGGCGCACTCGCGCTCACCGCCTGCGGTTCAGACCAGGTCACGGGCGCAGCGCCCGCTGGCAGCCAGTCCGCCGGCCCCAAGGTCACCGGCACGCTCACCGGCATCGGCTCCTCGGCGCAAGGCGCAGCCATGGATGCCTGGAAGACCGCATTTGCTGCTGCCAACCAGGGCGCAACTGTGCAGTACTCCCCGGACGGTTCCGGCGCAGGCCGCAAGGCACTCCTGGACGGCTCGGCCCAGTTCGGCGGCTCGGACGCCTACCTGAAGGATGAGGAATACGCATCCTCCAAGACCATCTGCGGCCCGGACGGCGCGCTGAACATCCCGGTCTACATTTCTCCGATCGCCATTGCCTTCAACCTCCCGGGCATCACCGAACTCAAGCTCGACGCTGCCACGGTGGCCAAGATCTTCCGTGGCGAAATCGCCACTTGGAACGACCCCGCCATCGCGGCCCTGAACGAAGGTGTGGCCCTCCCGGACCTGAAGGTCACCCCGGTGAACCGCTCTGACGACTCCGGCACCACCACCAACTTCACGGACTACCTGGCAGCAGCTGCTCCCGAGGTCTGGACCGACAAGGCCGCTGGCATCTGGCCGGCAACCCTGCAGGGCGAGAACGCCAAGGGCACCTCCGGCGTGGTCAAGACCGTTACCGACACCCCGGGCGCCGTGACCTACGCGGATGACTCTGCCGTCAGCGGCAAGCTCGGTGTTGCCCAGATCAAGGTTGGCGAGTCCTTCACCAAGATCTCCGCCGACGCCGCCGCCAAGGCAGTTGACGCTGGCAAGGCCGTCGAAGGCCGCTCGGCCAACGATCTGTCCATCAAGCTGGACCGCAAGACCAGCATCGAAGGCGCCTACCCGATCGTCCTGGTTTCCTTCCACGTTGTCTGCTCCACCTATGACAAGCAGGAAACCGTAGACCTGGTCAAGGCTTTCGAGAACTACGTTGTCTCCGAGGAGGGCCAGCAGGCTGCCGCCGATTCCGCCAAGTCCGCGCCGCTCTCTTCGGCCCTCGCCGAGAAGGCCACGAAGGCCATTGAAAGCATCAAGGTCAAGTCCTAGCACCTGCCCTGACCGAGTTCCCCGCCACGCCGAGAGGCGGGGCGGGGTACTCGGCTTTGTAACCCCATCGCTTTACGCTTCCCAAGCACCACCTCAACCGAAGGGTCGGGAATGACCGTCACCTCCCTGAAAAGCTCCCAGGGCGCAGGCCGCGCCGGGGACAAGATCTTTTCCGGAGCAACCCTGGCCGCAGGGTGCCTGATCCTTGCCGTCCTGTTCGGCGTTGCGCTGTTCCTTGTGGTGCAGGCAATCCCTGCGCTCACCGCACCGGCCGCCGAGATCCAGGGCGGAGAGGGATTCTTTTCCTACATCTGGCCCATCGTGATCGGCACCCTGATCGCCGCTGCCATCGCGCTGGTGATCGCCACTCCCATCTCCATCGGCGTGGCACTGTTCATCTCACACTTCGCACCGCGCCGGCTTGCCTCCGGGCTGGGCTACGTCATCGACCTGCTGGCTGCTATCCCCTCCGTGGTCTACGGTGCCTGGGGCGCTGCCTTCCTGGCCAAGGAAATCTCCCCGGCCTACAACTGGCTCGCGGACAACATGGGCTGGCTGCCCATCTTCCAGGGGCCGGCGTCCGCCACCGGCAAGACCATCCTCACTGCCGGCATCGTGCTGTCCGTCATGGTCCTGCCCATCATTACGTCCCTGAGCCGCGAGATCTTCCTGCAGACCCCCAAGCTCCACGAAGAAGCGGCATTGGCGCTGGGCGCGACGCGCTGGGAAATGATCAAGATGGCTGTGCTGCCCTTCGCCCGCCCCGGCATCATCAGTGCCATCATGCTGGGCCTGGGCCGTGCCCTCGGCGAAACCATGGCCGTTGCCCTGGTCCTTTCTTCCGGCGCCCTGACCGCCAGCCTGATCCAGTCCGGCAACCAGACCATCGCAGCCGAGATCGCCCTGAACTTCCCCGAAGCCAGCGGGCTCAAGGTCAGCACCCTCATCGCCGCAGGCCTGGTCCTGTTTGTGATCACCCTGGGCGTGAACATGATCGCCCGCTGGATCATCACCCGGCACAAAGAATTCTCGGGAGCCAACTAAATGACCTCCACCCTTACCCCGGTCCGTAAGCGCTCAGCGCTCACCAAAGGCCAGCTGCCGAAGTACGCGCCCTACGTGGTGCTGGCGCTTGCCCTGGTGGCCGGTGCCGCCATCCTCGCCCTGATCGGCTTCAATGCCTTCGGCTGGGGCATCGTCTCGGCCATCCTGTTCGCCGCCGGCCTGGTGGGCTGGAGCGCCGCCGTCGAAGGAGCCCGCAAGGCGAAGGACAAACTGGCCACCTGCCTGGTGGTGGGCTCCTTCCTGATCGCCCTGCTGCCCCTGATCTCCGTCATTTGGACCGTATTGGCCAACGGCATCCCCGGCCTCATCACGCCCGGGTTCCTCGGCAGCTCCATGAACGGCGTCACCGGCGTCTATGACAACCGGGCCGTCGAAGAAGGCGCTCCAGTGCTGGGCGGCATCTACCACGCGCTGCTGGGCACCGTGCAGATTACGATTTTGGCCACCATCATCTCCGTGCCTGTTGGCCTGCTCACCGCGATCTACCTGGTGGAGTACGGCAACGACGGCCGGCTGGCCCGGGCCATCACTTTCTTCGTGGACGTGATGACCGGTATCCCTTCCATCGTTGCGGGCCTCTTCGCCGCGGCGTTCTTCTTTGCCGTGGTGGGACCGGGCACCAAGACCGGTGCCGTGGCCGCCGTCGCGCTTTCCGTCCTGATGATTCCCGTGGTGGTGCGATCCAGCGAGGAAATGCTGAAGATCGTGCCCAACGAGCTGCGCGAAGCTGCCTACGCCCTGGGCGTGCGCAAGTGGCGCACCATCCTCAAGGTGGTCATTCCGACGGCGATCTCCGGCATCGCGTCCGGCGTCACCCTGGCCATCGCCCGCGTCATCGGTGAGACGGCACCCATCCTGGTCACCGCCGGCTTCGCCACGAGCATCAATGGCAACGTGTTCGGCGGCTGGATGGCCTCGCTGCCAACATTTATCTACACCCAGATCCTGAACCCCACCTCACCGGCCAACCCGGACCCGTCCTCGCAGCGGGCCTGGGGCGCGGCCCTGGTGCTGATCCTCCTGGTGATGCTGCTGAACCTCGGCGCCCGGCTCATCGCCAGGGTGTTCGCCCCCAAGACCGGCCGCTAGGCCGCATAAACTTAATCCGTACCCCAGCAAGTGAAGGAACACCATGTCTAAGCGCATCGACGTCAAGGACCTGAACGTCTACTACGGCAATTTTCTCGCCGTGGAAGACGTCAGCATCAACATCGAAGCCAAGTCCGTCACGGCGTTCATCGGCCCCTCGGGCTGCGGAAAGTCTACGTTCCTGCGGACCCTGAACCGCATGCACGAGGTCCTCCCGGGTGCCCGCGTTGAAGGCGAAGTCCTGCTTGATGGGGACAACCTCTACGGCCCCGGTGTCGATCCCGTGACCGTGCGATCCCAGATCGGCATGGTGTTCCAGCGGCCCAACCCCTTCCCCACCATGTCCATCCGCGACAACGTGCTGGCGGGCGTGAAGCTGAACAACCAGAAGATCTCCAAGGGCGAGGCCGATGCCCTGGTGGAGCGCTCACTGCAGGGAGCCAACCTCTGGAACGAGGTCAAGGACCGGCTGGAGAAGCCGGGCTCCGGGCTCTCCGGCGGACAGCAGCAGCGCCTGTGCATCGCCCGCGCCATTGCCGTGGAGCCGCAGGTGATCCTGATGGATGAGCCGTGCTCCGCCCTGGACCCGATCTCCACCCTGGCCATTGAGGACCTTATCAACGAGCTCAAGGACCAGTACACCGTAGTGATCGTGACCCACAACATGCAGCAGGCCGCACGCGTCTCGGACAAGACGGCGTTCTTCAACATTGCAGGGACGGGCAAGCCGGGCAAGCTGATCGAATTCGGCAACACCCACACGATCTTCAGCAACCCCACGGTGAAGGCCACGGAAGACTACGTCTCCGGCCGCTTCGGGTAGTCCCCAGCCGCTTCCCAGGCTCGCAAGCTCTCCCGGGGACCCCTGCGGCTGTGGGCCCACCATCGATTGCTCCACTGGCGCCCTTTTGACGCCCCAAAAGGGCGGCCACGGAGCAATCGATGCGATATGCAGGAAGCCCCGGACCACATGAACTGGTCCGGGGCTTCTTACTGGCCTGGCTCAGACCAGGGAACCCTGGTGGCGTGGGGTGCCCACCCCACCATCGATTGCTCCACCAGCGCCCTTTTGACGCCTCAAAAGGGCGCCCATGGAGCAATCGATGCGGCGGTCAGGGCCTAGGAGTCAGCCAGCGGTGACAGCGCCAGCGCCAGGATAAAGGCACCGGCCGCCGTCGCAGCCGGCGTCAGCACCCACAGCGCGAGGATCCGGATCACCAGTTTCCGGTTGGTGACGGAGAAGTGCTGGTTCTCGCCGGCGCCCAGCACACCAGCAGTCACGGTGTGCGTGGTGGACACAGGCCAGTGCAGCCCGATGGCCCCCACAAACAGGATCGCTGCACTGAAGATCTGCGCCACGGAACCCCGCAGCGGGTCAATCCGGGTGATTTTGTAGCCGATGGTGTGGGAGATGCGCCAGCCGCCGAAGAGTGTTCCGGCTGAGATCATCACGGCGGAAAGAAGTGCCACCCACACGGGGATGGTGCCGCCGTCGGCATAGCCGCTGGCCAGCAGGGCGAGCAGGAGGACTGCGCTGACGCGCTGCCCGTCCTGCAGGCCGTGGCCAAAGGCGACGGCGCCGGCCGCGATGGCTTGGCTGCGGCGGAAGCGGGTGTTGATGACGTTGGGCTGGGCGTAGCGTGCCGCCCAGGTGGCCGGGTAGACCAGGAGGAAGGCTCCGCTGTAAGCAACGAGCGGGGAGAGCAGCAGTGGCAGGACCACCTGGAAAAGGAGCGACTGGTCCACGCCGCCCACCGCACCGCCGCCCACCGCAAGGCTGGCCAGGCCGGCACCGGCGAGTCCGCCCACGAGCGCATGCGTGGAGGAGGACGGTATTCCCCGCCACCACATCAGGATGCCCCAGCCGCAGGCGCTCGCCAGCCCGGCAACCAGGATACTGAGCCCGTTGGCGCCGCCGGGGAGCGTGATCCAGTGCTGGCTCACGGCCACTGCCAGGCTGGCACTGAGCAGGGCGCCGAGGAAGTTGAAGAAGGCCGCCAGCAGGACGGCGACGCTGGGAGTGAGTGCCCGTGTGCGGACAGTGAGTGCCACGGAGTTGGAGACGTCGCGGAAGCCGTTGAGGAAAGCAAACGCCGCAGTCAGCAGCACCACCGCGGCGAAGATGGCTGCGGTCACCTCAGGATTCCTTGACGATGATGCTGCCCACCTGGGTGGCGATGCGTCGCATGTCCTTGGTGACTTCAACGAGCTGGTTGGCGATGTCCCGGTTGCGGGAATACTGAGCCCACTTCATGTCTGAAATCATGTCTGCCACCCAGACGCGGTGAGTGCGTTCGGCACGCTTGGCCAGCCGCAGTATTTCGATCCAGTAGTCCTCTAGGTCATCAAGGTTGTTCAGCCGGCGCATGGCGTCCACTGTCAGCTCGGCCTGGCGGCTGATGATTTCCAACTGCTCCGCAGCCCGCTTGGGGAGGCGCTCCAGCTTGTACAGGGCCACCAGTTCTGCGGCGGCGTCGAGTTTCTCGATGGCCTCGTTGAGGTAGCGGGACAGCGCGTACATGTCCTCGCGGGGGAGGGGGTTCACGAAACTGGTGCGCATGTGGGTGAGCAGGGCGAAATGCAGTTCGGCGGACTTGGCCTCGTGGTTGTGCATGTCCTCCACGAGTTTGCCGTGCTCGGCTGCCGGGACGCCCAGGATCTCGGCGAGCGTGGCGGTGGCCAGGACGATCTGGCGTGCCATCTCTGAAAGGAGGTTCAGCCCGGCGGGCTCCTGGGGAAAAAGGCGCAGCTTCACGTGGGTACCGTCTCCGGGAAATGTACTGGGATGGGGAAGCCGGCTTTGTGACTTGACCGCAGCCCGCAACTGACCATTACTCTACCGGGCGGTTACGGGGCGCCGAAAAAATGGCATAAAAATGGTGCCGAACCGGATACGCCTCTCGGCGGTAGGCCGCTCTAGGCGGCTAAATGTTGAAGCCCGGGGGTTTCGCGGTTCGACACCAGTTTCAGTGAACTACGTTGGATCGCCCAAGTCAACATTGACAGATCCGGCCTTCTGGGGTCAGTCCAGCTCGCCCAGGCGCCAGGCGTTCGCCGCATGTTCGAGGTCCTCGGCTGTCTTCACCAGTTGGTGGGAGTTGCGCGTGAGCTTGCTCGCGTGGGCCTCGTTGCCGTGCTCGGCACCGTCGGCGATGGTCGCCTGGCCGAGCGCCACGACCCGGCAGAACGCGGCCGAACGTTCCAGCGCGACGTCGAACTCGCCGTCGAACGCCCCCGAGAGGATGGCATCAGCCATGGTCCGCATTTCATCCGCACCGGGCGGCTCGGCGGCGCCGGCCACCACGTTGGACACCTGCGCGGTGTCCTTGCCGGCACGGAAGTAGACCGAAATCCTCTCCGGGTCCTGGACGGTGGCGGCGCGCAGGGCGTACAGCCGCCAGAGGGCGCCGGGCAGGGACCGGGCCGGGCTTTCGGCCCACATCTCCGCGATGGCTTCCAATCCTTGTTCATCGGTCAGCTTGACCAGCCGTTCGGTGATGACGGGGTCGTCGCTGTCGCGTCCGTGGCGCACCAGTGCCTGCGCGGCGAGGTGTGCAGCCTCCGAGACGCGTGCGGGATCCGGCCCCCCGGCAAACGGCTCAAAGTCGATGGGGGCGAAAGGCTTGGGCTTGTGATGCCGGTTGGCTCCGCCGTAGTGACTGGGTCCTGTTTGCTCGCTCATGCCCCCACGCTACTCCTGTGCCCAAAGGGAATCGAGTGCGTCCCGGAAGGGATGCGGGCCCCGTCGGGGAGCTGGAAACCAGTGCCGGAAAAGCACGGCGGGAAACGGCAGTGTCGGCGTACGACGGCGGCGCCCACCTGCGTGCCGGATCAGCCCCCGGTCTGGGGTACAGTATTAACGTCCAGAAATGGACTGGGCTGATCGGCTCTTTTGACGGTCAGTTGGGGCCTTTAGCTCAGTTGGTAGAGCATCGGACTTTTAATCCGTGGGTCGTGGGTTCGAGCCCCACAGGGCCCACCCGCGGCGCAGGTCAGAGGCATTTAGCCTCTGGCCTGCTTCTGTTTTAAGCCCCCAACCCAACGGAAACCCAACTAATTGATGAACAGGGCCCCGACCCTCTTGGTTTTGTAACTTCTCCCGCCCCTATACCACGCTCGATCCTGTGGATAAGCCATGCATACTTCTTTACACATCCTCCGAACGTTTAAAGAAAATCGTGATTTCTTTACATGTTCGGCTCTACGTTGATAATTTCTTTCTATGTCGAACTGGGATCCCAAGAAGCCACATAACGAACTTCCACTCTTACCGCCAAAGGTAGAGGTGGAAACTGTCAGCGTGCTAAAACTTGCCATCGAGGCTCGGGCCGCGCTGGCAGCGCTGAACCAGGCGACTCTCTCAATGACGAACCCCGGAGTCCTTATTAACGCGATTCCACTCCTTGAGGCTCAGGCCAGCTCCGAGGTGGAAAACATCGTCACCACCACGGATGAACTCTTCATGCATGCACAAGACGAGTCCTCGGCTAATCCAGCGACTCGAGAAGCGCTGCGATACCGGACCGCCTTGTTCGAGGGCTTCGAGAGTGTCACCCGCAGGGGGATCCTGACTACCAACACGGCTCGCGAAGTATGCTCCATCATCAAGATGCACACTATGGATTTGCGGCATTCAAGCGGCACTTTCATAGGCAACTCTGAGATGCAGACGGCCATCTACACCCCGCCCGAGGGCTACTCGGTGATTGATGCGAAGTTAGGCGATTGGGAGATGTTCGTGAACTCGAGCGCTGGTTACGACCCATTGGTGAGAATGGCCATTGCGCACTACCAGTTCGAGGCAATTCACCCGTTCGAAGACGGCAACGGTCGAACTGGACGCGTTCTCAACGTTCTCATGCTCGTGGCAGCCAACCTGCTAAGCCAGCCAGTGCTCTACCTTTCCCGCTACATCATCGGCAACAAGAACGACTACTACAAGAAACTGCTGGCCGTAACGGCTGATGGGGCATGGACAGATTGGATTGAGTACATGCTGGAGGGGGTCCGGCAAACATCGATCTCAACGCTAAAGAAGATCGATGCGATAAGGGCGCTCCAGGGGGAGATGAAGTTGGAGATGAGCAAGGCCATAAACGGTGGTGGCCATGTCGGTCTCTTGGATGTCTTGTTTGAGCAACCATACTGCCGGATTTCGAACGTCATGGACGTCTGTAAGGTATCGCGGCCAACCGCGACCAACTGGTTGAACGCATTGAAAGACGAGGGCGTCCTTGTGGACCTAAAAGTTGGCCGGGAGCGGCTGTTTATCAACACCCGCTACATGCGTCTCCTCGTCGAGGATGAGTTGCCGGCCGAGGAGCCAGCAGCCGAGGAGAGACTGTTCTAAGCCAATTTCACAACCCGGACTAAGGCATCCGCCACTTCTGTGTGAACCGTCTTTCGTCCCATATACACATCCTGCGTCATAGAGACCTGCGCGTGCCCCAGCTGGTCGGCTCCGAAGGTCACTCGCCGCATCAACATCCCGGCTACCCCGGGCGGCTACGTCCTCGTCCGGGCGCACGACTACCAGCCAGGCGTGGACAACCTCATCATCCAAAGCCTCACCGGGTTACTGGAAATTGAGTCGATCACGTTCGTCCCGACGTATAACCCGATTGCGCAGAAGGCCATCACGCAGACCACGCGCCGCAGCTACATCGCCAGTTCCACCATCAACGGCACATCCTCCAACTGGGACTTCCAGTTGGACGACGCAACCCCCGTCGCGACCATCAACAGTGCTGGGGCGAACGCCTACGCCCGGTTTGATTTCCATGTGACGCTGGACCAGCCAGGTTCGGGTGACTATGTGGGCGTCTGCATTGCTGCCGGTGGCGGCGACGCTACGGCGGGTATCCGTTCGGGGTACGCACTGCTTCGCTCCAACGCCGGATCTCTGGTCCTGCGTACCTACACGGATGGGGCCATTGCGGACAACGCCATCGGTGCCCAGTTCGCCGCGGGTAGGCAGCAGGTAACCCTGACGTTCGAGTTCGACACGTCGGGGAACATGCGGACCCTGCTGGACGGTGTGGAGAAGCACACGCCCGCCGCGCACGTTTGGCGGCACTACGTCCCCGGCGCATTCGGTAAGGCGCGAGCGAACATCCTCGCGGCGACCGTGACGGGTGATGTGAACGCCTCCTAGCCGAGGCGAGCGTCTCCCTAATCCTCTAGTCGGTTCCGCCCCAGTAGGAAGTGCCCCCGCGCAATCTGGGGGGGCACTTCCCGTTACTTCAGCAATTCCTTGACGGCAAGAGCCACGATGCATGCGGCGGGCCCGGACCACTGTTTCAAAAGGTGAGGTACAGCCGTGCACTTGGCACACTTACACGGCCTGTGTTCGTATGACTTCGCCATAGGGCGTCTTCTACTTTCTGGCGATGCCAGAGTGCCCCCATTATCCAACAGCGGTTGCTTAGCCTGGATAAGGCTGCCTACTATTGACTCCGAAGCACCCAGCATTGCGCTGTGTGATTTGATCGGCCGGTACCCCAAGTTTGCGAGACAGACGGGTACCGGCCGCTGACGTTAACAAGCCTAGGCACGTCGGCAACATTCACCTAGCGGCCCAACACCGAAACCTGTGGATAACCTGTGCACTAGCTGGCTTACCTTGTGCACAACCTGTGGATAACCTGTGCACTAGCTGGCTTACCTTGTGCACAACCTGTGGAACACATTGTGGATACAAATCTGACCGACATGCCCCATAAGCACCTGAGCAGGGAAAACTTCGTGCTTGGCCTGTGGAGTAAATATTCTTTGGCCCGTTCCCAATCCACACGTTCCCTCGATGATGAGAAAGCTGGCACGGCGGGCCGCCCAGCATGTAACTCAAGGGAACCCTGCCGTACCAGTCTCGGCAACTTTGGGGAGCCTCGCGGAAGAACACTGCGGATGACCGATGATCGTTGAGGTCCGACCATAGGTTATTGACCATGACGAAATTACAGCCAATTGAACGCGATTTGAAGGTGTCCGGGGTGGCCGAAGCCTTGGGGATGCATCCGGAGACGATCTGCACGATGGCCAGGTCCGGGAATTTCCCGAACGCGTACAAGACCGGCCGGGGCGCGCATTCGTCCCCGATCCGGATCCCTTGGTCCGACGTAGAGGACTACCGCCGCAAACAGCCCCGGGTAAACCGCTAAAAGGGCACCGGCACCGCAGGGGGCATGATGTAGGTTTGCCCTCATCACCAGCAACAGGCTGGCTCTAGGGGGAGGACTACAGTGATGGCCGGAATATCAGGGTTCGATGACCTCAGCAAAGACCTGAATGACTTCGTGGATAACCTCAGCAAGCTGGACGGGCTCAGCGTCAGCATCGAGCCCGCGGACACAGTCGCCAATGTCGAGGACAAACTACGTAGGGAAGTGGCCCGCAGGGGAGTGACAGGGGTGACGCCCTCAGAGCTGCGCAGTATGGCCCAGGACATGCATAGCGAGGCTCGCCGGTAGAACGGGGCAAACCCAACGTTTGCCCAACGAAAACGGTGACAGACAACCGAATACAGCGAATGACCGTAGCGTTGCCTAAGCCGAAAAATCCCCGCCAAATCAATGATTTCCGCAGACATTGGATGTCAGCGGAATATCAGGCCAGCTAATCCGTGGGTCGTGGGTTCGAGCCCCACAGGGCCCACTCTTTCACCGAAGAGTGGCAAGTCCCCGGCATCCTGGAAACAGGCTGCCGGGGACTTTTCTTTGCCGTGAATCCCGGCTTTCCTACCCTGTTGCCGTTCCCGCCCTTCAAGGCCCGGATCTGCGGACAAGCGTAGGACGGGGCGGCAAGGCCGGACATCCACTACTCGATCAGGCATCGACCGTTGGCGCATGGCACCGGGCACAATGGGTACATGTCAAAAAGCAGCAACGGGCGACTGCCGCGCCTTGAAGACGTGGCCGAGCTCGCGGGCGTCTCCCACCAGACGGTCTCACGCGTCATCAACAACCACCCGAACGTCAGCAAGGGCACCCGGGAAAAAGTGGAAGCTGCCATTGCGGAGCTGGGCTACCGCCGGAACACTGCGGCCCGCAGCTTGGTGACCAGGCGCTCGCAGACCATCGGCGTGCTGGGCAGCGAACTCTCCCAGTACGGGCCGGCCAACACGCTGCTGGGAGTGGAACAGGCCGCGCGGGATGCCGGCTACTTCGTCAGCATCGCCGCACTCCGCTCCGTCAGCCGCGACGCCATTTTCGACGCCCTGCGGCACTTCACGGACCAATCGGTTGACGGTATCGCGGTGCTGGTGCCGCACTCCGAAACCCTGCAGATCCTTGAGGAATTCAACCCCGGAGTGCCCGTGGTTGCCGTCGGATCCCTGGGCAACGACGCGGTGAGTGGCGCCATGGTGGACCAAAGACGCGGCGCCGAACTCGCCGTCGGGCATCTCATCGAGCTGGGACACCGCAGGATTGGTCATGTGGCGGGTCCTGGGGACTGGATCGACGGCGCCCTCCGCGCCGAGGGCTGGCGGGCAGCCCTCGAGGAGGCCGGGCTCCCGCAGGATCTGGTGGTCGAAGGAGACTGGAGCGCTGGCAGCGGTTACGAGATCGGCCGCCGGCTCGCAGCGAAGCGCACCGCCACGGCGCTCTTTGTGGGCAACGACCAGATGGCGCTGGGACTGCTCCGGGCGTTCAACGAGGCCGGGGTCCGCGTTCCCGACGACGTCTCCGTGGTTGGGTTCGACGACCAGCCGGAGTCGGGGTACTTCACTCCGCCGCTCACCACCGTGCGCCAGGACTTTGAGGAGCTCGGCAGGCGCTGCATGGACATCATGCTGAAGGAGATCGAGGCTGGTGCCGCCGTGAGTTCCACCGTTGTCACCCCCCAACTGGTCCTTCGGGCCAGCACGTCAGGACCCGCCGCGGCCCCGTAGTCCTGCTGCCGTAGTCGTTGAGCTATTTCGGACTCTTGACTTCAATGTTGTTAGCGCTCACAATTGACAGCAGGCCGCGAGGTGGCGGCAGCTCATTGGAGGAACTTTTTATGGACGTCACAGTAGACGGCACAGACAACTACGTCATTGGCGTGGACTACGGGACGCTCTCCGGACGCGCGGTGGTGGTCCGGGTCAGGGATGGCAAGGAACTCGGCAGCGGGGTTTTTGACTACCCGCACGCGGTAGTCACCGATGCGCTACCGGCGGATGTGGCAGGTGCAGCCGCCGCACGGCTGCCTGGCGAATGGGCTCTCCAGGTTCCCAACGACTACCGCGACGTCCTCCGCAACGCAGTTCCAGCAGCGATCGCTGCCGCAGGGATCGACCCGGCGGCCGTCGTCGGCATTGCCACTGACTTCACTGCCTGCACCATGGTGCCGGTGAAGGCGGACGGAACCCCGTTGAACGAGCTGGAAGGCTTCGCCAACCGGCCCCACGCCTACGTGAAACTGTGGCGCCACCACGCCGCGCAGCCGCAGGCGGACCGGATCAATGACCTGGCCGCGGAACGCGGCGAATCGTGGCTTCCCCGCTACGGCGGGCTCATCTCCTCCGAGTGGGAATTCGCCAAAGGCCTGCAGCTGCTGGAAGAGGACCCGGAAGCCTACGCCGCCATGGACCACTGGGTCGAAGCAGCCGACTGGATCGTCTGGCAGCTTTGCGGGCAGTACGTACGCAACGCCTGCACTGCCGGCTACAAGGGCATCTACCAGGACGGCCGCTACCCGTCCGAGGACTTCCTGGCCGCGCTGAACCCGGCGTTCAAGGACTTCGTCAGCGCCAAACTCGAACACACGATCGGCCGTCTCGGCGATGCGGCGGGCTACCTCACGGCCGAGGCAGCCGAGTGGACGGGCCTGCCGGAGGGCATCGCCGTAGCGGTGGGCAACGTGGACGCGCACGTCACCGCCCCGGCTGCCCGGGCAGTGGATCCGGGCCAGCTCGTGGCCATCATGGGCACCTCCACCTGCCACGTCATGAACGGCACCGAACTGCACGAGGTGCCCGGCATGTGCGGCGTGGTGGACGGCGGAATCGTCGACGGGCTGTGGGGTTACGAGGCCGGACAGTCCGGTGTGGGCGACATCTTCGGCTGGTTCACCAAGAACGGCGTCCCGCCGGAGTACCACGAGGCCGCAGCCGAAAAGGGCCTGGGCATCCATGAATACCTCACCGAGCTCGCCTCCCGCCAGGGGATCGGCGAACACGGCCTGATCGCCCTGGACTGGCACTCCGGCAACCGCTCGGTGCTGGTGGACCACGAGCTCTCCGGCGTGGTGGTGGGCCAGACCCTCGCCACCAAGCCAGAAGACACCTACCGTGCCCTGCTCGAAGCAACGGCCTTCGGTACGCGCACCATCGTGGACGCCTTCCGCGATTCCGGCGTGCCGGTGAAGGAATTCATCGTGGCCGGCGGCCTCCTGAAGAACAAGCTCCTGATGCAGATCTACGCGGACATCACCGGGCTGCAGCTCTCCACCATCGGCTCAACCCAGGGTCCGGCACTGGGCTCGGCCATCCACGCAGCCGTCGCGGCCGGAAAGTTCGCCGACATCCGCGAGGCTGCGGCGGCCATGGGCTCCGAGCCCGGGGAGGTTTACACTCCGATCCCGGAAAACGTTGCCGCCTACGAGGAACTGTTCGTCGAATACCGCGCCCTCCACGACTACTTCGGCCGCGGCGCCAACGACGTGATGCACCGGCTCAAGGCCATCGCGCGCCGGTCCGCCAAAGCGTCCAGTGCTGGCACAGCAGCCGCCACCCCCGCCACCGTTGGAGCCTCCGCATGAGCACCGCAACCGCAAACACGCTGGAAGCCATTGCCCGGATCCGGGCGGAAGTTTGCGCCCTGCACGCCGAGCTCACCCGCTACGAACTGGTGGTGTGGACCGCCGGCAACGTCTCGGCCCGAGTTCCCGGCCGAGATCTGCTGGTCATCAAACCTTCCGGCATTTCCTACGACGACCTGACGCCCGGGCAAATGGTGGTCACCGACCTCCATGGGGTGCCAGTGGATGGCGATGCGGACGGTGAGTGGGGCAACCCGCCGCTGTCGCCGTCGTCGGACACCGCGGCGCACGCCTACGTCTACCGGAACATGCCCGACGTCGGCGGCGTGGTGCACACGCACTCCACGTACGCCACGGCCTGGGCCGCCCGGGGCGAATCGATCCCGTGCGTGCTGACTATGATGGGCGACGAATTCGGCGGCTCCATTCCAGTGGGCCCGTTCGCACTGATCGGTGACGACTCGATCGGCCAAGGCATCGTGGAGACGTTGAAGAACTCCAATTCACCCGCCGTGCTGATGCAGAACCACGGCCCGTTCACCATCGGCAAGGATGCCCGCTCCGCGGTGAAGGCTGCCGTGATGTGTGAGGAAGTGGCGCGCACCGTGCACATTTCGCGCCAGCTGGGCGAGCCGATCCCGATCGACCAGGGGCATATCGACTCCCTTTACGCCCGCTACCAGAACGTCTACGGCCAGTAACGCTGCCCGTCAGCCCACCCGAACTTTTACTTTTGCAGGAGAACCCATGAGTACCGCAGCAAACACTTCCCTTGACGGCTACGAAGTCTGGTTCCTCACCGGCAGCCAGCACCTCTACGGCGAGGACGTCCTCAAGCAGGTGGCCGCCCAGTCCCAGGAGATCGCCAACCAGCTCAACGCCTCCTCGGCCGTCCCGGTCAAGATTGTCTGGAAGCCGGTCCTGACCGACTCGGACGCCATCCGCCGCACCGCGCTGGAAGCCAACTCGGACGACTCCGTCATCGGCGTCACCGCGTGGATGCACACCTTTTCGCCGGCCAAGATGTGGATCCAGGGCCTGGACCTGCTGCGCAAGCCGCTCCTGCACCTGCATACCCAGGCCAACCGGGACCTGCCCTGGGCGGACATCGACTTCGACTTCATGAACCTCAACCAGGCCGCCCACGGCGACCGCGAGTTCGGCTACATCCAGTCCCGCCTGGGCATCGCCCGCAAGACCGTGGTGGGGCACGTCTCCAACCCGGAGGTGGCCCGCCAGGTGGGCGTCTGGCAGCGCGCCGCCGCCGGCTGGGCCGCCGTCCGCACCCTGAAACTGACCCGCTTCGGCGACAACATGCGCAACGTCGCCGTCACCGAGGGTGACAAGACCGAGGCCGAGCTGCGCTTCGGCGTCTCGGTCAACACCTGGTCCGTCAACGAACTCGCCGAGGCCGTGCACGGCGCCGCGGAGGCCGACGTCGACACCTTGGTAGCGGAGTACGAGGACCTCTACGACGTGGTTCCGGAGCTCCGCGCAGGCGCGGCCCGCCACGACTCCCTCCGCTACGGCGCCCGCATCGAACTGGGCCTGCGCAGCTTCCTCGAAGCCAATGGATCCGCCGCCTTCACCACCTCCTTCGAGGACCTCGGCGCGCTCCGCCAGCTCCCGGGCCTGGCCGTGCAGCGGCTCATGGCCGATGGCTACGGCTTCGGTGCCGAGGGCGACTGGAAGACCGCCATCCTGGTCCGGGCGGCCAAAGTGATGGGCGCCGGCCTGCCCGGTGGGGCCTCCCTGATGGAGGACTACACCTACCACCTTGAGCCCGGCTCGGAGAAGATCCTGGGCGCGCACATGCTGGAGGTCTGCCCGTCCCTGACGGCCGGAAAGCCGACCCTGGAGATCCACCCGCTGGGTATCGGCGGCCGCGAAGACCCGGTCCGCCTGGTGTTCGACGCCGACGCCTCCCCAGGCGTGGTGGTTGCCCTCTCGGACATGCGGGACCGCTTCCGCCTCGTGGCCAACGCCGTGGATGTCGTCCCCCTGGACCAGCCGCTGCCCAACCTCCCCGTCGCCCGCGCCCTGTGGCAGCCGAAACCGAACTTCGCCACGAGTGCCGCCGCGTGGCTCACCGCCGGCGCCGCACACCACACCGTGCTCAGCACCGCCGTCGGCATGGATGTGTTTGAGGACTTCGCCGAGATCGCCAAAACCGAACTCCTCACCATCGACGAAGACACCACCATCCGCCAGTTCAAGAAGGACCTGAACTGGAATGCTGCCTATTACAAGTTGGCTGGCGGAATCTAAGCCCGTGGTAGTTCGCAGGGTTAATTGAGGTCAGGGCGCGCGAACACCGCGCCCTGATTTCAGTTAATGGGCCTTACTCCAACACCTAGCGCCCACCTACTGGTCGAAGTGGGTTCGGGGTGCGCCATCGGGGAGTTTGTCCAGAATGTCCTCGGCCACCTTGCGGAGTTTGATGTTCCGGTGGCTTGAAGCATTGGAGATGATGCTGAAAGCCTCACGATAGGAGCATCTGTTCTGCGCCATGATGACGCCGCAGGCGATGTCGATCGAGGTCCGGCTCTCCAGGGCTGAGCGGAGGTCGGCTGCGGATGACCGGGCTTCCCTGAGCTCCGTGACCAGCCTGAGGCTCCGGGAGGCGAGGTCCGCAAAGCCGAGGGCGGCGGCAACCACAGCATGTGGAAATGCGGCCGTTCTGGCGGCAAAAAACACCAGGGCGGACTGCGCGCCGTCGTCCAGTTGCAGCCGCACCGCCATCATGCTCTTATAGCCGGCGGACCTCAGGTAGCGCCTGTATTGCGGCCAGCGGAAATCAGCTGACATGTGGTTTGCGGCTACAGGAAGCCCTGTACCCAGCGCATCCGTTAGCGGCCCCTCTCCGAGTTCCAGTTCGAGCGACGCCAGCTCGCGGGCATGGTCGACTGTGCCCGCAAGCGTGGTGTGCTTGCCGTGGTGCAGCACAACAGCGCATTCGACAGCGCCACCCGTGGCCTGGCTGAGAGTTGCGCCAGCCATCCTGGCCAGCGTGTCCAGCGATTCCGTGAGGCTTTGGGCGCCCGTCGCGAGATCGAGCAAGAGGCCTTCACGCAGGCCGTCAATTTCGGGGACGTCGAAGGCGCCGCGGGATGATTGCCCTCCATCGCTGGGGGACGGAGGAGGCGGACACGGACTCGTCATGGCTGTGTCAGCTGGTCCCGGGCGCGGTGGCGCAGGCACGGGCAGATTGCGCGAACAGAGGGCCGGCGACGGCTGGGGGAGAGGCCTTGGTCTCAAAGACCTCCTCGTCGCCGGCCCCGCTTGGTGCCCCGGTCATGAGGGCCGGGAAGTCGCAGCATTCGGGTCCTGCCTGCATCCTTTTCTCACACCCCCAAGTGAGCAATTCACGTTCCTTCTCTCAGTCGAAACTAGTTCTCGACGGCAGCTGAGAGAACGGTAACCGGTACTCGTTTTTCAGATTAGGTACTACTTGGTTTTGTGACTGAGTACTCACATTTGGGCTCTGCGTGCATTGTTGCCCGCCTCGGGTTTTTTGCGCCTTTCGCCGGAACCAATCTCCGAACAGACCTTGACTCACCTCGCTGTCAACGCTAACAATTGATTTCTATAACGTTGTAGAAAAATCAGAAACGAGGAAGTTTTCGTGGGCACATCAGAGTCAGCCGCAGCTAAGGTCACCATCGACCCGTCCTTCACCGTAGGGCCCGTCCGCCGCCGGACCTTCGGTGCGTTCGTGGAGCACCTGGGCCGCTGCGTCTATACCGGGATCTTTGAGCCGGAGCACCCCAAAGCGGATGAAGACGGTTTCCGGACGGACGTCCTGGACCTGACCCGCGAGCTGGGCGTCTCCACCGTCCGCTACCCCGGCGGAAACTTCGTGTCCGGCTACAGGTGGGAAGACGGGGTGGGCCCGGTGGAACAGCGCCCCGCACGGCTTGACCTCGCCTGGCACTCCACGGACCCCAACCTCGTGGGCGTGGACGAGTTCGCCAGGTGGTCCGCCAAAGCCGGCGTCGAAACCATGATGGCCGTTAACCTTGGCACCCGTGGCACGCAGGAAGCGTTGGACCTTCTCGAATACTGCAATATCGACGGCGGCACTGCGTTCTCGGACCAGCGCAAAGCCAACGGCGCGGAGAACGGCTACGGCATCAAGATGTGGTGCCTCGGCAACGAGATGGACGGACCGTGGCAGATCGGCCACAAGAACGCCGTCGAATACGGCCGGCTCGCGGCAGACACTGCCCGCGGCATGCGCATGATCGATCCGGACCTGGAACTGGTGGCCTGCGGCAGCTCCGGACCCACCATGCCCACCTTCGGCGAGTGGGAGCGGGTGGTCCTGACCGAGACCTACGAACTCGTTGACCTGATCTCTGCGCACCAGTACTTCGAGGACTTCGGCGACTTGCAGGAACACCTCGCCGCCGGACACAAGATGGACTCCTTCATCCGTGACATCGTGGCCCACATCGACCACGTGAAGTCGGTCAAGAAGTCTGACAAGCAGGTTAATATCTCCTTTGACGAATGGAACGTGTGGCACATGAGCCGCGGCGAGTCCAAGTCCCCGAGCGGCCAGGACTGGCCGGTGGCTCCCGTCCTGCTGGAGGACGTCTACACGGTGGCGGACGCCGTCGTCGTCGGGGACCTGCTGATTACGCTGCTGCGCAATACGGACCGTGTGCACTCAGCGAGCCTGGCGCAGCTGGTCAACGTCATCGCGCCCATCATGACCGAACCGGGCGGCCGGGCGTGGAAGCAGACCACATTCCACCCGTTCGCGCTGACCTCCCGCCACGCCGTCGGCACTGTGCTGCAGCTCGCCGTCGAATCCCCGCTGGTCAGTGGCGGCAAGACAACGGGCTTCACTGCATTGTCCGCCGTGGCAACGCTCGACGCCGACAAGGGTGAGGCAGTGGTCTTCGCCGTGAACCGCTCGGCAACGGACGCACTCACCCTGGACGCCGCCGTCGCCGGACTGGGCAACGTCAAGGTCATTGAAGCGGTCACTTACGCCAACAAGGACCCGTACTGGCAGGCCACTGCAGACGACTCGACGTCGGTCCTGCCCGTCGAGAACGTCAGCGTCAAGGCCGACGGCGGGCGGCTCACGGCGGAACTGCCCGCAGTGTCCTGGTCCATGATCCGCCTGGCACTGCAGCCCTAACGGCCGCCCCGCCTTCCCTGGCCATGACGGGGGCGGTGGGTTGGTGGAAAGATAAGGGCCATGGAACTCCACATCACCGGTGACCCGGCTGCCGACAAACTCCTGAGCGACGACGCGTTTGCGCTCCTGACCGGCATGCTGCTGGACCAGCAGGTGACCATGGAATCCGCCTTTGCGGGCCCGGAAAAGATCCGGGCCCGCATCGGTTCGATCGCGCCGGCCGCCGTTGCCGCCTATGAACCGCAGGCCTTTGTGGAGGTGTTCAAAGAGCGGCCGGCAGTGCACCGGTTCCCCGGCTCCATGGCGGGGCGCGTCCAGGCCCTCGCCGAGACCGTGCAGCGCGACTGGGACGGTGATGCCACGCTGATCTGGACCAAGGGCGAGCCCGATGGCAAGGAAGTCCTGCGCCGGCTTCAGGAATTACCGGGCTTCGGGGAGCAGAAGGCAAAAATCTTCCTGGCGCTCCTGGGCAAGCAACGCGGACTGCAAGCTCCCGGCTGGCGTGAAGCCGCCGGCCACTACGGCCAGGAGGACGCGTTCCTCTCCGTCGCGGACATCGTGGACCCTGACTCGCTCGCCAAGGTGCGGGCTTCGAAGCAGGCGGCAAAAGCTGCCGCCAAGGCTGCCAAAGGCTGATCCCTCCCCCTGGCCGGTCAAACGGCGGATGCCCTGACGACGGCGGGTTGTTCCGGTTGCGACAATATCTGCAACGATGTACGGAAACAGATCGCAAGGAGAATGAAGCACCGATGGCAGTCACCATGAACGACGTTGCGCGCGCCGCGGGTGTATCGCTGAAAACGGTATCGAATGTGCTCAACGACTATGAGTTCATCCGGCCGGCCACTAAGCAACGGGTCCACGATGCCATCGCGGAACTCGGCTACGAGGCAAACCTGACCGCGCGGAGCCTCCGCTCGGGCAAGACGCGCATGCTGGGCCTGGTCCTGTCGGACTTGTCCGCGCCGTACTACGCGGAACTGGCGTCCCGGCTGATGACGGTAGCCTCCGGTCGAGGCTACCGGGTACTGATAGAGCAGTCCGGAGCCGCGGCCGAAAACGAGCGGACGGCCCTGCAGGGGGCCTTCCGCCAACTGACCGACGGCCTTCTCTTTACGCCGCTGGCGATGGATGCCGACGCCGTAGCCTCCTTCCGCGGCAAGAAACCGGTGGTGCTGCTGGGGGAGCACATCATGGATCCCCGCCTGGACCTTGTCACGATGAAGAACGCGGAAGCTGCGCAGGCGGTCACGGCCCACCTGCTGGCGGCAGGCCGCCGTCGGATTGCGGTGATGGGTGCCCATCCGGAGGAATCGGCCGGTGGCGCGGGCCTGCGCCTGCGTGGTTACCGCAAAGCTTTGGAAGCTGCCGGCGTGGGCTTTGACCCTGCGCTGGTGGCGCCCGGCGAATGGCGGCGCGATGCGGGGGCGGCGGCCGTTGCAGGCTTGCTGGATCGCGGTGTTTCCTTTGACGCGGTGTTCGGTCTTAACGATGCCATCGCGCTCGGTGCCATGCACGAACTGCTGGTCCGCGGTGTGAAGGTCCCGGAGGATGTTGCCGTTGCGGGCTTTGACGACATCGACGAGGCACGATTCGCGTCGCCGTCACTCACCACGGTGTCGCCGGGCATGGATGAGATTGCCGAGCGGTCCATCGGACTTCTGATTGACCGGATCGAAGGGCTGGAAACGGCGGACGTCGGAGTGCATATCGAAGCCGGCTTTGTGCTGAAAGTCCGGGAATCCGCACCGTAAACCGGACAGGCGCGAAAGGGAAAACCATGATTGATGTCCGGACTGAAACAGTGATCAACAGGCCGCGCGCGGAGGTGGCCGGGTACGCGGCGGATCCGACCAATGCGCCGGAGTGGTACAGCAACATCAAGTCCGTGCGCTGGGAAACGGCGCCCCCGCTCGGTGTGGGTTCCCGGCTGGCGTTTGTGGCCGAATTCCTGGGACGCACCCTTGAGTACACGTACGAATTCACGGAACTGGCGCCGGGATCCTCGCTGACCATGCGCACAGCCCAGGGTCCGTTCCCGATGCAAACCAGCTACACCTGGCAGGATGCCGGTCAGGGAGGCACCCGGATGACGCTGCGCAATACAGGTAACCCCGCCGGCTTCCCGAAGCTGGCCGGGCTGGTCATGGCGCCCATGATGCGTCGCGCCATGCGCAAGGACCTGGCCCGGCTGAAGTCGCTGCTGGAAGCCCACTGAGGGTTCGTTCTCTCAGGTAACCTTGGCAGCACCTCTTCCGGAGCCGAAAGGGTGGATCCATGATTGCTCTGCTGGTGATCGATATGCAGAACGCCTACTTTGAAGACCCGGCGCTCGCCGCCCAACAAAAAGACCTGGTGGCGGCCTGCAACGAACTCGTGGAAGCCTTCGCATCCAACGGACACAAGGCCCTGCTGGTCGGCACCGAACACGAGCGGGACAAATCCACATGGTCACTGAACATGCTCGACGACGACCAAGGGTTCATCTTCCGCGGCAGTGAACAGGCCCGGTTCGTGCCTGGGCTGGCGATTGACGGCCTGCCGCAACTGGTGAAGACCCGCGACAGCGCGTTTATCGGCACGGACCTCCTCTCCCGGCTCCGGAACTGGGGCGTGGACGAGGTAGTTCTGGCCGGAGTGTCAACCCACAACTGCATCGCGCAGACGGGGGCGGACGCCTTCGCCCGGAACATCCGCGTCACGTACGCCGAAGATGCCACGGGATCAGAGAACACCCGGGCCGCCACTGACATGCTGCGCATCCTCTCTGATGAGTACCGCCAACGGGTGCAGTCCAATGCGGAGATCCTGAAGCGTCTCGGTGCCCCTTAGACTTTCGTCAGCGCCAACAAGCGTCCACCCGTCGCTGTTGGACCTTGCGCCCGCCCTTGCCACACCCCTCAGCGGATCAAGGATGATCCGTTGAGCCCATGCAGGATCTGAATCGAGGTTCCCCCATGCAACGAAACCTTCCTCTCGTCGCCGTGCAGGCTCCGCCGCAGCTCATCGGAGCTCCGCCGGAGGCTTTTGCCGAGGAGGCCGCCAAAGCCTTGGAGAGCCATCCCGGCGCCAAGCTCCTGGTGTTCCCCGAACTCCACCTCTTCGGCGACGGTTCTCCCGACCGGCATCGGACCGAGGCCCTTCGCGCCGCGGCCGAACCACTGAGCGGACCCCGCATGCAAGGACTGGCGGAGCTGGCGCGCAGCCTCGGCGTCTGGCTCGTTCCGGGAAGCCTGTGCGAGGCTGGCCCGAACGGTGAGCTGTTCAACACCCAGGTGGTGCTGTCACCCACAGGCGAACTCGCGGGAAGCTACCGGAAGATCTTCCCGTGGCGCCCGCACGAGCCCTACGACCCCGGCGACCATTTCGTCGTCGTCGATCTCGGCGGTGTCGGCAGGGTGGGACTGAACATCTGCTACGACGCCTGGTTCCCGGAAGCCACCCGCCAACTCGCCTGGATGGGCGCCGACGTCATCCTCAACGTCGTCAAGACCACCACGCCGGACCGAGCACTCGAGCTCGTCCTTGCGCGGGCGAACGCCATTGTGAACCAGGTCTTTGTGGTGAGCGTCAACTGCGGCGGACCCACTGGGGAAGGCCGCAGCATCATTGTGGACCCCGAGGGTGCCGTCATCGTTGAGGCCCCCGATGCGGCCGCAACCACGCTGGCAGCAAACCTTGACCTGGGGGCGGTCGACCGCGTGCGGGCCAACGGCACAGCCGGAGTGACCCGCATGTGGTCCCAGTTCCGGCCCGGTGAGCCGGACATCCAACTGCCGGTCTACGGTGGACGGATTAGTCCCGCAACGTGGCAGCCCGCGCAGCGTACCTGAGCCGGGCGGCCAGCGCGGGAATGCTGCTTCCGTGACAGTGTGCCTCTTGTCACATCCCCTTCAGATCATTACTGTATACGTATGCACCTCACTTATGCAGATAAATCACGCCTCTCTGGCGCAGTGACCGTCGTCCGCGAACCAAACCGTCCCGATGTGGCCGCGCAGTCCGATCCCAAGGTGATCTCCACGGTCTCCGAGATGCTCTCGACAATCGAGGCAAAGGGTATCGAGGCAGTGCGCGACTACGCCGAGCGGCTCGATGGCTGGAAGGGCGGTACCGCCTTTGAAATTTCGCCCGCCGACGCCGACAGGCTCACCGCCGACCTTCCCGCCGACCTGCGGGAAGCGCTCGACGCCGGCGCGGAGCGCACGCAGCGCTTCGCCCGGATGCAGCGGGCGAGGCTGACTGACTTCGAGGATGAAGTCATTCCGGGCGTCGTCTGCGGCCAGAAGTATGTCCCGGTCGGCACGGTGGGCGCCTACCTGCCCGCGGGCAGGTTCCCCCTGCTCGCAAGCGCCTTTATGACTGTTGGTGTTGCCCGGGCGGCCGGCGTGCCAAACATCGTCTCCTGCACGCCACCTTCCAAAAACGGCCAGGTCCACCCGGCAGTCCTCTACTCGGCACGGGTGTCCGGAGCTGAGCGAATCTTCGCTTTGGGCGGCGTGCAGGCACTTGCCGCAATGGCCTTCGGACTCCTCGACGCCAGCCCGGCGGATATGATCGTCGGCGCCGGCAACGCCTTTGTGGCCGAGGCCAAACGCCAGTTGTACGGCACCGTAGGGATTGATGTCCTGGCCGGTCCTTCGGAGGTGGCGGTCATCGCCGATGACACGGCCAGCGCGGCGATGGTTGCCGCGGACCTGCTGGCGCAGGCCGAGCACGGGCCCACCTCCCCGGCATGCCTGGTGACGACATCGCACCGGCTGGCGGCGGAGGTTGAGCTCGAGATTGAACGGCAGCTCCGGGGACTCGCTACCGGCGAGATCGCGGGTGCCGCGTGGCGCGACTGGGGCTCGATCTACGTTGCAGACTCGCCCCGGACCGCCGTCGAAATCATGGATACCCTTGCCCCCGAACACCTGGAAATCCTGACGGCGGACCCCGACTACTACCTTGAAAACCTGAGGAACTATGGGTCCTTGTTCCTTGGTGAGTGGTCCACCGTTGCCTACGCTGACAAGGGTATGTCCGGCACCAACCACGTCCTGCCTACTGGCCGCGGCGCACGCTATACCGAAGGCCTTTCGGTGGCGCGGTTCCTCAAACAGCTCACGTACCAGCGGGCAACCCGCGAGTCCACTGCGGCACAAGCCGGACCCGTGGTGACCATCGCCGATTTTGAGCAGATGCCAGCCCATCGTGACAGTGCCCAGCTTCGCTTGGACCTGATCCGCGCGCTTGATTCGGGCGGCCTCGTGACAGCACCTTGAGAGTACATACGTATAAATATCGGGTGGGCCAAAGTTGCCCCACCACCGCCAAAACAGCATTAGGAGAGGAAACATCATGCGATTCCACAAACACCTCCGGACGGGCCTAGCGGCGCTGGCCGTAACGGCAAGCCTCGCCGGAGTCACTGCCTGTGGTGCGGGTTCGCGCACCGGAGACCAGGCCGCGACGGCCGTAGAATGCGACTACACGATGCCCGCCGCGGACACGACGGTGAACGTCCTCGCCTACAACTCGTCGGCGATCGATCCATTCACGAACACGATGGTCAAGAGTTGCACCCGCGAGAAGGTCACGCTCAAGCACGATCCCATCGACTTCGGCGGCCAGGTCACCAAGACGACGGCCACCCTCGCGGGGGAGACGGGCAGCTACGACATTCTTGAGACCTACGGCTTTGTTGTTCCCGGCTTCGCAGCCAAAGGCGACATCCTTCCACTCGATGACTACGTCGCCAAATACTCCGACAAGTACAAGCTCGACGCAATCAGCGAAGAAATGCGCTCGGCGATGTCCTACAACGGCAAGCTCTATGGGCTGCCCATGCAGGCCCAGATGTACGTGATGGCCTACCGGAAGGATGTCTTCGACTCCCTGGGACTCAAGCCGCCCACTTCCTTCGCAGAGATGATTGATGCCGCCAAGGCCATCCAGGCCAAGGGAGAGATCAAATTCCCCATTGCCCTGCCCTTGAATGCAACCGCCGATATCTCCACGAACTACCAGGCAGCGATGAACTCCAACGGAAAGGACTTCCTGGATTCGTCCGGGAAGCCGCAGTTCACCTCCGGTGAGTCGCGGAAGGCGCTCGAGGCAATGAAGTCGCTCCTGCCCTACATGGATCCGCAGGTCACCACATTCGACCAGCCGAAGGTCCAGCAGCAGATGTTCAACGGTACGGCCGCAATGGCCATCATGTTCTCCGGCCGCATGAACGACCTCACGCTTCCAGCCAACACCAAGCTCGCGGACCAGTTCGCCTTCGCGGCCCCGCCTGCCCTTGAAGCGAGCTCGCCGCATCTTTACAGCCGGCTTTCAGTGGATGGCTGGTCCATTCCGAAGAACACCAAGCTGGACAAGGACATGCTCTTCCAGATGATGGCGGCTTCGGTCAGCGAGGACGCCTCCAAGGCGTCCGTTCCGGCGGCCTACCCTGCGCGGGAAGGCATGGTGAGCGAGGACAGCTCGAAGTACGCGGCGGCCGCGAACGCAACCATCGGCAAGACCATGCCGACGCCGGGCCACCCGTCAGGAGCTCCGGTCACCAACGCCATCCGGCCCGTCCTGGTCCAGGTCATTACTGGCCAGCTGGACATCGAAGCGGGCATGCAGCAAATGCAGAGCCTTGCGGAAAAAGCAATAGCGGGCAGTTGACGGCGTGCCGTAGCCGGTGGAGTGCTGAGACACTCCACCGGCTGCGGCCTGACACCGCGACATACTCGACACAATCGAGAGGAAATGAGCGATGCGAAGACGCGAGTTCTCGCTACTGATAGGCCCCAGCCTGCTCGTGATGTTGGGCCTCCTGGTGGTCCCGTTGGTCCGCACCATCCAGTGGAGCTTCCAAAAGGTGGAGTACGGATCCCCTGGAGATTTCATCGGGCTGTCCAACTACACCCAAGCGCTGACCGATGCGCGTTTCGGCCGTGCAGTGCTTTTCACCCTGCTCCTGACGGTCATCGTGACTGCAACCATCCTCGTGCTGGGATACCTGATTGCCACCGGGATGAACGGCCTCGGAAAGCTCCGGCCCTACATCCTCGGTGCAATGCTCGTTGCCTATGTGCTGCCGAACATCGTCGGTGCTGTCTCGTTCTCGTGGCTCTTCGACCAGAACTTCGGCGGCGTCGTGAACTACATCATCCAGGCACTCACCGGCCAGAACATCCTCTGGTTCACCGACACCTGGCCCAACCGCGTCATGGTCATGGCACACACTGTCTGGCACCTGCTGCCATTTTCCATGCTCATGATCCTGGCCGGCCTGCAGGGCGTGCCCAAGGAGTTGCGCGAGGCGGCCACGATCGACGGTGCGTCAACGGGAAAGACACACTTCTATGTCATCATCCCCACTATCCGGGGCATCCTGGGCTTCGTTTGCCTCATCACGATCATGGATGTGCTGCGCACCTTTGACAATCTCATCCCGCTCTCTCCGCAGGCGGACGCCATCGGCAATGAGTCGATCATGCTCTACGTCTTTGACACGGCGTTCCGCGACGGGTCGGCGCAGCTCGGCCTCGGCAGCGCGATCAATGTGCTCTCCATCCTCCTCATCCTGATTTGCCTGTTCCCGTTTATCCGGGGACTCCTCAAGGAAGCGAAAGCCAAAGCATGATCGCCGACACCATCAAGGCCCCCACCGGAAACGTCATCAAGGCGCCCCCTACGGCACGACGACGGCGTCCGGCGGCCAGCCGCATTTCTGCGGTCCTGCTCATCCTGACGGCCGTCATCATGCTTGCACCGTTCATCTGGACGGCGCTCTCGGTCACCAAGCCAACAGACGTCGCTTTCGCCAACCCTCCAGTCCTCACCGGCTACACGCCAACGTTGGAGGCCTTCCAAAATCTCTGGGAAACTACCTATTTCGCCCAGTACCTCATTAACACCATCGTTGTGGCAGTGATCTCCACCATCGTGGCACTGGTGCTGGGCATCCCTGCGGCGTACGCACTCTCGCGCTTCCCGGGATATGTTTCGGCCATCCTGCTGCTGCTGGCGCTGATCTTCCGGTCGCTTCCGCGCTTCTCCGTCGTATTGCCCATGTACGAGATCAGCAGGTCGCTGGGAATCTATGACACGACGTTCGCCTTGGCTGCTGCCCTCGTGGCGATCAACCAGCCCTTCAGCATCTGGCTCCTGCGAAACTTTTTCGCCGAGATCCCGAAGGAACTCGACGAAGCGGCCATGATCGATGGCTGCACCCGGCTGGGCACGCTCCGCCGGGTCATGATTCCGCTCATGCGGCCCGGCATCCTGACGGCGGGGATTTTTGTCTTCCTCTTCGCCTTCCAGGAGTACCTCACGGCGCTCGTACTCACCGACACGTCCTCAAAGACTGTGCCCGTGTTCATCACCACGCAGCTGGGGCAAACCTTGCCCATGCTCCAACAGGCAGGGGCGGCGGCCATGCTGCTCACGCTGCCAGTCATCGCCATCTCCTTCGTCGCCCAGAAATACCTGGTGGCCGGCCTGAGCGACGGCTCCGTCAAGGGCTGAGCGGGGTCGAAGAAAAACGATGGAGTCTTCCACCGCGGGTCCGCCGTCAACGACGGCGGACTTCCGCGTCCCCCTTGTCCTGCTCGCCGGCATGAACTGCACCGACGATTTGTGGTCCGGCTGCGGGCTCGAGGGATCCATCACGCCGACCCTTGATGAACCGGGCATGGATGCCCAGGTCGAGGCCCTGCTGGACATACTCCCCGAGCGCTTCGCGCTGGCCGGGCTCTCCCTCGGCGGGATCGTTGGCATGGCGCTGTGCCGCCAAGCCCCGGAACGGGTGGTCCGCCTTTGCCTCATGTCCACCAACGCGCAGGCTCCAACGCAGCGTCAACGCGACGGCTGGCGCACCTGGCGCGACCGCCTCGCGGACGGCGAAACCCCGCGAGACCTTCAAGGCGACATCCTTTACGCGCTCCTGAGCGCTCCGGCGCGGGACCGGGACCCGGGACTCGCAGAGCGTGTCCTGCAAATGGGCGAGGACACCGGCGCCGCCCGGTTGGATGCCCAGCTACGCATGCAGGCAACGAGGGGGAATGAGCTTGCCTCGCTCCCGGAGCTCCGCATACCGTTGCTCGTCGTTTCGGGCACGGCCGACGCAATCTGCCCACCGCGCTTCCACCAGGACATTGCGGCGGCGGTACCTGGGGCGCGCCTGGCCTCGGTCAACGCCGGCCATCTTTCACCCATGGAACGCCCGGAGGAAGTGGGCCGGCTCCTCAGGTCCTGGCTGAACGCCTAGCAACGCGTTGCGGCACGAAACCAAGGAACCGGCCATCCCCTCCCTGCGCGAAGCATCGGATGAGGATGGCCGGTTCTGTTATGGGCCCGTTCAGGATCAGGGGAGGGGGCGCGGCTTCAGAAGCGCCGCAAACTGCGCCATGAGCGCCTGGGTAAGGTTGTACGCCACCATCTGGGCGCCATCGGCATAAGAAGCGGCAGCAGCCTCGGCATCGCCCACCAGGTCCAGCCTTAGCGATCCGGCCGAGGCCAGTGCCGCGTTGACGCGCGCCCGCGATTCCGGCACTGACAGGTCCCCGGGGCCGCTGGACGCTGCCAGGTCGGCGGCTCCGAGCAGCAGCCCGTCCAATCCATCAACAGCCACGATCTTGTCCACCGCCGATACGGCGAGCGGGGACTCAATCATGCCGATCACCAGTGTTTCCTCGGCCAGACGCGCCTTATGGTCCGGGCCGCTGACGGCACCATAGGACCCAGCCCGCCCATAGGTCGCGAAGCCGCGCCGCCCGCGCGGGGGATAGTGGGCAGCGGCGACGACGTTCCGAGCCTGCTCCGCACTGTCCAGGTGCGGCATAACCACCCCGGCAGCTCCACTGTCCAGTGCCCGCAGAATCAGGGCGTCCTCACCCTCCCCGACGCGCACCAGTACATCGGCGCCGTGCATGGCTGCGGCAGCAATGTGCTGGCGCAGGGCCCCCACATCTGCCGGCCCGTGCTCACAGTCGATCAGAATGAAGTCGAACCCCGCCACGGCGAGCATTTCCACGAGTTCCTCCGAGGGCATGCGGAGGAGGACCCCGCAGACGCGCTCACCCGCGAGGACGCGTGTGCGCAGGGCACGCCGTTCCGGCTTCATGCCACCATCCCTGCAGACAGGTCCACGTCGGCACCGCAGAGGCCGGGCATCCCGAGCATCGCGACCACCGCCGCGCCGACCTCTTCCTCAGTTACCATCCGGCCCAGGGCGGCGCGCGAGACAAAGACGTCCTGAGCCTGCTCATACGTCTTGCCGGTCCTTTCGGCCTCCAGGCGGAAATTGCGGTCCATCCTGGGACCGTCCACCGGCCCCGGCGAGAGGGTGTTGACGTTGACTCCCGCCGGTCCTACTTCGAAGGCCAGGGTTGAGCTGAGCCCGATCACAGCCATCTTTGAAGCACAGTAGGGTGTCCGGCGTATGAGGGGCCGCTTTCCTGATACCGAGGCGAGATTGATGATGTCTCCGCTGCCCCGGCTGACCATGGCAGGCAGGAAGGCCCGGCACATCAGGAAGGTACCTCGGACGTTGACGTTGAAGACCTCGTCCCATTCATCCGGCGAGATATCGGTCAGCGGTGCGACTGGTCCGGCGATTCCGGCGTTGTTGACGAGGATCGACACTTCGGTCCCGGACAGGCTCTTTTCAAGCTGCCCGACAGACTCGGGATCGGCCACATCCACGGTGCGCCAGGTTGCGCCATTCCCGAGCGCGGCCGCGACTTCCTGCAGTGGCTCCGGGCGCCGGCCTGCGATCACAACCTCTGCGCCGGCGTCGTGAAGGGCCCGCGCAATGGCAGCGCCCAGCCCCGTACCGCCCCCGGTGACGAGCGCCGTGCGGCCGGTTAGGGATGTCATAGGGTCGCTCCGGCGGAGGTGGTGCCCGCTAGGGCGCGGTCGATCCACTCGAACTGTTCGCCGCTGTGGCGCCAGGCCCGCACGTCGCCCGAACGGGCATGTCCCTCGAAAAGCTCAACGCGTGCTGCCCGGCCCAGGACCCGGCCCAGCTCGGCGGATGATTCGGCATTCTCAATGGTCTGGTAGGTCACGGTCTTGAGGTACTTCCCCACCCAGAGGCCGCCGGTGTACCTTGCCGCACCGAGAGTCGGGAGGACGTGGTTGGTGCCGATAACCTTGTCGCCGTAGGAGACGCACGTGTTCTCGCCGAGGAAGAGGGCTCCGTAGTTGTGCATCCTTGTCAGTGCAAGGGCGGGGTCGGCGGTGAAGATCTGGACGTGCTCGGCGGCGAACTGATCCGCGACACTGTACGCCTCATCAAGGTCGTCGACCACGATGACCTGGCCCCAGTTCCGCCATGCCGGTTCGGCGAAGTCCTTGGTGGGCATGTCCGGCAGGATGCGTTCAATGTGCTCAAGCGCCTCGCGGGCCACCTTTTCAGAGGTGGTCACGAGGATCGCGGGCGAGTCCGGTCCGTGCTCGGCCTGGGAGAGGAGGTCGACGGCGACAATGAACGGGTCAGCGTCGGCGTCCGCGACGATGAGGACCTCCGTGGGCCCGGCAAAGAGATCGATGCCGATCTCGCCGAAGAGCTGCCGCTTGGCCTCGGCGACGTAGGCGTTGCCGGGACCGGCAATCATGTCCACGCGGTTGATCGTCTCGGTGCCGAGCGCCATTGCTGCGACTGCCTGGACGCCGCCCAGCAGGTAGATCTCATCTGCCCCGGCCAGCTTCATGGCGGCGATCGTCGCGGCCGGAATCTCTCCCCGGATCGGCGGCGTGCAGGCCACGACCCGCGGGACTCCGGCCACTTTGGCGGTGATGATGGTCATGTGGGCCGAAGCTGTGAGGGGGTACTTGCCGCCCGGAATGTACGCACCGGCGGCTTGCACCGGAACATGCCGGTGACCGAGGAAGACACCAGGGAGGGTCTCGATCTCGACGTCCTGCATCGAGTCCCGCTGCGCCTGGGCGAAGGTGCGGACCTGGTCCTGGACGAAAACGATGTCCTCGATGACCTGCTGGTCCAGTGTTCCCATGATCTCTTCGATCTGGTGGTCCGAGAGCCGGAATGAGTCCAGGGTCTGCTTGTCGAAGAGTTCGGCGTATTTGCGGACGGCAGCGTCGCCGTCGGACCGGATTTCTGCGATGATCTGGCCCACACGCTCTGCCACGTCGGCCTGGCTTGTGTCTGCGAAGGACTTGGACGGTGCTTGCTTCAGGTACTTGACCACAATTACTCCTCGTTGTTGCATACGTATGTCTATAATAGGAACGGGCCAACACCGAGGTCAATAGTCTGATTCGATAGAACCTTGCAGCGCCTGGAGCGCCGAAGACCGTAGGGAGAACTAGATGACTGTCACAAGCCGTGATGTCGCTCAGCTCGCAGGCGTTTCGCAGCCAACTGTGTCCCGGGCGTTGAGGGATGATCCCCGCGTCTCCGAGGCAACCAAGGAGCGGGTCCGCAGGGCCGCCGAACGCCTGGGCTACGTTCCCAGCGACGCCGGACGGGCCCTGTCCAGCGGGCGGACGCGGCGTGTCGGCCTCCTGCTCACGGACCTCGAAAACCAGTTCTATCCGCATATCATTGCGCCCGCGTTCCACCAGCTGGAGTCGCGCGGCTACCAGCTCATGTTGCATACCGAGGCGGCGGATAACGACGTCGTCGCGGAGCGGCTGATCTCCAACGGGCTCGATGGCGTGATCCTGGCGACCTCCACGATCGACTCCGTGGTGCCGCTCAGGCTGCGGGACCGCGGGCTTCCGTTCGTCTACTTCAACCGGACATCCGCGGCCGTACGGGCCGATGCGGCCGTTGTGGATCCCGCGCAGGGCATGGGCGAGGCCGCCGAGGTCCTCTTCGAGCACGGCCACCGCCGGATTGCTGCAATCCTCGGTCCGGCCAACACAAGTACTGCCATCAACCGGGAGATTGCACTGCGCGAGGCGCTCGCCCAGCATGGCATTTCCATTCCCGCACCCTACGTTCATCGGGGTCCGTTCGACACGGCCACCGGCCAGGCCGGCACGGAGCGTTTCCTGCAGATGCCGGAGCCGCCCACCGCCATCGTCTGCGGCAACGATGTGGTGGCGTTCGGCGCCCTCAATGCCGCGCGAAGCGCGGGTGCAGAGGTTCCCACTGACGTGTCGATCATAGGGTTTGACGACCTGCCGTCCGCTTCCTGGCCCATTATCCGGCTGACCACCATTTCCTACGATCTCGATGCCATGGTTCGCCGGGCGGCGGACCTGCTCATCGAACGGATAGAGAAGCCGGACCGGCCTGTTGAGGAGTCCGCCTTCCAGTCCCGGCTGGTCATGCGCGACACGCTGGCACGCATCCACTGACCCGTCGCTGATTGAAAAGTTCAGCCAAAAGGGGTTGCCAGCATGTTGTGCATACGCATACACTCGCTGTTGTCCCCACCTAACTTCCGTTCCTGAAAGCGAGTGAAAAGCGTGTCTCTCGACCCCGCTGCCTACAAGCCCTACAACGATCCTGACGACTTCATCCGCGAGGTCACCGACTACATCTGGGTTGAGCGCCAGATCGGCTTCATCCGCGACAACTACGAGCCCGACTCCATCGTCCACGGCTCCTACGGCACGTCCACTACGCGGCAGGAAGTCATCGAAGGATGCCTGATGCGGATCTCGCAGGCACCGGACCACATTGGCCAGGCGGGGGATGTCATCTGGGAGGCCCGCGGCAACGACGCCTTCCTCAGCTCGCACCTCGTTCTTTCCGGGGAGGCCGGCTTCAAGGTGGTAGGCCGAACAATCGCGAACTGCCTGTACCGCCGGGGCCGGATGGTCGAGGAGTGGGTGGTCCGTGACGAACTCGCCCATGCACTGTCCAAGGGCCTGGACCCCGATGAGGTTGCTCGGACCAAAGCCTTCCGTGGCTACACCGGATCGTTCACCGAATCCGCACCGGCAGACGTCATCGCCGTGGGTGATTCAGGTCCCAGGCCCGACGACTACCGTGACGAGGTCGAGAATGTCCTTGCCATGATCGGGCAAGTGTGGAACGACCGTGACCTCAAGAAAGTCGACGAATTCTTCGTTCGCGACCTGACTCTGCACACGGTCGGCAACGACCTCATCATCCGCCCCGAAGGCTACCGGCGTCAGCTGCTGCGGTTCCTTGATGCCTTCCCTGGCGGCCAGTTCGAAGTCCGTGACATCCAGACGCACAACGACCCGCGTTATGGCGGCCTTCGAGTTGCTGTCACGTGGAAGTTCACAGGCGACTACATCGGCCAGGCCCGTTACGGCGCAGTCACCGGCAAGCCGGTGGATGTCCTGGGCATCTCGCAGTTCCTCGTCCAGAACGGTCGGATCGTCAACGAGGTCAAGCTGTGGGATGACATCGCCATCCGGGCGCAGATCAACGCCACCCGCGGCGACGGCCCTGAGCCGGCCGCCAACATCTACTGACCCCGCTCGACATCCCCGAAGGAGGGATCATCATGACCAGCACCATCGATTCAGAGCAAAACATCGACAGCAGTGAGATCCAGCGGCGGACCATCCGCCGCACGGACTGGGTTCCATGCAACTCGGCATTTATTGACTGCCGCACTCCGGGCTCGGACAAGAAGGAGAACTACGCCTTCGTCGGCCCCGGCGTGTCCCAGAACCCCAACCAGTACGTCAACCTCACCGAACCGCATGGCTTCAACACCGGCGCCGCCGGCATGCCCAATGGCATCAGCAACAACCTGCACCTGCACTTCACCGCCGAAGTGTTCATCAACCTCGGAGGCGAGTTCCGGCTCCGCTGGGGCGCAGATGGCAAACAGGGGGAGTACATCGCCAAGGACGGCGACATCATCTCCGTTCCCACCTGGATTTTCCGCGGCTTCACCAATGAAGGGCCGGACGAGGGGATTCTTTACACGGTCCTTGGCAGGGACGACACCGGCGGAATCATCTGGGGCCCGTCCGTGCTCCGGGAAGCCGAGTCCTATGGGCTGTACCTCACTGCAGACAACCGCCTGATCGATACTGTGGCCGGCGACGAGCTCCCGGAAGGCGTGGCCCTGATCAAGCCTATGCAGCAGCATTTCATCGATGACCTGACCACGTACACGCCGGAGCAGATGCGCTCCCGCGTGGTTCAGCCCGGCGACCGCATCTACAGCCAGCACGCGCTCCTATGCAACGCCCTGCCCGGCGGCCGCGCTGAACTAAGCCTGGTGATCGGCTACGGAATGTCCGAGGACAGGCGCCAGGTCCCGCCGATCCATGAGCCGCACAGCTTCAACCTTGCGTGGCTGCGGGCGGAGCCGGGCGAGGGCGTGCTTCGGCACCGCCATGACAGGCCGCAGGTAGTGCTTGTTAAGTCCGGTCGCTGGGCGCTGACGCTGAACGGGGATGCGAGCACGACGCTGGAACTGGGCCCAGCCGACTCCTTCTCCGTTCCCGCCAACAGTTGGCGGGAGTTCCGTTGCCTGGAGGGCGGCGAAGCAGCAGCGACGCCGGGTACCGGTGAGCTCCTGGTGATCAACCCGGGCGATGACCGCGTGCGCCTTGAATGGGCACCAGAGGTGGCAGCCGCGGCCCACGACGCCGGTTGGGTCATCGACCCCAACGGCTACGTTGCCCCTACGGCCGTCATGGAAGGCGCAGCCGAGGACGACTGACGAGGGACGGGGCAGGAGGCCGCCGCAGGATGCGGCGGCCTCCCGCTTTTAACCGTTGCCCACTTCGGCCCTTACGCCAGACCAACGCGAGGAAAGCCATGCAACGTCCAGTCACTCTCCGCCGCGTAAGTCCAGCCACATGGAACTCGCCACCCGGCTTGTGGTCAGGGATTCAACGGCGCCTCACGCCGGGTGAATTTGGCACCTAGCCGTCTCCAGGCGATGCCCCTCACCGGTCTCCTGCCATGTCCGTGCCGGGTGGTTGTCAGTACACTGGGACGCATGACCGAGCAGGAACCGGCCGGGCAGCTGGCCGATCCGGACGCCATCGATACGTCATTGCGCACCCCGGCGCAGCGGTCCCGCACGTTCGCAGGGATCCTGGCGAACACTGCCCTCGCCAACATCACCACCAGCTACCTGTGGTTCGCCCTGACTTTTTGGGTGTACCTGGAGACGCGCAACGTGATCGCCACCGGCGTCATCGGAGGGGCCTATATGCTGCTGATCGCTGTTTCCAGCATCAGCTTCGGCACGTTCGTGGACCGCTACCGCAAACTGGCCGTGATGCGCTTCGCCGCCGGCTTCACCCTGGTGATGTTCGTGCTCTCCGGGGTGATGTTCCTGCTGACACCCGCCCGCTCGATGCTGGACCTGACGCAGCCGTGGTTCTGGATCTTTGCCGTGATCATCCTGACCGGTGCGGTGGTGGAAAACATGCGCAATATCGCCCTGTCCACCACGGTCACCATTCTCATCGAGCCGGATCGGCGGGCCAATGCCAACGGGCTGGTGGGCATGGTGCAGGGACTCATGCTCATCGTCACCTCCGTGCTCTCAGGGCTTTCGGTCGGGCTGCTGGGGATGGGCTGGACGGTCGTGGTGGCCCTTGTGCTAACGGCGCTGGCATTCGCGCACCTGCTCATGCTGCGCATGCCCGAGGAAGTGCGGCCGGCGGCCACGGATGCGCACGGCGGTTTCGACCTGCGCGGCTCCCTCGCCGCCGTACTGGCGGTTTCGGGTCTGTTCGCGCTGATCCTGTTCTCCACGTTCAACAATTTCATCGGCGGCGTCTACATGGCGTTGATGGATCCCTACGGCCTGGAAATGTTCTCCGTGGAGCTGTGGGGCACGTTCTTTGCTGTGGCCTCCACTGGGTTCCTCATCGGCGGAGCGCTGATCGGCAAGTTTGGACTCGGGGCCAACCCCTTGCGCACCATGCTCATCGCCGTGATCGTCATGGGTGTCCTCGGCGCCGTCTTCACGCTGCGGGAGTGGGCGTGGCTCTACATTGCGGGCATTTGGCTGTACCTGGTCCTGATACCTTTCGTGGAGGCCGCGGAGCAGACCGTCATCCAGCAGGTGGTGCCTCTGCAGCGGCAAGGCCGGGTGTTCGGATTCGCCATGGCCTTTGAGTCCGCTGCGGCGCCAATCACCGCGTTCCTCATCGCCCCGATCGCCCAGGTGTGGATTATCCCGTACGCCCGGTCCGCTGAGGGCGCCGCCGAGCTGGCCCCGCTGCTGGGCGAGGGTACTTCCCGTGGCATCGCCCTGGTGTTCCTGGTAGCTGGGATCATCATGATCGCGGCCGCGCTGCTGGCCTTCCTGACCCCCGTTTACCGCCGGGTCTCGGCGTCCTATGCGCAGGCTGCTGCTGAGGAACCGGGGATGGCGGAGAGCAGGACGCCGGAAATCTGACGGAAACCTAACGGGCCTACGCTGATCAGGAAAACCGCCACGGAGGCGATGCGTCGGAGAAGCTGGCTTGCATGATCCTCCGGGTCTATAAACGTAGGACCGTGCCCGGCACCAGAAGGGAACCTGATGCATCTGATGCCCCGTGAGCAGGAAAAGCTCATGATCGTGGTGGCCGCCGACCTTGCCCGGCGGCGGCAGGCCCGAGGACTTAAGCTCAACTACCCCGAAGCCGTTGCCATCATCAGTTACGAACTCATCGAAGGCGCCCGTGATGGCCGCACCGTGGCGGACCTGATGAGCTACGGCACCACAATCATCACCCGGGAAGACGTGATGGAAGGCGTCCCGGAAATGATCCATGACGTCCAGATTGAAGCCACGTTCCCTGACGGCACCAAGCTTGTCACCGTCCACGATCCGATCCGATAAGGCAGGCGGCCATGATTCCAGGCGAATACATCCTTCGGTCTGAACCGGTAACGGTGAACGCCGGACGGGAGGCGATCGACGTCGTCGTCACTAACACCGGTGACCGGCCCGTGCAGGTGGGCTCGCACTTCCATTTTGCCGAAGCGAACGCTGCGCTCACCTTCGACAGGCAGGCTGCCTACGGGCGCAGGCTGGACATCCCCGCCGGAACGGCTGCACGCTTCGAACCGGGGGACAGCAGGACCGTGCGGTTGATTGAACTGGCAGGCAGCCGCCAGGTCTACGGCCTGAGCAACGCGGTCAACGGTCCGCTGGTAGCTCCGGAAGCAGGTTCCAAATGAGCTTCGACCTTCCCCGCCGGCAGTACGCGGACCTGTATGGCCCGACGACGGGCGACGCCATCCGGCTGGCGGACACCGAATTGTTCCTTGAAATCGAGAAGGACCTCACGGTCTACGGCGAGGAAGTGGTGTTCGGCGGCGGCAAAGTGATCCGCGACGGCATGGGCCAGAACGGCCAAGTGGTGCGGAGTGAAGACGTTCCGGACACTGTCATCACCAACGCCGTCATCCTCGACTACACGGGCATCTACAAGGCTGACGTTGCGCTTCGGGATGGCCATATCTTTAAGATCGGCAAGGCAGGCAACCCGCAGATCACCGACGGCGTGGACATCGTCATCGGCCCCAGCACCGAAATCATCGCCGGGGAACGGAAAATCCTCACGGCCGGCGGCATCGACACCCACATCCACTTCATCTCCCCGGACCAGGTCCCCACCGCCCTCACCAGCGGCGTGACCACCATGGTGGGTGGTGGCACAGGCCCGGCCGAAGGCACCAAAGCCACCACGGTCACCCCCGGCAAATGGCACATCCAGCGCATGCTGCAGGCCGCAGAGGGGCTGCCCGTCAACATCGGCTTGCTCGGAAAGGGCCATGCGTCCGCCGTCGAACCCCTCGCCGAGCAGATCCGCGCCGGTGCCATCGGGCTCAAGGTCCACGAAGACTGGGGCTCCACCACCTCCTCGATCGACAACTCGCTCAAGGTGGCCGACGAATACGACGTCCAGGTGGCCATCCACACCGACACGCTCAACGAGTGCGGCTTCGTGGAGGACACCATCCGCGCCATCGACGGCCGCGTCATCCACACCTTCCACACGGAAGGTGCCGGTGGCGGGCACGCGCCGGACATCATCCGGATCGCCGGGCTGCCCAACGTCCTGCCGGCGTCCACCAACCCCACGCTGCCGTACACACGGAACACCATCGAAGAGCACCTGGACATGCTCATGGTCTGCCACCACCTCAACCCGGACATCCCCGAGGACGTGGCCTTCGCCGATTCCCGCATCCGCGCCGAAACCATCGCCGCCGAGGACGTCCTGCAGGACCTGGGCATCTTCTCCATCACATCCTCCGACTCCCAGGCCATGGGCCGCGTGGGGGAGGTAATTACCCGCACCTGGCAGGTGGCGGACAAGATGAAGAAGCAGCGCGGCGTTTTGAACGATCCCGACGGCGGCACGCACGGCACTGCGGGCAGCGACAACTTCCGCCTCAAGCGCTACGTGGCGAAATACACCATCAACGCTGCCATCGCGCAAGGCATGGCCGAGTCCATCGGATCCGTGGAGGAGGGCAAGTTCGCTGACCTGGTGCTCTGGGACCCGGCGTTCTTCGGCGTCAAACCCGAACTCGTGCTCAAGGGCGGCCAGATCGCCTACGCGCTCATGGGCGACGCCAACGCCTCCATCCCCACCCCGCAGCCACGGACCATGCGCCCCATGTTCGCCGCATTCGGCAAAGCGGTGCAGCAGTCCTCCATCACGTTCCTGTCGCAGGCAGCCATCGACGCCGGGGTCCCCGAAGAACTGGGCCTGCAGAAAGTCATCCGGCCCGTCTCCGGCATCCGTTCCCTGACCAAAGCCGACCTCAAATACAACGGCGCCACTCCCGACATCCAGGTGGACCCGGAGACTTACCAGGTGACCGTCGACGGCGAGGACGTCACCTGCGAGCCCTCCGACGTCCTGCCCATGGCCCAGCGCTACTTCCTCTTCTAACTTTCCCCACCGGAGCCCTACGTGATCATCGAAAAAGTCCTCGGCAACCTCCACGAACTGCCCACCGCCGACCTGGCCGCCTACATTGGGCTGCACCGCGAGAAAGTGGTGCTTCCCAGCGCCCAGCTGGTCAAGCGCATCCAGCGCGTTACTACCGACCACGGCAAGGAAATCGGCATCCGGCTGCCCTCCGGCTCCGGTGACCTTCGCGACGGCGACATCCTGCACGTTGCCGAAACGAACATGATCGTCGTGTCCGTGCTCCCCACCGACGTGCTCGTGGTGAGCCCGCGGAGCATCCACGAAATGGGCGTCGTGGCACACTCCCTGGGCAACCGTCACCTCCAGGCCCAGTTCTTTGACTCGACCTCGGAATATGAAGCCGACGTCATGGTGTGCGCCTATGACCACACCGTCGAGGACTATCTTCGCCACGTCGGCGTGCCCTTTACCCGCCAGGAGCGCGTCATGCCTGTGCCTTTTCGCCATGCTGAGCACTCGCACTAACCCCGCGTCCGCTGGGCCCGTTCAGGCTCCAGCGGGTGAAGGGGGCTGTGCCCGCTTCGCGGTGCCCACCACACCGCAGCCCCCTTCACCCGCCTCCGCCGGTGTGCCCACGTACCAGTTAGCGCTGCAGCAATTGGTGGATTCCGCTTTGCCTACTGGAGCTTTTGCACACTCGCTTGGGTTTGAGACTTACGTCGACGCTGGGGTCATTTTTGATGAGGGGTCCTTCGGCACCTGGCTGTCCGCCTTCTTGGCCCAGCAGTTGACATACTCCGATGGCTTGGCCATCCGGTTCGTCTTCGAGGACGTTCCGCTTGAGGAGTTGGATGAGCTCTTGTCTGCTTCTTTACTGCCTCGGCAGGTTCGGGAGGCGAGCTTGAAGATGGGTGGGCGGTTGTTGGAGATCGGGGCTGAAGTGTTCCCTTCCCCTTCGCTCACGCTGTACCGGGACCTGGTGACCACTGGCCAGGCCGCCGGGCATCAGCCGCTGGCGTTCGCCGTCGTCGCACGCTCCCTGGGGGTGCCGCTCGGAGAGGCGCTCAGCGCCTACCTTTTCGCCGCCGTCACATCACTGACTCAAAACGCCGTCCGGGCCATCCCGCTGGGGCAGAACGCCGGCCAGCGGCTGCTGCGGACAGCGGCCGACGACGTCGCTGCCGCCGTCGAACGCGTCGCCCTCCTGACGCCGGACGACTTCGGGGCCCTCAGCCCCGGACTGGAAATTTCACAGATGCGGCACGAGCGGCAACGCGCCCGAATGTTCATGAGCTAGCAGGAGGACACAATGACTGAACCCATCAAAATCGGCATCGGCGGCCCGGTGGGGGCCGGCAAGACCCAGCTCGTGGAGCGGCTCACCCGGCACATGAGCCGCGAAATCTCCATGGCTGCCATCACCAACGACATCTACACCATCGAGGATGCCAAAATCCTGGCGGCCAACGGCATCCTGCCCGAGGACCGGATCATCGGCGTCGAAACCGGCGGCTGCCCGCACACCGCCATCCGCGAAGACACCTCCATGAACACCGCCGCCATCGAGGAACTCAAAGCCCGCCACCCCGACCTGCAGGTCATCTTCGTCGAATCCGGCGGCGACAACCTCTCGGCCACCTTCAGCCCCGAACTGGTTGACTTCTCGATCTACATCATCGACGTGGCCCAAGGCGAAAAGATCCCCCGCAAAGCCGGCCAAGGCATGATCAAGTCCGATCTCTTCATCATCAACAAAACCGACCTCGCCCCCCACGTCGGCGCCGACTTGTCCGTCATGGAGAGGGACTCCAAGGAATTCCGCGGTAACAAGCCGTTCTGCTTCACCAACCTGAAAACCGACGAAGGGCTGGACGCCGTCATCGAATGGGTGCGGCGCGATGTCCTGATGCTTGACCTCGCTCAATGAGCACGACGGCGGCAGCTCAGGTGGTCACCTCGCCGGCCGGGCTGGGTCCGGCGGCTTCGCCGGATTTGGGGCCGTGCCCGCTTCGCGGTGCCCACCACGCCGCGGCCCCCAAACCCGGCCTCGCCGCCTCAGCGCTAAAGTCGCCGATGGGTGCGCTTGAACTGCAAATCACCGTTCGGCAGGGGCGGTCGATTGCGACGCACCAGTTTCATCAAGGCGCCTTGAGAGTTTTGCGGCCGCATTACCTTGATGAGTCTGGGCAGGTTTGCTACGTCGTGGTGAATCCTGGCGGGGCTTATCTTGGGGCTGATTTGTTCCTCATCGACGTTGAAGTGGGGGATGGGGCTGATTTGTTGTTGACTACGCAGTCGGCGACGAAGATTTATCGGACTCCGGGGTCTTTTGCTGAGCAGCGGATGACCCTGCGGCTGGGGGAGGGGGCCCGGCTGGAGCTGATGCCTGACCAGCTGATCGCCTACCGGGAGGCCAGCTACCGGCAGAACACGCACATCACGGTGCGGCCGTCGTCGAGCCTGGTGATGGCCGAGGTGATCACGCCCGGCTGGTCACCGGACGGGGCGTCCTTCCGGTATGAGGAGTTGCGGCTGCGCAATGAAATCCGCGTGGAAACCGGGGACCGCGGGCAGCTGCTGGCCCTCGACAACCTCCTGATCCGGCCGCCCGCCGGTGACGTCACGGGGCTGGGCTTTATGGAGGGCTTCAGCCATCTCGGCTCGCTGGTGGTGGTGGACCCGCGTGTTGACCAGGCGCTCGCCGACGAGCTCCACGCTGTCACCGCGGACCATCAGGCGCACACCGGCATCTCCCTGACGCGCTCTTTGGCCGGAACCACCGGACTGGCGCTGCGCTCGCTCTCGAACAGCACGGAGGAGCTCAACGGCCTGCTCGGCGCCTGCACGGCGCTGCTACGGGAACGCTGGTATGGGCAGGCGCCCCTGAACCTGAGGAAGTACTGATGGCCGCCCTGACCCAGTTCGCCGTCATGTACCGCGAGCGCGACACCCTGCCGCTGCGGACCCGGCTGTTGTTCACCTTTGGTGCGGTGGCCGCCCTGCACATTGCCGCCGTCGTACTTCTGTTCACAGGGACAGCGGGAGGCGGCCAGCCGCTTGCCCTGGGCCTGGTGCTGACCGCGTACCTGGCGGGCGTCAAGCACAGTTACGACTGGGACCACCTGGCCGCGATCGACAACTCCACCCGCAAGTTCGTGGCGCAGCGGCAGGACCCGGTCAGTGTGGGCTTCGCGTTCAGCCTGGGCCACAGCTCGGTGGTGATCCTGGCCGGCGTCCTGGTGGTGGCCGGCGCCACCATGGTGGGGCAGTTCATGGAGGAAGGTTCCGCCGGCAACCTGGTGCTGGGCCTGATCGGCAGCGGGGTGTCCGGCCTGTTCCTGCTCGCGATGGGGATCTTCAACGGCTCCGCATTCGTCCGGGCGGCCCGGGCCTACCTGGGCGCACGGGCCGGGGGCAGTATCGCCGTCGAGGACCTGGAAGCGAAGGGCCTGGTGGCGCGACTCCTGGCCAGGCCGCTGTCCCGCGTGCGCCGGCCGCGGAACATCTACGTGATCGGATTCCTGTTTGGGCTTGGTTTTGACACCGCCACCACCATCGGCCTGCTGGTGATGACGACGGCGGCCTCGCTGGCCGGTGTTTCTCCGCTCGCCCTGATCGCCCTGCCCGTCGCATTCACCGCCGCCATGACGCTCTGCGATTCACTCAATGGCGTGGCGATGATGCGGATGTACCGCGCGGCCCTGGACGACCCGCAGAGGAAGCTCGGCTTCAATGCTGCGGTGACCGGCATCTCCGCGCTCTCTGCACTCTTTGTCGCAGTCATCACGCTGGGAGGCTTCGTCAACGCAGCGTTCGGGCTGGAAGATCCGCTGACCAGCTGGCTGGGCGCCATCGACCTCGGTGACGCCGGGCTCCTGCTGGTTGCCCTGCTCCTGGTGGTGTGGGGAGCGGCGTCCCTTCCTAGGCGGGGCGGCACTGCAGGGCGGACTGGGTAACGTAGGCGGCATGGATCTTGATGCCGGTCAGACGGACGAGTTACTGGGCGAACTGCGGCGCTCGCATCCCCGGCTTGCCATTGCCACCGTTCTCCGGGGAGAGGCCACCACTGCGGTCACCGGAGTCCCGCCTGAGGCGGACTTCGAAATTGGCTCCCTTTCCAAGGCGATCACCGGGCTCCTGTACACGGATGCTTGTGGCCGCGGCGAAGTTCTGCCATCCACCACCTTGGCGGAGTTGCTGCCCCTGGGCGACTGCCCGGCCGGGCAACTCACCCTCGCATCCATCAGTACGCATTCATCAGGATTGCCTCGGCTGCCCCGCTACGCCGATATGTGGAAGCGTTCGTACGCCCTCTGGCGGCACGGCCGTAACCCTTACGGCGAAGACTTGGCGGAGTTGCTGGCCCAGGCGCGCACGGTTCGGCTGAAATCGCTCCGCCCGCGGTACTCAAACCTCGGATTTGAACTGCTCGGCCACGCCCTGGCCGCCGGGGCAGGGCTGACCTTCAAGGAGTTGGTTGCCGAACGCCTGAGCACTCCGCTGGGACTCACTGCCACGTATGTGCCCGCGACGGAAAGCGAGCTGGGTCCCCAGGCCCTCACCGGTACCAACCGGAAGGGCCGCCGCCAGGATCCCTGGTTGGGCGAAGCGCTCGGCCCGGCCGGTGGCATCCGCTCCACCATCACCGACATGGCTGCCCTCGCGCGGGCCCTGCTGGATGGATCCGCACCTGGCCTCGCGGCCCTGGAACCTGTGGCCACCTTTGCAGGGCCGGCGGCACGCATTGGTGCTGCCTGGATGACACTGGAAGCCAAAGGCAGGACGGTGACGTGGCATAACGGCGGCACCGGCGGTTTCAGCTCCTGGATCGGCCTGGATCGCGAAGCCGGCTCCGCAGTTGTGCTGCTCTCGGCCACCACCGGCTCGCTGGACCGCCACGGCTTCAGAATCCTGGCGCAACTCACGCAGCCGTAAGATCTCAGGGGCTGTGTGGTGCCCGGCAGGTTCCTAGAATGGGTGGATGATCACAGTCAGCGGCACCGCGGAAACCCGAGGCACAGCCCCAGCATCCCGGAAGGCCGGATCATGTCCAACCGCAATCCAGAGGTAGACACCTGGCTGGCGAACTATGCCAGTCCCCAACGCGATCTGGTGGCCAGGGTGCGTGAGTTCATCATGGACCTGTCGCCTGAGCTAAGCGAAGCCGTGAAGTGGCAGGCTCCGACCTTTATGTACAAGGGCAACATTGCTTCGTTTTTCCCCAAGGCGAGGAAGAACGTCACGCTGATGTTCCACCAGGGCGCAACCATCAATGACCCGTTGGGGCTTCTGGAAGGTGACGGGGAAACCTCCCGCGTGGCCCGCTTCCTTGATGCGGCCGACTTCGAAGCCAAGAAGCCGGCGCTGGAAGCTGTCATCGAGGCCTGGATCCGGGACCATTCCTAGGTCCCGGACACAGGTTCACTGACCGGCTGACCCGCGGCGGTGGTTGTTGGCGCCTGCGGACCGCTGGTGAAAAGGCAGTGACGACGGCGGCGCGGGCACCCGCTTAGGCGGCTTGCCGGTTCTGGGCCTTCCGCGACCGTGGCTGGGCGCCGCGCTTTGCCGGCACGGCACGGGGCCTGCGCCGCTCCGCCGCGACATGGCCGCCGTCGGGAACCCTGCTGTCAGCGTGCAGGCTTGAGCCGTGTTCGATGACGGCACCGGCTCCGATGCGCGAGTGGCTGCCGATGTGAACACGGTTGCCGATGACCGTTCCGTGGCCCACATGCACGGCGTCCCCGATGACGGTACGTTCGCCCACCTGTGCCTGGCGGTCGATCCAGCTCCCGTGGCCCACCCGTGAGCCGGACCCGATCCGTGCTCCTGGCTCGACGTACGTCATGGACCCCAGGCGCGCACTCTCGGCGACGTACGCCCCTGGGCCAACAAAGCCCCCTCCGTTGGCGTGCCGACGGTACCGGATGACCCTCCCGGCGTCGTCCTCAACTGATTCAATCTGCCTGCTCATGCCGTCCTTCTCCAAGGCTCGGGGATATTCTCCCGTGCATAGAGTTAACGGTGGGGAAACCCCGTGGATTCCCGCCGACGTAGAACTCCAGCTGCCAGCGCTGGGTGGCCTCCGCCGTCCGGTTCGTGGGCGCCGACCCTGGCGGGTAGACGCGCATGGCCCGCTTTCCGCCCACGAAGTCCGTGGACACCACGCCGCGGGCGATCAGCGCGTCCAGGGGAAAGGCGAAATGCCCGCAACCGTCTTCGCCGCTGACGCCGACCACAAACAGGTCAACTCCGTCGGAGGCGTCGAAAGGCCGGATGGGACCGCCGCCGTCGGGTCCGGTCCGCTGCCACAGCGTGACAAACTGGCCTGCCTTCTTCGGGGTTGTCCTGGCAGCACGGAAAGCTGCCAGGAGTCCGTCGACGTGGAACGTGTGCGCCTCATAGTCGCGGCCTTCGATGTCAGCCTGTGGCTCCGAGACGGCAAATCCAAGGGTTCGATAGTGGGAAATGATGGCCAGCAGATGCGGAGACAGAGGCATCCACGGAGCATACCTTTAGTGCGTCGATGCAGGTGAAAGGCTTGTGGGGTCTGGCAGGACCATGCCGTCGGCTATTCCGCACTACAGGCGCCGGGAGTAAGCTTCAATGACCGGAGGCGGTAGCCGGCTTGCAGCGTTGAGGCCGGCTTGGCTTGCATTGTGTTCAGGGGGGACATTGGTAGCCGCAAAGGTCTCAAACAACGAAGTTTTCACTGATGTTGCTCTGCACCTCCAGGATCTGGTTCTGGGAGATCCGTGCGTGGAGCAGGTGCTGGGGGACTTGGCCGCGTATGCGGCCGGCCGGCTCAGCACTCGGGGCGAGGAAGTATCCTGCGGGATTTGGCTGGTGCGGAGCAGGAAATCCAGCTCTTCTGCCGGGAGCGATCCGCCCGCGCTCCGGATGGTGCGGGTGGAGGGCGGTTGCGGGCAGGGTCCGGGGGTCTCGGCCAGTGACCACAAGGAAGCACTGTACGTTCCGGACCTGCGGCTGGAGGAGCGCTGGCCCCAGTACACCCGGGCGGTGGCGGGGCATGGCATCCTGTCGGCCCTGTCCGTGCCCCTGATGCTGGAGAGTCCCAGCCGGGGTGTGCTGAATCTCTACAGCCGCGTGCCCAAGGCGTTCGACGGACCGTCTATCGACAGGGCTGAAGCCTTCGCAGAACAGGCGTCGAAGGGCCTGAGGCTGGTGCTGAGGCTTGCGCGGCTGCAGGACACCCGTGACGAGCTGAAGGCCGCGATGGAGTCCAGGACGGTCATCGATCTTGCCACTGGAGCCATCATGGCCAAGCATAAATGCAGCCAACACGCAGCGTTCAAGGTCCTCCTGCGAGCCTCGAACACCCGCAACATCAAGCTCCACGATGTGGCATCCCAGGTGGTAGCGAAGCTCTCAGGAAACCCCGGAGCCGTCACCCATTTCAACGAATAGCTGCGTTCCCTGCACCAGCCCAACGGGTGCGCGGGACCTCGGTGCCCGTCGGAGACGGTCCGGCGCAGTTGGCCCGCGGGCCTGGCGGCGACGCCGGGCTTGAGGTCACACGGAATGCCCCGTGCTATACAGCGTAGCCAGCAGGTCAATGACCAGCTGCCGTTCCCGCGGGGCGTCACCCACGGACCACGCCAGGTAAACAGGGACTGGCGGCGCATCGCGCACGGCCCGGTACACCACACCCCGACGCCGGTACTGGTGTGCCGTTGATGCCGCGGTGATGCCGCGGGCCCTGCCACTGCCGATGACCGTCAGCCAGTCATCGACGTCGCGGATGGGCACGAACTTTTCCGGCTGGCTGTCGGCAGGCCACAACTCCCGGGTGGTGCTTCCGGTCCGCGCGTCCACCGCGAGCGCCGATTGCGCCACCTGCGCCAGTGTCACCGAACGCCTGCTGGCGAGCGGGTCATCCGAACTCATGGCGCAGTACCGCTTTTCCTCGCCTACTTGCGCGACGCGGACGTCAGCCGCTGCCGGGGCGCGCCGCAGGATGGCGAGGTCAACTGTCCCTTCGGTGAGGCCCGCCGTCGGGGTGTTGTTGCGCACCAACTCAAGCTCCGTTTCCGGAAACGCGGCAGCCCAGCGCCGCTGGAATTCCGTGGTGTGCTCGCCCAGCGCGGACCAGGCATAGCCGATGCGCAGTGTCCCCGCCTGGGACCCTGCTTCACGGACCAGCTCGTCCAGGGCTGAGAGCGCCCGACGAACGTGGATCATGGCACGCTCCCCGGCCTCTGTCAGGGCGACGCTGCGAGTGGTCCGATGCACCAGCCGGACGTCCAGAGCGCGTTCCAGCGCCGCAATGTTCCGCGACACGGCGGCTTGCGAGATACCCAGGTCGATAGCGGCATCCGTGAAAGTCCCGGCCCCGACCAGCGCCGCGAGGCACTGGAGCTGGCGCAGTTCTAGATCCATGCGGCCAGTCTATTCATGCGCTAGGCGTATAAATAGCTCCCGCCATGCATTGGGCGGATTGACGCGACGGGCGGAGACTTCACACATGACGGATGGAAATTCACCCAGGACTGCGGGCAGGGGCGGCCCGGCAACACTCGTGGCCAGCGCCTTGTCCAACCAACTGGGCGCGGCCAGCGGCTCACTCGCCTTCCCGGTGATGGGACCCGTGGGCGTGGTTGCCGTTCGCCAGCTCGTTGCCGCGGCCGTGTTGCTTCCCATCGTCAGGCCGCGGCTGTGGACCCTCACGCGGCAGCAGTGGTGGCCGGTCCTGCTGCTGGCGGTGGTCTTCGGGGCCATGAACCTGTCCCTCTACTCGTCCATCCAGCGCGTGGGGCTGGGGCTGGCCGTCACGCTTGAGTTCCTTGGACCCCTGGCGATTGCGCTGGCTGGCAGCCGGCACAAGTCCAGTGCCGTCTGCGCGGTCCTCGCCGGTGCCGGCGTTGTGGCCATCACCCAGCCGAAGCCCTCTACTGACTACTTCGGAATCGCCCTGGGCCTCATCGCTGCGTGCAGCTGGGCGGCCTACATCCTGCTTAACCGCACAGTGGGCCGGAGGATCCCTGGAGTGCAGGGCACCGCGGCGGCCACAGGCGTCTCCGCGATGCTGTTCCTGCCGGTTGCTTCGGTGATCTTCGTGAGCCGCCCGCCGGATCCCTTCACCGTGCTGTGTGCCGTCGGCGCCGGAGTGCTGGCCTCGGTAGTGCCCTACCTTGCCGACCTCATTGCCCTGCGCCGGGTCCCGGCCAACGTCTTTGGCGTCCTGATGAGCATCAATCCCGTCTTTGCGGCCCTCATTGGTGCGCTCGCGCTCCATGAGCACCTGGGGGCAGCGCAGTGGTGCGGGATTGGGCTCATTGTCATAGCCAACGCCGGCGCACTCCTGTTCCGCGGCCGCAGGTCATCCAGCCGCTTCGACTAGTTCCAGCCGGTGAAAAACCCCGAGCAACAGATGGTCCCGCGTCTACTGTTTCCCGTATTTCCGGTGGACCGCCTGCTTGCTCACGCCCAGGCACAGCGCGATTGCTTCCCAGGACAGTCCTGCCTGCCGTGCCTTGCGGACCAGGGATGCCTCGGTCCTTCCCACTTCCTTCTGCAGTTCGGCGACCGCATACAGCGCTTCCGCAGGTCCCTTTCCGTCCATTGACGCAACGAGTGTCTTCATTCGCTCCACCTCCATTTCGTCAACTTTAGTTGACGAAATGGAGGCACGTCAACATATGTTGACGTGCCGGTTGGGGCTTATCGGCTCTGGGTTACGAGATTTTCAGGGCCGCCCGGCACTGGCGCGGCCAGCCCGGACTCCGGAAGGTCCGCGGCCAGCTCGGCGGCCGTGGGCGGATTCGCGCCCGGTCGGCGCACTGTGATGGCCGCCGCCTTCGACGCCGTCTCCCCGATGGCGGTCAGGACGTCCCGTCCCAGGCCCTCAGTCCGGCGGAAGAGGAGCCCGTAGATCAGCGCTGCCATGTACGAGTCACCGGCGCCGATGGTGTCAGCCACTTTGGACCGGATGGCGGGGATGAAGAGCTGGTTTGCAGGGGTCGCCAGCAGGGAACCTTCCCCGCCGCGGGTCACCACCGCCAGCCCGGCACCCAACGTGAGGATCCGTCCGGCGGCGGCCTCGAGGCTGACTCCCGGGTAAAGCCAGGCGGCGTCCTCGTCGCTGAGCTTGACCACGTCTGTCAGGGGAACCAGGTCTTCGAAGATGTTCCGGGCTTCTGCCTGGCTGCCGAGCAGGGCGGGGCGGATGTTTGGATCGTAGGTGACCAGGCACTCACGGTGTGACTGTTCCAGGAGTGCCCGCACGGCCGACGCGCCCGGTGCCAGGAACGTGGCGATGGATCCGGTGTGGAGCACTTTGGGCAGGTGTGCGGGGGCAATGCGCGGCAGGTCCCAGCTGATGTCGAAGTCGTACTCGGCTGAGCCGTCCGCGGCAATGGTTGCCGTGGCGGACCCCGTGCGGGTGGCGTTGTATGAGCCCCGGAGGAGTTCGACGCCGGCGCGCTGCAGGTGCGCCGCGATCGCCTCGCCGCGGGCATCCTGGCCCAGTGACGTCAGCAAGGCCGTGGAAACTCCGAGGCGCCCCAGGCCATAGGCCACGTTCATCGGCGAGCCGCCCGGATGTTCGATGGGGCCAGTGGGGGAGGCGACTACGTCAACGAGTGCTTCGCCGATAACAATGACGTCAGGGGCCGCCGCGGGGGGAGTTGCTGACGCGGGGCTGGGGGATGTGCTGTGCACGGGGAGCCTTTCATGGGGCCGTCCGCGGGCCTGGTGCAGGCCCGCGGACGGAGGTGGAGATCCATCGGTTGGGGATGGGATGGGGTGATGCAGGGATTAGTGCTGGGTCACGCGGTGGCCGCACCGGTCATGATGGCCACCGCATCAGTCATGGTGTGGGACTGCGGGGTGATGGTGGCCGCGCATTTGCCCAGCCGCTGGATGTGGATCCGGTCCGCCACGTCGAACACGTGCGGCATGTTGTGGCTGATCAGGATGACGGGCAGCCCCCGGTCCCGGAGGTCCCTGACCAGTTGCAGGACCTGGTTGGACTCCCGGACGCCGAGCGCCGCCGTCGGCTCGTCCAGCACAACCACCTTGGAACCGAACGCTGCGGCCCGTGCCACCGCCACGGCCTGGCGCTGGCCGCCGGAGAGGTTCTCCACGGGTACCGTGACGTCCTGCAGCGTGGAGATGCCCAGCCGGGTCAGCTCCTCCTTCGCCTTGCGGCGCATGCCCTTGGTGTCCAGGACGCGGAAGATGCTGCCGAGCGGACCAGCCACGCGTTCCTCCCGGCCCAGAAACAGGTTGGAGGCAACATCGAGCGCCGGTGAGACAGCGAGGTTCTGGTAGACGGTTTCGATCCCATGGGCGCGGGCGTCCTGCGGGCGCTTAAAGTGGACCGGCTGGCCGGACACCATCAGCTCTCCCGAATCGGGAATCTCGGCTCCGGTGAGGCATTTGATCAGGGTGGACTTGCCGGCGCCGTTATCGCCGATGATCGCCAGGACCTCCCCCGGGTAGAGGTCCAGGCTGACGCCGTCGAGGCCTACCACCCGGCCGAAGGTCTTGACGAGGTTCCTGGCCTGCAGGATGGGCTGGCGGACCTCGGTGCCGGCGGATTCCAGCTGGGACGCGGTCATGACTTCACCTTTCGGATCCACTGGTCGATGGACACAGCGAGGATGATAAGAACGCCCACGGCGAGGGTCTGGTACAGCACGTCCAGGCCCGCAAGGGAGAGTCCGTTGCGGAACACGCCGACGATCAGCGCGCCCAGGAGGGTTCCCCACACCGAACCGCGCCCGCCGAAGAGGCTGGTTCCACCGATCACGACGGCGGTGATGGAGTCGAGGTTCAGGTCGACGCCGGCGTTGGGGCTGGCTGCGTTGGTGCGGCCGATCTGGATCCAGGCGCCGATGGCCAGCACTGCGCCGGCGGCAAGGTAGACGCTCATGAGGACTTTGTTCACGGCGATGCCGGCCAGGCGGGCGGCTTCTTTGTCATCGCCGACGGCGTAGACGTGCCGGCCCCAGGCGGTTTTGCCCAGGATGAACGCGATGGCGATGTAGAGAAGCAACATCACGACGACGCCGGTGGAGATCCGCACAGGGCCCACCGGGAAGGTGCTTCCTGTCCAGGTCAGCAGGTCCGGCATTGCGGAGCCGCGAACTGTCGCTCCGTTGGAGTAGAGCAGCGTCAGCGCGATGAAGATGTTGAGCGTGCCCAGGGTGACGATGAACGGGGGGAGGCGGAACCTGGTGACCAGGAACCCGTTCAGGGCGCCGGCGGCGAGTCCGACGACCAGGCCTGTGAGCAGTGCAACGGGTGCCGGCAGTCCGTTGTTGACAGCGAGTTGGGCCACGACCATGGAAGAGAGGATCATGACGGCTCCGACGGACAGATCGATGCCGGCGGTGAGGATGATGAGCGTCTGGGCGATGGCGAGGGTGCCAACGACGGAGACCTGCTGGGTAATCAGGGACAGGTTCTCAACCCGCAGGAACCTGTCATTGAGCAGTCCGAACACAACGACGGCGATGAGCAGGACGAGGGCGGGGCTGACGGCGGGGTAGCGGTGCAGGATGTTTCGTATCCGGCTGAGCGGCGTCCTCCGGTCGAGGAATTCTTCTGCCAGGTCCGTCTGCTTCCCTGCGGCGGGCGGACCGGCGGTCTGTTGCTGGGTCACGGTTTCTCCTGAGATCGTTCTGCCCTCTTACTTGCCCCAGCAGATGTCGCTGGCCTCGGTCGTGGTGATGCTCTTGACGCCGTCAGCGGGCTTGTCCGTAACCAGCTCAACGCCGGTGTTGAAGAAGTCCAGGCCCTCGGAGTTGGCAGGCTTCTTGCCGGTCTTGGCCAGTTCGACGATGGCTTTGACGCCCATTTCGGCCATCTTGACCGGGTACTGCTGTGCGGTGGCGCCGATGACGCCGGACTTCACGTTGTCCACCCCGGCACAGCCGCCGTCTACGGAGACAATCAGGACGTCCTTCTCCTTGCCGGCTGACTTCAGGGCTTCATACGCGCCCGCTGCGGCAGGCTCATTGATGGTGTAGACAACGTTGATGTTGGGGTTCTTGGACAGGAGGGTCTCCATGCCGGTACGGCCGCCGTCTTCGGCACCTTGGGATGCCTGGCTGCCAACGATCTCGTACTCGCCGCCCTTGCCGCCGGTGTACTTGCCGGTCTTGGCCTCGTCACCGTTCTTCTTGGCGTCCGCGGTGTCGATGCCGAGTCCGGTCAGGAAGCCCTGGTCGCGGTTGTAGTCAACGGAAACTACCTTGTCGTCGAACAGGTCCAGCAGGGCGATGGTGGCTTTCTTGCCGGCAAGCTGGGTTGCGGTCCACTTGCCGATCAGCTCTCCGGCAGCAAAGTTGTCGGTGGCAAAGGTGATGTCCGCGGCGTCGGCGGGGTCCGGCGGGGTATCCAGGGCGATGACAAAGAGTCCGGCGTCCTTGGCCTTCTTCAGGGCGTCCACCACGGACGGGCCGTTGGGGGTGATCAGGATTCCCTTGTCGCCTTTGGAGATAGCGTTTTCGATGGCCTGGATCTGGGTGTCTTCGTCGCCGTCGGCCTTGCCGGCGGCGAGCTTCAGGTCAACGCCGTCTGCCTCCGCTGCCTTCTTCGCGCCTTCCTGCATGGAAACGAAGAACGGGTTGGAAGTGGTCTTGACGATCAGCGACACGCCCACCTTTTCGCCGGAGTCGGTGCCAGAGGTGGTTGGGGAATTTCCGCCGCAGGCGGTGAGGCTCAGGGTGCCGAGGGTCAGGACCGCTCCCGCGGCAACCAGGCGGCGGGCGATGGTGCGCGGTGTCTTGGAAGTCAACATTGAATCTCCTGGGTTCGTGGCACATCCCGTGCCTGACAACGATGTCAGGCATCATGTAATCAGCGTCACACGGTAGAGTCAAGGTAAATTCGATGATGAAGGACGAAATCATGACAACGATGTCGAATCGTTATTCGGCAGACCCAGCCAAGAACCGGCCCACGATGCGCCATGTGGCCGCGCTGGCCGGAGTGGGCATCAAGACCGTCTCGCGGGTGATGAACGATGAGCCGGGCGTCTCCGAGGCAACCCGGCAGCGGGTTCTGGGCGCTTCGCAACAGCTGAACTACCAGTTGGACTTGACGGCGGGCAGCCTGCGGCGCGCCGGACGCCAGACACTTTCCATCGGGCTGCTGCTGCCCAGCGTGGCCAACCCGTTCAGCAGCGAGATCCACCGCGCCATGGAAGACACGCTGGCGGCTCGTGGCATCGCCGTGTTCGCGGCCAGCCTGGACGATGACCCTGAGCGGGAGAAGTCGCTGGTGGCGGCCTTCCTCGGCCGGCGCGTCGATGGCCTTGTACTGACCCCCATTGCCCGCAGCCAGGCCTATGCCATCCCGGAACACTCCAGGGACCTGCCCTTGGTCTTCATTGACCGCGAGCCCGTAGGCATCGAGGCCGACGCCGTGGTGACGGACAACGCCGTCGGCGCGGCGCGGGCGGCTGCGCACCTTATGGCCCACGGCCACGCGAAGCTGGCCTACCTGGGCGACCGTCCGGACATTCAGACCGCCCGGGAACGCCGGCGTGGCTTCCTCGAGGAACTGGGCCGGGCGGGGCTGCCCACCGCCGCTATGCCAGTCCGGGAAGGACTCCACAACGAGGAAACAGCCAGGCAGGCGGCCTTGGAGATCCTCACCGCCGAGAACCCTCCCACGGCGATCTTCTCCAGCCAGAACCTCGTGACGTTCGGCGTCATGCGCGCCCTGAAGGAACTTGGCGCCAGCCGCCGCGTGGCATTGGTGGGCTTTGACGACTTCGCCCTGGCGGACATGATGGAGCCAGGCATCACCGTCATTGCGCAGCACCCGGAGCGGATCGGCAGGCTCGCCGCCCAGCGGTTGCTGGCACGCATCGACGGCGACGAGCAGCCGCCCCAGACCTATGTTGTACCGTCCGAACTCATCCAGCGCGGCTCCGGCGAACTCCCGCCGCCCGCCGGCTGAACCCACCAGGCCCAATCATCAGCAGATCCAGAGAATCCAGAAATCCAGAGGGGACAACCATGACAAAGACGCTCTACGCCGAATTCACCGTCAAGCCCGGCAGCGAAAACCGCGTGGCGGAGATGATGCGCCAGCTGACTGCGGAAGTACGGCGGGAACCGGGGAACCAGCTGTTCCTGCCGTATACCCGGGAAACAAATCCACGTGAGTACTTCGTGTTCGAGGTCTACGAGGACGATGCCGCCTTCCAGGAACACATCAGCGCAGATTACGGCGCTCGGTTCAACGGCGAGCTCGCGGACCTGATCGAAGAGGACGGCTCCGTGCTGACTTGGCTCCAGCCGGTCCACTGACCACCCGCGCCACTTAATTCCCGCGCTATAGACGCCAAAACCCGGGCTTGTCCGCAACTCCGAACCGTTATGGCAAGGAACTGCGAACAAGCCCGGGACTGGAGAGCCGGGACGGCGCAGGCTACTGCTGGCGGTCCTTAACCGGCTTCGCCACAGTGCTGAACATCGACTGCGCCAGCGGCGTCACGGTGACCGATTTCAATTGCGCCGTGCCGCCGTCGGCAAAGAGCGCCACTTGGTTGGCGCCAGCCGCAGGGAACACCTGGTCCGTGATGGTCCGCTGGCCGCCCTGGGTGAAGACCTCCACCGAAGACCTGTCGAGGTACACCCGGAGTGTCACGGTGCCGTCAGCGTCAAGGGTTACGGGCGCAGAGTCCACCGACGTGAACAGCGGGTGGAAGCCGGTGTCTCCCGAATTCTGCCGGTCCACGTACACCTCGCCGGTGGTCCGGTCGTAGCCGATCACCGTGGCGGCGTTGCCGTTCCCCAGCACGGTGATTCCGGCACGGGACGCTGTGCCCGGCGCGAGGGTAACGTCGATCCTCTGGACCTGTCCCCAGGCGGCCGCGGGAAGCGTAGTGGTGCCCGGCGTGATGTCCCGGGCCCGCTTCTCGGCGTAGCTTGGCTTGGTGGCAAGGTCATCCACCTGCTTGACGGCCTTCTGGGTGAGGCGTGGCCCGTCCGCAGTCTGGGTCAGCGCCACTTCCCTGGGCAGTGACATGGCGCTGCGCCATGGTGACGTAGGGATGGCCTGCGCGTAATCCCAGTTGTTCATCCAGCCCAGCATGATGCGCTTGTCCTGGGGCATGTTGGCGAAGGAAACCGACGCGTAGTAGTCCCGGCCGTAGTCCAGCCAGTCGTACGTCTGGATCCGAGGGGTGGCTGCCTGCTCCGACGCCACGAACTCATCTGCCAGGATGTGGCCCCAGCCAAACCGGTTGTTGTCCACCACCCTGATGCTGGCCTGCCGGCCCTTGAATTCGGCGACGTTCCACGAGGCCCAATCCAGGACCTCGCTGTTTGCGCCTGTGGCTGTCCGGACCACCTGGCCGTCCACCACCAGGTTTACGGTGGTCTCGTCGGACCGCGGCACTGCGGCCTGGTCCGTGAGCATCACGTGGTCCAACGTCAGGTGGCCCCAGCCGCCCGTGGCCTGGTCCACGACCCGTAGCTGGGCCTCCTGTCCGGCGAACTCCGCAACATCCCAGCCCTTCCAGTTCAGGGCGCCGGAATCATCCCCGGCCAGGCTGCGCACCACGTTGCCGCCCACCAGCAGCTGGACCTCCAGTTGCTGGCCGGAGCCTGCGGCCCGGTGCCCGCCGCCCACCAGCATGCTCATGAAGTTCCGGGAGAGCGTGAACGACGGCGACGTCATGGTTCCCTGCCTGTCGTCACCGGGTGCGCCGCCGGTCTCAAACGTGTTGATCCGCTTGGCGCCTATAAAGAAGTCGCCGCCGGACGTGGCGGGTTGGAAAATCGGTGCCAGGTCGCCCGTACCGGACCACCCGGCGTCGGCCATTGATGTTCCGTCCGGAACCTCGAAGCCGTTGAACAGCAGGTCGCCGGCCGGCGGGGTGTTGTCCAGCTTGTCCGAGACGCGGGGGTGCTGGCCGCCGCCCACGAGGAAATTCAGGTAATCGCTGGCGACGGTGAACTGGGGCGATTCGGCGGTGCCGAGGGGCCAGTCGCCGTCGTTGAAGGAGTTGATCAGCCCCGCCCCGGCAAAGCCGCTCACCATGTTTTGTCCCGGCAGCGAGCCGGCCGCGGGTGCATCTCCGAACGGGCCGTTCTTCCAGTTGCCGGGCTCATTGGCTACCGTCCAGCCGTCGTAGGTGCCGTTGTTGAACCCTGCCAGCGGAGTCCCGGCGGGCAGCGTGTCGCTGCCCTTGGTGGTCTCGGAAGTGAAGGTGGTGCCGTCGAAATCACCCACAAAGTACTGCCCGGCCGATCCGCCAGCCACGCCTCCGGGATTGATGTTGACCACCATGACCCATTTGATGTTGGAGGGATCGCCGTCCACGGCCAGGGGGAAGAGGTCCGGGCATTCCCAGAGCCCGCCCGTGGCGTTCGCTGGCCCGAACTCGCTCAGGAGCGTCCAGTCCTTGAGGTTGCCGGATTTGTACAGCACGACCTTGTGCTCCATGGCTTCGACGGCGGCCATCACCCAGTAGCCGCCGCCATCGGGCGTGCTGTACCAAAAGACCTTGGGATCGCGGAAGTTTGCCGAGTTGCGGTTCAGCACCGGGTTGGCGTCGTACTTGGTCCACGTCTGCCCGTCGTCAACGCTGTAGGCCAGCGACTGCGCCTGCAGGCCTGCATGGGGCGAGCCCGGCTTGTAGGCGCTGGTATAGACGGCCACCAGCGGCGGGTTCTCCGCGGTTCCGAACCCCGAGGTGTTGTCCTTATCCACCACGACGCTCCCGGAGAAGATGTCCTGCTGGTCATCGGTGGCGATGGCCAGCGGCTGTTCCTTCCAGTGCGTCAGGTCGGTGGAGGTGGCATGCCCCCAGGACATGTTGCCCCACGTATTTCCCGACGGGTTGTGCTGGTAGTACAGGTGGTAGACGCCCTTGTGGAAGACCATTCCGTTGGGATCGTTCATCCAGTTCTGTTGCGGTGTGTAGTGGTAAGCGGGCCTGTGCTGCTCGCTGCCGACGGGCGTTTCTGAGCCCCAGGCCGGAACGGATCCGGCGAGAGCTGCGGCGAGGCTGAGGCCTGCCAGGGTGAGTGTCGAACAGGTACGGACCGTCCGGGATTTATTGATCTGCATGGATAGGGGGTGCCCTTCATCGCGCGTGCCTATTTGATAGACAACGTTGTCAGTGTCAGGAACGCTAGGGGATGTCCACCAGACAAGTCAACGGTTCGAAGCGGCGTTGAAGCACTCGGCGGCAGCCCCTGCAATAATCGGAACCAACAGTTTTGCGCGGGGGCTGTTCGGCTCCCGTGTGGCAGGAATCAATGTAAGTTCGGGCCCATCACACCAGGCGAGGCGGACATCCATGAAGGCTCCAGACCAGCAGTACGCGCAATTCTCCGGAACGCCGGGTCCCCCCGGCGGCGGTGAGGCGGCTGGTCCCGGGCCGGTGGATCAGCACCTCCTGCAGCGGCTCGCGGACGCACACGGCGTAGGGACGTCGTTCCACGGCTGGGACGGACTGCCGCACAGCGTCGCGCCCGAGACCCTGATCAAGGTCCTGGCGGCGCTGGGGGTGCCGGCGCATTCAGACGAACTGATTGAGGCAGCCCTGGCCGAGGCGGAGCTGGCGCCATGGCGCCGGATGCTGCCGCCCGCCGTCGTGGTTCAGCAGGGTGAAGCCGCGCAGGTTGCCGTCCACGTCCGGGACGGAGCCACTGCCCGCCTGCACGTGGAGTTGGAGACTGGAACGGGCGAGCCAGTGGACGCCGTCCAACAGGACATCTGGGTGCCTCCGCGGGAGGTGGACGGTGTGCCTACGGGGCGCGCAACGTTCGCAGTCCCGGAAGGGCTGCCGCTGGGCTGGCACACGCTGCATGCAGAGTCCGACGGCGTTACGGCCCAGGGTGCGCTGGTGGTGGTTCCGGCGCGGCTCACCACAGCCGAGCCCTTGCTTGAGCGCCGTGGCTGGGGCCTGGCGACTCAGCTGTATTCAGTGCGCTCCAAACGATCTTGGGGGATCGGCGACTTCGCGGATTTGGCCGATCTGGCCACGCTCAGCGGTGCTCGCGGAGCGGACTATGTGCTGGTCAATCCGTTGCATGCCGCAGAGCCGGTCCCGCCGGTCCAGCCTTCGCCGTACTCTCCGTCCTCGCGCCGGTTCTTCAATCCGCTCTACATCCGGGTGGAGGATATCCCCGAGCTTGCCTACCTGAAACCGCGAAAGCGCGCCACGGTGGACCGGCTTCAGGAGCAGGTCCACGGCCTGAACAGGGACGCTGAGCGGCTTGATCGAAACGCCGTGTACGCTGCCAAGCTCCAAGCGCTGGAGCTGCTCTACCATGCCCGGCGCTCACCAGCGCGGCAGGCGGCGTTCGAGGAATTCTGCCGGATCTCCGGCCAGGGCCTGGACGACTTCGCGCTCTGGTCCGCCATCCGGGAGGACCTGGCACCGGACGACCCCCTCTGGACCGACCCGGACTGCGCGCTGGGATCCCCGGAAGCCGAGGCGCTGAGGGAAAAGCTGGCCGACCGAATCGGCTTCCATCGCTGGCTGCAATGGATCTGCGATGAACAGCTGGAGAACGCGCAACGGGCGGCTCGCCGGGCCGGGATGCGGCTGGGCGTGGTCCACGACCTCGCCGTCGGCGTCGACCTGAGCAGCGCAGACGCCTGGACGCTGCGCGGTGTCCTGGCGCCCGGTATCAGCGTGGGTGCGCCGCCGGACATGTACAACCAGCTGGGGCAGGACTGGAACCAGCCGCCGTGGCATCCCGGACGGCTGGCGGAGGCCGGCTACGCACCCTTCCGGGACATGCTTACTACGGTGCTTCGGCACGCGGGCGGCATCCGTGTGGACCACGTGCTGGGCCTTTTCCGGCTGTGGTGGGTCCCGGCCGGCAACTCGCCGCGTGACGGCGCCTACGTCACGTACGACCACAACGCACTGATCGGCATCCTCGCCCTGGAAGCCCAGCGCGCCGGGGCCGTGGTGATCGGCGAGGACCTCGGGACGTTTGAGCCGTGGGTGCGTGACTACCTTGCCGCCCGCGGCATCCTTGGCACGTCCATCCTGTGGTTTGAGAACGACGGCGACTCCCCCCTGCCGCCCGAAAGGTACCGCACGCAGGCCCTCGCCAGCGTCAACACCCACGACCTGCCGCCCACTGCCGGCTACCTGGCCGGCCACCATGTGGCGCTGCGGAGCAGGCTGGGCCTGCTCGAACGCTCCGAGGCTGAGGAACTGGCCGACCACACGGCCACGCTGGAAAAGATGATGGGCCTGCTGCGTGAACGCGGACTGCTGCCGGAAGGTACTGAAAGCGCAGGGGGCGGCGCCGGCGAAACGGGCAGCGGAGTGGGCGGCCACGGCTCCGAGGAGCGCACCATCGAGGCGCTGCACCGCCTGCTGGCCCAGTCGCCGTCGGTCCTGCTCGGCGTTGCCCTCGTGGACGCAGTAGGGGAGCGGCGGGTGCAGAACCAGCCCGGTACCACCGAAGCCCTGTACCCGAACTGGCAGGTCCCGCTGGGCGGTCCGGACGGAAAACCGGTGTTCATCGACGACCTTCCCGCCAACCCGCGGTTCAACGCCTTGCTGGCTGCTGTCTCGGAGGCCCTCTCATGACTGATGGACCAGTCCTTGTAGTGGGTGGTACCGGCATGCTGGGGAGCCAGGTTGTCTCGGAGCTGCTCAAACGAGGCAAGCCGGTGCGGGCGCTGGTGCGTCCCGGATCGGACGCCTCCCGGCTCGAAGCCGCCGGAGTGGAGATCGCCCGGGGCGACATGCTGGACGCGTGGTCGCTGCTGCGGGCGATGGAGGGCGCCCACGCTGTGATCACCTCGGCCGCGGGCTACACCCGGCACCGCAAGGGAGACACGCCCAAAACCGACACCGTGGGCAACACCAACCTGGTGGAGGCCGCCAGTCGCACGGGCGTCCGGCGCTTCGTGCTCACCAGCATCCTCACTTGCGACCAGACCCCGCAGGTTCCGCACTTCTGGCACAAGAAGCTGACGGAAGACCGGCTGGAGGCACTGGGTGTGCCGTTTGTGGCGCTCCGGCCCGGCGCGTTCCTGGACCAGGTCACGCGATTCGGCGGCGACCCTTTCAGCAAGGGCCGGCTGAGGTGGATGGGGTCTCCCCAGGTTCCGGTAACCTTTGTGCTCACGTCCGACCTCGCCGGCTATCTTGCGGAGGCGGTTGACCTTCCGGGCCTTGATGGCCGACGTATCGACATCGGCTGGGACAGGCCAGTGGGGATGCAGGACGTTGCCGACATCGCCGGGCGGCTCACCGGTAAAGCCCTCACAGTCCGCTCCGTCCCCGCGGGGGTAGTCCGGGCTGCGGGGACCCTGCTGGGGCCGGTCAGCCCCATGGTCAAGGACCTGTCGGCCATGATCTCGTGGTTCCAGACCGGCCGCTACGTCGCGGACACCACCCTTCAGCGGCAGTTCTTCGGCGAGCCGCCCACTGCCGAACTCGCCATCCGGCGGTTTGTCACGGGCCTGGGGCAAAAAGTACGCCCCTAGGCCCGTGACAAAGCCAGGCCCGTGACCCGCCTAGCTCGCCGTGAGCAGGTGGGTGAAGTGGTCGTACCGGAAGGTGACCGGGCCGCCGTCGTGCGTGTAGGAGATATTGCCGCCGTTGGGCACCCCGCCGGCCCCGTAATTCACGCCCCAATCACGGTCCAGCGCCGCCTTGAACTCATATGTACCGGCCGGCAGGGCCGGCACGGACAGCTTCCACACCAGCGTTGCCGGGTCCAGCGTCAACTGGGCCTGGTCGCAGGCAGGATCCCAGTCGGCGGCGCACCCGAGTTCGGTGTCCAGGCTGCCCGCGATGGCCACCGCGCCCGGCTGTTGTGCGGCGTAGACGGCGGTGAGGATGTGGGTGCTGTTGTCGTAGCGGAACGTTACCGGCCCACCGGGGTGGTCCAGCACAATGTTGGCCCCGTTGAGGACGCCGCCAGCTCCGTAGTTCACGTCCCAGTTACCATTGAGCGCGGCCTTGTACTCGTACTGGCCAGCTGGCAGGTCAACCGTCAGCCGCCAGATTTTGTCCGCCGGGTCCAAGGTCATCATGGCCTGCGGGCAGGCAGGATCCCACTCGCCGCAGCCCATCTGCAGGTTCAGGTTCCCGGCAACAGTCACCGAGTCAGGCTGCGGGGCGTCGCCGACCACCACGGAACGCGGTTCGCTGACCACACTGAAACCAGGCCCGGTCATGCTGGCGCGGTACTGCACCTGGGTGCCGTCTTCCAGCTTCGAAACATCGTCCGTCACTGAATAGACAGGTGATGAGTCGTCTGAGCCCACAGCTGTCCAGTCGCCGCCGGACACGCTGCGCTCGAAGGACACCACGTGGCTGGCCTTTTCCGGATCGGCTGTGGCGCTGAGTTCCACGGAACCCTCCACGCTGCTGCCTTCAACGGGCTTCTGCATAGCCAGGATCGGAGCAGGAACCGCGGCCGTGCGGGACTGGCTGGTGGCCGTGTGGCCGCCGTTGTCCAGCACGGTGGCACGGTACTCAAGCGGGGTCCCGGCATCCAGGGCAGCTACGTCATGGAACACCTGGTAGGGAGCCGTGTCATCCGTGCCGATCGGGGCCCAGTCGCCGCCCGCCGTTTTCACTTCGAAGGTGACCTCGTAGAACGAAGTACCGCCGACGTCGGCCGTTACCTTGATCCGGCCGTTGTCAGCGGGTGCTGCGGCAGGTTCCTGAAGTTCGACGGCGGGGGCTGCCTTGGAGTGCGGAATGCGACCCGAGGACTGGTAGACCACGGCGGAGAGTGGCGGGACAGTGACCGTCAGCTTCCCGTCCGCGGAGGTTTTCACCTCGGCGGTGCCGTCACCGTAGACCTTCGTGTAGTTGCGCTTGCCGATGTAGGTGGGGACGTCCGCCGTCTGCGGCTGCTCGCTGTTGTTCAGGGCCACCACGTATTCGCGCTGGTCTTCCGCATCCGTCCGGGAGAAGGCGTAGATTCCGGGCCCGTCCGAGGCCAACCGGTGCTGGTGGGCGCCGTCGCGCAGGGCAGGGTGTTCCTTGGTCAGGGCCGCGAGCTGGCCGATCTTGGAATAGAGCGGGTGGCCGGTGTTGAAGTTGTCGGTCGCATGGGTGGCGTTGGTCCCCAACAGGTCATCGTCGAGGTACTCCGGAACCTGGCTGGCAAAGAGCGTCTGCCGGGCGTCCTGGTCCCCGCCCGGGCCGGTGAAGCCCTGCTCGTCGCCGTAGTAGATGACCGGGTTGCCGCGGGAGAAGTACATCAGCTCGTGGGCCAGTTGGTCGCGTGCTACCTGCTCCGTGTCGGTTGCCCCGGGGTTGTCCGCGGCGATGAAGCTGCCAATGCGGCCCATGTCGTGGTTGCCCAGGAAGGTGGGCAGTTGGTAGACGTTGGAATCGGCGTCCGTGTACCAGTCATCGCCTGCGAAGAAGGTCTCGAGGGCGCGCGTGTCCTGGCTCTTGGACGCGAAGTTCCTGGCGGCGTCCTGGAAGGGGAAGTCCAGCACGGCCTGCATCTCGTTGCGGGTGGTGAACTGGGAGGTGAAGCTCTTGGTGGTGTCAAAGACTTCGCCGAACATAAAGAACTCATCCTTGCCTTGTGCCTTGGCGTAGTTGAGGACTTCCGGGCCGAATTCCTGCCAGAATTCGTTGTTGACGTGCTTCATGGTGTCGATCCGGAAGCCGTCCACCCCGAAGTCGCCGATCCAGGTCTTGTAGATCTCTTCCATGCCGTCCACCACAGCCGGGTGCTCGGTGAAGAGGTCGTCCAGGCCGAAGAAGTCGCCGTAGTAGGAGTCTTCGCCCACGAAGGTGGTGTCCCCGCGGTTGTGGTACAGCGTGGGATCGTTCAGCCAGTTGGGAACTTTCAGGTTTTCTTCCGCGGGGTCCAGCACGGGAACATAGGGAAAGGACGAGCCTGCACTGAGTTCCGGGAAGTCGTCCGAGCCCGCGAAGTCGCGGTCGTCGAATTCTGTGCCCGCCGCCGTCTTGTACGGTTCAGTGTCTTTGGAGACGTAGGGGCGCCGGGCGCCTTCCTCGTAGCCGATGACATCCGCCGTGTGGTTGGTGATGATGTCGAAGTACACTTTCATGCCTCGGGAGTGCGCCTCGTCGATCAGCGCCTGCAGTTCTTCATTGGTGCCCAGGTGGGGATCGATCTGGGTGAAGTCGGTGACCCAGTAGCCGTGATAGCCGGCCGATTTGTCCTCGGGCTGGACTGCTTTGTTCTTGAAGCTGGGGGTCAGCCAGATGGAAGTGGTGCCCAGGCCCTGGATGTAGTCGATCTTGTCCAGCAGGCCGGCCAGGTCCCCGCCGTTGTAGAAGCCCTTCTTGGTGGGGTCGAAACCGGAAACCATTGGGTCGGTGCCCAGGCCGCCGTCGTCATTGGCCGTATCCCCGTTACTGAAACGGTCGGCCATCACGAAGTAGAAGTTTTCGTCCGTCACCGGTGCGCGGAGTGAGTGACGGGCCGACGACGACTCCGGATTTTTGGGACCGGGCGCGGCGTTGGCAGGGAGCACCGCACTTGCGACGGCGACGGCCGCGGCCAGAAGGCCGGCTGCAGCACGGAAAGGTGTGGCGCGCGGGAGCGTTTTGCCGTGGGGAGTATTGCGGTTTCGGCTGGCTGGTTTGAGGCGCGGGGTGGAGCCTCTGGGGGTGCGGGAATTCACGTCAGGAGACCTTCCTGGTAGCGGCGTTGCTGTGCAGGGCCCTGCTCGCGCGGGGCGCAATAACAGGGTGGTGGTCCGACAACCAGGAGTCGGGCTGTGAACCAAGTCACAACTGTAAGCGCTTGCACTGAATAAATCCAGTGTTTAGCGAATGCCCTTTTTGGTCTAGTTTGAAGGCACCAACGCGGTGGGCGACGGGGTCTGCAGGTTGTGGATCAGGGGGCCGGGAAGCCCTGTGGCAGGGTCCAGGGCGAACGTGGCGATGTTGTCTGACCGCTCGTGGGCCACATGCAGCCAGCGTCCCCGGACCAGGTGGTGCCGAGGCCAGTTTCCGCCGCTGGCCACGTCCTTGACCGGCGACAGATCGGTGCCGTCCGCACCGACCCGCAGGACGCCGATCACGTTGGAGCCGCGCACGCCCACATAAGCGTGATTTCCGTCCTGGTCGAGGCAGATTTCTGCTGCCGAGTCCTCGGCGCGGCTCCCGCCGGCGGTTGCCGGACCGCGGTTGATCAGCTCAAACGTCCCGGCGTCTGCCTTGACCACAAAAACTTCGATGGAGTACTCAGACACCACAAAGACGCTTCCGCTGCGGTGCTGCACCAAGTGGCGGGGGCCGCTGCCGAAGGGGAGGGCCACCTCGTGGTCCGCGATCAGCCCGGCGCCGGGCTCGTACCGCCAGATGCGCAGGCTGTCATGTCCCAGGTCCGTGGTCATGACGCGTCCGTCGGCCAAGATCAGGCTGGCATGGGCGCGGCTCTGACGGGGTTGCCCCGGCGTGAGGCTGCCATGGGGATCGAGCGAAGGTGCAGCCGGAAACCGCCCGGTCATCCCGCCGTCGTGATCCAGCTCGTAGAGCAGCACTTGGCCGTCGCCCCAGCATGCTGCGATGAGGAAGCGGCCCAGCGGATCCACTGCTACGTGGCACGTGGACTCCCCGGCAGGCTGCGGATCACCGGCGGGTTCCAGGCCGAACTCTCCGCTACGGCGGAAGGCCTGCACCATCTGGCGCTGCTCGGCAACGGCGTAGACCACCGGCAACGTGGGGTGCACGGCAATGAACGACGGCGAATCGGTCTTGACCGCCGTCCCCTTCCATTCGAGCGTCCCGTCCTGGTGGGCAGCGAGGGCGCCGACGCCCTCTGCCCGGCCGCCACCGTCGGCGGTGTAGGTGCCGGTCCAGATCAGGGTCTGCTGCTTCGAGGAAGTCATGGGTTCCATCCTGCCAAGATTTTGGCTCGTGCAGCGGGATTGGGACGTCGGTTAGCATGGAATTTCCAGTCCAGACAGAAGGAGGTGAGTCCGATTCCCGCTTCATCAGTTTCGGGTACTCCCTCACCCTGCCGTCCGGACCGCCAGGTTTAGATGACGCGCGGAGTGCCCATCGGCTCACCGAAAGGCGTTCCCATGCCAGCTCCTGAACTACATTCTGACCTTCTGACCTTCGCCAATATTGTGCCCCGGCTGCGCGCCGCCGGCTGCGTTTTCGCTGAAGATGAGGCGCTTCTGCTCCTGTCCGAAGCGTCCGGGCCCGCTGAACTATCCGAGTGGGTGGATCGGCGCGTTACCGGATCGCCGTTGGAATACATCCTGGGCTGGGCCGAGTTTTGCGGACTTCGGATAGCCGTTGAGCCGGGCGTTTTTGTGCCACGCCGGCGCACTGAGCTGCTTGTTTCGGAGGCGGTGGCCATCCTGCGGGAAAGCCCCACGCCACCGGCAGCCTCTTGGCCCGGAGTTGTGGTGGATCTGTGCTGCGGGTCCGGGGCTGTCGGCGTCGCGATTGCCTCCCAGGTCCCCGGCGTGGAACTGCACGCTGCGGACATTGATCCGGTCGCCGTGCGGTGCGGCCGCGGGAACGTCGCGAGGGTAGGCGGGCTGATCCACCAGGGCGACCTGTACGCAGCGCTCCCTTCCACGCTCCACGGACGCGTGCAGCTCCTGGCCGTAAACGCTCCGTATGTTCCCACGGGCGCGCTCCGGACTATGCCACCCGAAGCCCGGGAGTACGAGCCGCGCGTCTCACTCAACGGCGGCGCCGACGGATTGGACCTCCACCGACGGGTGATATTGGAGGCTGCGCAGTGGCTGGCGCCGGAGGGCCGCCTCCTGATTGAAACGAGCGAGCCCCAGGCAGCGGGGACTGCCGGGATCATGGCTGCTGCGGGGTTTGCAGCGCGGACTGTCCATGCGGAGGAACTCGACGGCACGATAGTCATCGGCACCGCCCTCGCCGCTTGTGCCAGGCAGCCGCTCTAGGTATTGGGGGTGCTGAGCCGTTCCCTCCTCACGGATAAGGCGGGATGGCTCACAATTTTGTGGCGGCCCCACTCATCTTTGGCAAACGGGCCACCTAATGGTCCTATTCGCTCTTAGCGTCGTTGTGGGGAGTGCAGCCCCGGATGGCACGCCCGCAATATCAGCCCCCCTGAGATGCCGGGTGTGTGACTGCGTCGGGACCGGCCCGGCAAAGTCGGTGGCCGGCCAGGCCCCTTGGCCGGCCGCCGTATCCGTCAGCAGGGGCCCAAGGCTACCCGGCGAAAGGGTGGGCAGCCCCGTCAGAGCCACCCACCCCTTTTGAATAACCAGCCTGTTTGCCGCTAACTAATTTTCACTGCTGGTCCTGGCTCGTGTACAACCGTCCCGACGGACAAGGATGCCAGGAGAACCCCGACGTTCATCACCAGTGCAGCCAGGCTGACAAGGAGGGCTATTTGGTAGCCACGCTGACCGGTGCCGCGCAGACCAGCCAAGGCCCACACCAGCACAATGGCGGAGATCGCCGAGCCCAGAAGCGGGTGCACCACCGCCAAAACCCCGCCAACTGTCCCGGCAATCACGCACAGCCGGGACAAAAGGACCCCGCTGTCGGTGCTGCTCGCATTCATCGTCATTTTCGAACTCCTGCCCTAGTAGATTCCACATCCAGTGTCAACAGCAGAGGAGCCGCTGGGGTACCCAAGAACCCGAAGGCAGGGAAGTTGCTCCTGGACGTTCCAGCCCCCGGCCCCATAGACAAACTTGTGCTGCGTCCAAGACCGTCCCTGGTTCGAGACGGTCCCCGCCCCACCGCCAATGCGCCCATGATGACTCCATCCAATCCAGTACGTCTGCGCAAAGGAACTGTCTTCCCAGGCACGAGAGATGTAGCTTCCCGATGAGCAATATCCGCCGTTGAGCTGCAGGCTCCAGAGATTCGCGCCCCACGCATTGGTTCCATAGCGGTAGCCCGTCTTCACCCAGCAACCAATGGCTGAAACCTGGTACGTGCCGGTAGGCGTCAAACCCTTTGCGGCGGACTGCTTCGCTATGTCGTCAAGAGGAACAAACCCTGTCTTCGTCACCGTGCTGGCGACTATCGCATAGGCCTTGAAAATCGCGCGCTCATCATCCGACAGCGAGGCGAAATATCGCGCCGGATCAGCCGATGCAAGCAGGGCCTGAGAAATTCCCAGCGCTCTGTGCTCGTTAGTGGTTGACTGGGCGACCCGGCCGGTGTGGATGCTGACGAGTTGATCTTCCAGTTCCTGAACTGTCGAGTCCCTTTGAACCGCACCGGCATGTGCCGGAGCAGCCACAAGGAGGCCCGCCACAACACAGAGCGATGCCAAGGCTGGGGCAAAAATATGTGATCTTCGCAATTGAAGCTCCTATTCATATTGATGCCCCCCCCGAGCCACGACTCTCGCCGTGCCTCAGACCCTACGACTTTTTCACTCCCGTCGGAAGGGATTCAGGGAGAAAGTCCAGCGGATGGAGGAAAGTTCCGGAGATCGCTGTTCCGGTTTTGGGTCTAAGCGCTCGCTCGACGGCGGCGGCGACGGCTTTTCGTCCCTGCCAGGCCCTGTCCGATAGACCGGTTCTGGGTATTTCCAGGCCGGCGTACCAAGTATTGGTCGGTGGTGGTGAGAGAGGCTACCGGTTCCGCCGGGGGCCGGCGTCGACACTAGCAGGCGAATCCCCCCGTGCTCCGGGCCCAAAATCAGTTGGCCGCTAGGGGCCGCTCAACTCGGAATGGACTCAACCACCGCTGACATGAGGGCCGACATCTTGACGGTTGTCACCACAAAGCTGAGGCAGACGACGCCGATCAGCACCCAGATCGGCGCGAGGCCACGGCCCGGGGCGACCTTTGCCACGATCACCGAGCGGCCGATGACGTACACCGCGCCGCTGAGGAAGCTCCAGGCCCAATGGAAGGGCCTGACCACGCCGTCACGCTTGAGCCGTTCGCTGTCGAAATAGGCAAGCAGCACGGTAGCCGCGTAGGTCAGGAAGCCGGAGAAGACAAGGAGGAAATAGACGGGGGTGAAGATCGACGACGGGTCCACAGTGGGGGTCTGCTGGCTTCCGATGTAAATCACGCGGAAACTCGGATTCCAGAACAGCAGGGTGGCCATTGTCAGCAACGGGAGCAGGGTAATGATCCAGATCAGCGGGTTGTAGACCGACTTCCCCGCTGCCGATGAGCGGGCGCTGGGGCGCATATGGGGCATTCCCGGAGGGACCGGCGTAAGGCCCTCGATATGGGGGTGGCACCTGCGGGGTGCTGAATTGATCAGTCCACGCCGTACCGTCCCACCACCGGAACCGTCCCGTCCCGGCCGGATCCGCATACCAGCCTGGCGGTACAACAGGGTTGGCGCCGGAAGTGCTCATGACACCCATCACAGCACTCATTCTGGCCTTTGGCGAGACGTGAAGATGTGTCACCCGGGGGGCGTGGCCGGCGGCCGCGCGGCCGCTCCGTTGCACGGGGCTGCGGATGCGCGGACGATGAATGCATGAGCGGAAAAATTGAGCCTGGTAGGCCCGGGACCCGGGAGCCAATGAGCGGTACCCGGAGCCCATCCCGACGCCGCACGTGGACCATCGCAGCGGTCGTTGCCGCAGTAGGACTGGTGATTGGGCTTGTGGTGTTCAAGCCGTGGCTGCTCTTTGTGGATGTGAGGGTGGACGAACAGCTCCCGATCGTGGCCAGCGCTCCAGCCCAAGCTGAACCAACCCCGCCTACGCCGCTAACGTCCGCGCCAGGCACCGCTTCAACAGCCACCCCGACGCCGACACCCACTCCGGCAGGCCCCGTGCAGCTTGCCATGGGTACTCTGATCAGCCATGAGCACACGACCACGGGAACTGTCCGGATCATCCAGCAGGCGGATGGTGCACGGGTGCTGACGCTGGAAAACCTGGATACGTCCAACGGTCCGGATGTGCACGTCTGGCTTAGCGCAGCGCACGTGGTGGAGGGGACCGCAGGGTGGTTTACTGCCGGCTCGGCCGACTATTACGACCTCGGCCTTATTAAAGGAAACCAAGGCAATCAGGTGTACCAGATTCCCGCTGAAGTGGACCTGTCGAAGTACCCGGCAGTTGACCTGTGGTGTGTCCAGTTCAGCGTCTCATTCGGGGCTGCGGAGCTGGTCACCTGAACCCGATGGCGCCAGTCCGCTAAACGCCGCCGGCCGCCGCGTCCCCCAAGGATCGCGACGGCCAGCAAGGTCAATCAGTTTTAGCACAGGTCCTGCCTGCGCATGCTGCCAGGAGCAGGCGCGGGCGTAACCTTTCGTTCGGAAGCCCGGGATCAGTCCCGCTTGGGATCCACGTTGGTGGCCGCACCCGCGGGGGTTGCGCCGCCTTCGTCAGACCAGTCCTGGCCCGTGGAGTCGTTCAGGGCAGGGTCCGAATCAACATCGGACGTGCCCAGGTTCACGGTTTCCGGGTGCGTGCTGTGAGCCGGGACGTGGTCGGCGGCGCCTGAGGCAGCTGCGGAGGTGCCGGCGTCGGACGCCTTTTCCTTGCCGTTGCCGGACGCTGTGTCGTGATGCATGGCTGACCCGATGACCGTGCCCGCGCGGCGGGCGGCTTCACCCAGCTGGTCTGCCACTTCCGGAGCCTTTTCCTTGATGGCTTCCGTGGCGGCCGCGACCTTGTCCTGGACGGGCTTGCTGTCCCAAAGTGCCGCAGCGCGGGCCTTCAGCTTGTCATAGGCCGCCCGGCCGGACCGCGATCCCAGGACGTAGCCTGCCGCGATTCCAACACCCAAAAGAAGTTTGTTTTTCATGATGAACTCCTGCTCCGTGAGAAGGTTTTCAATCCGGTCCAGTGGCCGGGGGAAAGAAAACCGGCCCGGGGAGGTTCTCCCCAGGCCGGTTTCCTGGCTGGTGCCCGCAGTTAGCTACGGACGCTGCGCTTGGTGATCATGCCGTAGACGAGCAGCACGATGACCGCTCCGCCGATGGCCAGCAGCCAGGTCTGCAGCGAGAAGAACTCCTGCAGGCCGGTGCCGAAAATCATGCCGCCCAGCCAGCCGCCGAGGAATGCTCCTACGACGCCCAGGAGCAAGGTGATGAAAATGCCGCCACCCTGCTTGCCCGGGAGGATCGCCTTAGCGATCGCACCAGCAATAAGGCCGAGAATCAGAAATGCCAAAAAACCCATTTTGTCGTTCCTCTTCCTTCATAAAGGAGGTTCCCGGATCCCGGGGACGCTTAACCCTTCTGCCCCAATAGTAATCATGCTTACTATCGATTTGCCAACCCCGCTGCTTGGGAAAGGGCTGCTCAGGTGGCCTTTAGTGCCCCGATACGTCCGAATCATTTCCCGCGCCAGGACCCTCGTCCAAAATGCTCATTTCCGCTAGATCCTGCGGATCCAAGGCGAAATCGAACACGTCCAGGTTCTCCCTCATCCGCCCCGGATCGCCCGATTTTGGAATGACCACAAGTCCGTTCTGAATATGCCATCGCAACACCAGCTGCCCGGGTGTTTTGTCGTACTTTTCGCCCAGTTGGGAGAGTAACGGGGCGTCCAGGAGGCTAGCCCCGGAACCGCCCAGCGGGCTGTAGGATTCCGTGACAATGCCGTGCCTGGCGTGGAATTCCCGCTCGGCCACGCGGGTGATTGCCGGGCTGAGTTGGATCTGGTTCACCGCCGGCACAACGTCCGTCTCGGCGAACAGCCGTTCCAAGTGGGCGGGCTTGAAGTTCGAGACCCCGATGGACCGGGCTTTTCCCTCAGCCTGCAGCCGTTCGAAGGTCTTCCAGGTGGAAATGTACTCATCACGTGCTGGAAGTGGCCAGTGGATCAGCAGCAGATCCACGAAGTCCAGCTTCATCCGCCGCAGGGAGCCCTCCAGCCCTTCAACGGCCCTGTCCTGCCCTTGGAACTGGCCGTCCAGCTTGGTGGTGACGAAGATTTCGCTTCGATCCACCCCGCTGGCCCGGATACCGTTGCCCACGCCTTCCTCGTTGCCGTATTTCACGGCGGTGTCGATGTGCCGGTACCCGGCTTCCACGGCGCTGACGACGGCGGCAGCCACCTGGTCGTCGTCCAGCGGCCAGGTGCCGAGCCCCAGCTGCGGGATGCTGTAACCGTCATTGAGCTTGATGAGCGGTGAAAGTGTCATTTCAACAGTCTCTCGTGCTTTGGCCTTCCTAGCCCTTGAATGCCAGGAGAATATTTCCGGCGCCATAACGTGCCCAGTGACTTCTCCCCGCCCCGCGGTCTAATCCCCCACGCGATTCGAGGGGAAATGACCGCGCGGCGGGGAGAAGTTGCGCGCGACGTACCGACTCACGCTCACCCCGAGGCGCGGGCCCAGCCGGTTAGCCGGTCACTCAGGTCCATGAACTGCTGGTCCACTGCCTGCAGCTCAGGGTGCGCGTCATACCAGGCCACAATCTCCCGGGCTCCATCCGCGAACGGAATCGTGGCGGCGTAGTCCGGGACCAAGGACTTGATCTTCGTGTTGTCGAAGACCACGGAATGGGACCGGTCGCCCAGCAGGTTCGCCCCCAGCTCGGCGCTGTGGGCGGCGATGGTTTCCGAGGCCACGTGGACCAGCTCAGGCTCGGCCACACCGGCCGCCCGGGCGAACAACCCATAGATCTGGTTCCACGGCAGGTATTCGTCAGAAGTGATGGTGTAGCTCTCGCCCACAGCCTGGGGCCGGCCCAGCAGCCCCACGAAGGCCTTGGCGAAGTCGCGGCTGTGGGTGAGGGTCCACAGCGACGTACCGTCACCGTGCACCATCACCGGCAGCCCGGCGCGCATCCGGTGCACGTCCGTCCAGCCGCCTACCATGGCGATCTTGGTGCGGTCGTACGTGTGGGATGGCCGCACCACCGTCAGCGGGAAGTCCTCTGAGCGGTATGCCTCGTACAAGAGGTCCTCGCACGCTATCTTGTCGCGCGAATACTGCCAGAACGGGTTTTTCAGGGGAGTGGACTCCAGGATGGGCAGCCGGGTGGGCGGCTTCTGGTAAGCCGACGCGGAGCTGATGAACACGTACTGTCCGGTCCGGCCGCGGAACAGTTCCATGCTGGCCCGCGCCTGGTCCGGGGTGAAGGCAATAAAGTCCGCGACGGCGTCGAACTCCCGTCCGCCCAGCACGTCCCGAACGGCTGACGCGTCACGCACGTCCGCGTGCAGGACCTCGGCGCCGTCCGGCACCGGCCGGCCCGTCTGGCGGCCGCGGTTGAGGATGGTCAGCCGGTGCCCCAGCGCGACGGCGCGTTCTGCCGCCGCCGCGCTGATGACTCCTGTACCGCCAATGAAGAGGATGCTCCTCGGCGCCACAGTGTCGGCTTCCCGTACGAGTGGGGTCACCACGCGTAGTCTTCCGGAGCGGTGCGGTGCCCCGGGAAGATGTCATCGAGCCGTTTGAGGGCGTCGGAGTCGAGCGTGACCTCCAAAGCCCGGATGGCGGCGTCGAGCTGTTCCTGCGTGCGCGGCCCAACGATCGGGGCGGTGACGGCAGGCTGGTGCAGCAGCCAGGCAAGGGCAATGTCGCCGGGGGCGTGGCCCAGGTCATCGGCAAAGTCCTCGTACTGCTGGATCTGGTCCTGGTGCTTCTTCAGGGTTTCCAGTGCCCGGCCCTCGGCGCGGCGGACCCCCTGTTCCTGCTTCTTCAGGACACCGCCCAGGAGGCCACCCTGCAACGGTGACCATGGGATAAGGCCCAGGCCGTACTGCTGCGCGGCCGGAATGACCTCGAGCTCCACCTCGCGGCGGAAGAGGTTGTAGATGGACTGCTCGCTCACCAGGCCTGTGTAGTTTCGGCGGCGGGCAGCTTCCTGTGCCTGGGCGATGTGCCAGCCGGCGAAGTTGCTGCTGCCGGAGTAGAGGATCTTGCCCTGCTGGACGGCAACCTCGATGGCCTGCCAGATCTCGTCCCACGGCGTGTCCCGGTCGATGTGGTGGAACTGGTAAACGTCGATGTAGTCCGTCTGCAGGCGCTTCAGGCTCGCATCCAGCGCCCGCCGGATGTTCAGCGCCGAGAGCTTTGACTCGTTGGGGCGGTCCGTCATGGTGCCGTAGAGCTTGGTGGCCAGGACGGTCCGTTCGCGGCGCTCGCCGCCCTGCGCGAACCAGCGGCCGATGATCTCTTCGGTCCAGCCGCGGTGCCCTGTGCCGCCGTAGACATTGGCGGTGTCGAAGAAGTTGATGCCGGAGTCCAGCGCCGAGTCCATGATGGAGTGAGCGTCGGCTTCCTCGGTCTGGGGTCCGAAGTTCATGGTGCCCAGGCAGAGGCGGGAAACCTTCAGGCCGGAGCGGCCAAGGTGGGTGTACTGCATTGTGGGGTCCTTTGGGGTGTGGTGGGTTAGAGCTGGGTGAAGGCGGCGACGGCGGGATCGGAACCGATGCGCGCACCGGACTCCAGCGCCGTGATGGAGGCGAGTTCGTCGTCGCTGAGTTTGAGGGACGTGGCCGCGAAGTTTTCGCGGAGCCGCGTCGGATCAGCGGACTTGGGGATGACGATGGTGCCGGCGGCGAGGTGCCAGGCCAGGATCACTTGTGCGGGACTGGCGTTGTGGGCCTGCGCGACGGCGGTGACGGCGTTCCCGTTCAGGTCACCGCCTTGCCCCAGCGGGCTGTAGGCCTCCACCGCGATTCCCAGCGAGCGGCACTTGGCGGCCAGTTCGGCCTGCTGGTAGCTGGGGTGCACCTCGATCTGGTTGACGGCAGGAACGGTTTCCGCCGCTTCCAGCAGGGTGTCCAGATGCTCGGAGAGGAAGTTGGAAACCCCGATGGCGCGGATCTGCTTGTTCTCGTACAGCCGCTCCATCTCCTTCCACGCCTGGACGTAAAGCCCCTGCGACGGGACCGGCCAGTGGATGAGGTACAGGTCAACATAGTCCAGCCCCAGTTCCTTGCGGCTGAGCTGGAAGGCTTCCTGCGCGCGGCCCTGGTCTCCGTTGCGGAGCTTGGTGGTGATGAACAGTTCCTCGCGGGGGAGGCCGGAGGCCGCGATGGCCGCACCGACTCCAGCCTCGTTCCGGTAGGCCGCTGCTGTGTCGATGTGCCGGTAGCCTGCCGCCAGCGCGTCCTCGACGATCCCCTGGGTGTCTTCCGGGGGAACCTGGAAGACCCCGAAGCCCAGCTGGGGGATGGTGACGCCGTTGTTAAGTGTCAGCTCTGACATGGTGGTTCCTTTGCTGATGAACACGAACTGGAAATGAGAAAACGCTTTCGGAAAGGCTCTCCCCTGAGCCTATGCACTTTTCCCCTGATAGTCAGCCCTTGACCCTGTCCCTGTTTTTCCTAGGACTGGCAGTCCTACCTTCGTTGTAGAAAGTGCCTGCCGGGGCCGTGCAGAATAGGGTGCATGGGTCAGAGCGCCGAGTTCGGAAAATTCCTGAAAGCCATGCGGTCCCGGCTGAGCCCGGAAGAGGCAGGGGCAGAAGGTTCCACCGGCGCGCGCCGCGTTCCCGGCCTCCGCCGCGAGGAGGTGGCGAGGCTTGCCGGCGTCAGTACGGACTACTACATCCGCCTGGAACAGGGGAGGAACATCCACCCGTCACGGACCGTGCTTGATTCCGTGGCCCGCGCCCTCCGGCTGGACGCTGGCGAACACGCGCACATGATGGACCTCCTGGAAAACTGCGCCGCCAGCACGCGTTCCCCAGGACCGGCACAGGCAGTACGTCCGGCACTCCGCCAGCTCCTCGAGGCGGTGGGCGATGTCCCGGCGATGGTGCTGGGCCGCCGGACCGACGTCCTTGCCGGTAACCGGATGGCCTTCCTCCTCTTCACGGATTTCCCGGCCCTTCCGGCGCACGAGCGAAACCTCACGCGCTGGCTGATCCTCGATCCGGGTGCCCGGGAGCTCTTTCGTGACTGGAAATCGGTGGCGGCTGAAGCAGCCGGTGCGCTCCGCGTGGACGTGGGGCGGCACCCCAACGATGCCCAGGCCAACCAGCTGGTGGGCGAGCTTGCCGTCCACAGCGAGCATTTCCGCCAATGGTGGGCAGGGCACCGTGTCGCCACACGGTCTGCGGGCATCGTCCGGCTCCATCATCCCGGCGTCGGAGACCTGGAACTGAACTTTGAAAACCTGACCCTCCCGGACGATCCCGACCAGATGCTGCGGGTCTATTCCGCCAAGCCCGGGACGCCGTCGTCGGACGCCCTGGCGCTGCTGAGCCTGAGCGCGGATGCCGGTGCGGATTCACCCGCGGGCGCCGCCGCAGCGCCAGCGCCTCAGCGGACGGTTGCTGCCGAAGAGCCGCCCGCGGTCCACGACAACCGGGAGTAACAGGCAGTGCGGTGCCGCTGGCGGCTGTACTTTTGGCCAGCCCCGGCACTGGATTCTGGCCAGGAGCCCATTGGGAACAGATTGCCGCGTTCCTAGGCTGGAGTAGCAAGCTTTTTCTCCACCAAGGATGGTCTCAACGATGAAACGCATCGCACTGCTCAAGGAACGCCAGGCCACTGCCGCCAGCAACGGCCGGACAGCCAGCACAGGCTCACACTGCCCGGCTTCCGGACTCTGGAGCCCCGAAGCTGACCCGCACACGGTCCTCTCCTTCTTTGAAGGCCATGTATTCCCGGCGTTCGACGGCGTGCCCACCGTATGGCGGCGGCGCACCATGGGCGTGGTCTCGTCGAATTAGCTCCCGTTAAAGCCCAACTGACTCCCAGTTAACGTCTTCAAAGTGAATTCCAGCGACGTTAACTGGGAGCCAGTGTGGACCGAACCTAGTGTTCTTCCAGCCGGAAACCGAGCTTGATGGTGACCTGCCAGTCAGCGATCTTGCCCTCTTCGAGGTGACCGCGGATTTCCTTCACCTCGAACCAGTCGAGGTTGCGGAGGGTCTGGGACGCCTTGGCGATACCGTTCCGGACGGCGTCGTCCACGCCTTGGGTTGACGTGCCGACAATTTCAGAAATGCTGTACGTGTGGTTGGACAACTTCGCTCCTCGTGATCGCCTTCGACTCCCGGTTGCGGGCCGTTCTCGAAGCCTAGTAGGACTTCAAGAACGTTGACCAGACCCTAGCCGGATGTTCCGTTGAGAACAGTCACGTTGGCGAAGGTGACATTCCTTCCGGTCGCGTGGAGGACGTTGCCGTCCTGCGGGGTGTCGGAGGTGACGGTCAGGTCCCGTACTGTCGAACCATCCGCTGCCACCACCAGGGTGACACCTTCGCTGTGGGTCAGGACCACATCCGCGGCATTTCCCGTGGCCCCGGCCAGCGTGACGTTGCGCCGGTCGCCCCAGATCACCGAGGGCTCATGGTACGTGCCGGGCTGGAGCAGCACCGTGACGGGGCCCGGGTTGTTGGGTGGGATCGCCCCCACGGCAGCCCGGATGCTGGCAAAGTCTCCAGTGCCGTCGAGGGCCACCGTGATGACCTTCGTGGCTGCGGGTTCCGTCCCGCCCAAGGGTCCGCCAAAGGCGCGCACCAACGCGGGAACCGCCGTCGTGGGCGTGAGCTCGTAGGCGTATGCTGCAGCCGGATCGAACGCAACGCCGCGCTGGCTGCCAGTGTTACCGGTGCACCCATCAAAGATATTGTCCCGGGCCACCAGCTCACCGCCCGGGCCCTGGTGGTGAAGCGGATTCCGGACATCCCGGAAGTAATTGCCCTCCACCACCAGCAGGGCCGCGTTCCGTCCCAGCATTCCGTAGCTGGAGATGTCTTCCAGGTAGTTGTTGTACACGTGGGACGCCGCGGTGTTGTCCAGGCTGGCGTTGCGTTGGTGGGTGTTGCGGATCCAGTTGTGGTGCAGCGTCAGCCGGGTGACCACGTTCTGCGTCCAGCCTTCCCCCAAGGCCTTGTTGTGGTCCGCGAAGACGTTCCAGGACAGCGTGATGTTGTCGCAGTCCTTACGGATGTCCACCAGGCCGTCGCCCAGGCGGGCGAAATACATGTGGTCAACCCAGACGTGGGTACAGGTGTCCATTTGGATCCCGTCCCTGTCGTTGTCCGGGCGTTTCCCTGCAAAATCGCCCGGAATATAGGAGTCCCGGACAGTGAAGTTCCGGAACACCACATTGGAGACGCTGATGAGCTTGAAGCCGGCGTTCACCACCGCGGCTCCTTCACCGGCTCCAAGGAAAGACTTGTTGGCCGTGACCGTCAGCTTCTCGTATTGCGGGAACACCAGCTCGCCGTGCAGGATCACCACCAGCGGCTCAGTGCTCTTGGCGAAGGCCCGGAGCTGGTCCGGGGTGTTGGCGTGGACCAGCCTGCCACCCGCCCCGCCGGTGGTGGCGGCGCGGCCGTGCGCTGGGATTCCGGCGAAGCCCCGCGGTGCCTCAGACCAGGCCCCGCCGCCGAGCGCGTGGTTGACCGGCAGGCCGGCTTCGGCGAAACCATCAGGGCCGCCGTCGGGACCCACCCCGCCGGTGTCCGCCGCCGTCGCTGCCGGGCTGAGCAGTCCGGACGCCATCAGGGTGCCTGCCGTCAGTCCCGCCGCGAGGAGGGTACGCCGTCGGATATTCAGCTCTTGTGCTTCAGCCATCTCAGCCACGTCCAGCCGGGGTCCAGTCACCAAGGAAGGCTTCCTTGGTGAACTTGAGGGCATCCTTTGGCGTGAGCTGGGGATGGAACTCGTTGACGTAGGCGCCCGGTCCGCTGTTGTTGAATTCGGCGAACCGTCCCTCTGTCCAGGAATGGCCGCTCATGTCGGACCAGCCCTGGACGGCGATGTGGCTGCCGAGGACCGAATCGCGGATCACGGCCATCGGATGGGCGTTCGGATCGCTGCTGGCAAACCAGGGACGGCCCAGGCTGACGGTTCCGGGAGCAGCGTCGGAGGTGAGGGTGCTGTCCACGATCAGGATGCCGTAGGGGTTGGAATCCTTGGTGCTGGGGGCAACGATGTAGCCGTTATTGGTGGCGCTGCCGCGGTCAAGGGAGTGGATGGTGCAGCCGTCCAGGACGGCAGTGCCCCGCCCATAGATAAAGTCGACGTCGCCTTCGATGTAGCAGTTCTTCAGGTACGTACGGGCGGTGGCGTCGCGGCCGGTGGTGTCCGCGAGGTAGGTGTCCTGATTACCCAGGAAGCGGGTGCCGTCAAAGGTGACGCGGTCCGCCACACTGCGGACGGCAAGCGCCTGGCTTCCTCCGTTGGTGGCCTCGTCGTAGGCGTTCTCAACGGTGAGGTTCCGGACCGTTGTGCCCTCAGCGAGGACGTTGAGCGTGGCGCTGCCGCCGGCGCCCCACGTGCCACCGAAGAACTTCACACCGTTGGCCGGGAGATCGTAGGTGACGACGACGTCGGCCGGGTTGGCGGTGGCGCCCTGGATAGTGAGGTTCGGACGGTCTGCCCAGACGTTCACCGATTCCCGGTAAGTGCCGGGTTTCACTGTGATGGTGCGGGGCAGGGTGCTGCCGCTGGGGACGGACCCGATCGCCGCCTGCAGGCTGCCGAAGTCACCGGTTCCGTCCAGCGCAACCGTGATCTCCGTAGTGCTGTTCGGGGCGCTTTCCTCCAGCGGCCCTGCCCCGGCTTCAACAATCTCCGGGACGCGGGCGGCGTCGTCCTTCTGATAGGCGTAGAACTGGGTGGGATCAAAGGCTGCACCCACGTTGTCCTTGCGGCCGCGCGTGCCGTTGAAGACGTTGTCCCGGTTAACCACTTCGGTGGCGGGATCCTTGGCGACTACCGGATCCTGCACGGCCGTGAAGCTGTTGCCTTCGAGGACCACTTTGGCTGCGTTGCGGCCCATCATGCCGTACTGGCCGATGTCCTGGAGGAAGTTGTTGTAGACGTGGGCTGCCGCGGTGTTGTCCAGGCTGAAGTTGCGTTGGGTGGTGTTGCGGATCCAGTTGTGGTGGATGGTCATCCGGGTCACGGCGTTGGCGGTCCAGCCCACGCCCAGGGCCTTGTTGTTGTCCGCGAAGACATTCCAGGAGTATGTGATGAGGTCGGAGTCCTTGCGCGTGTCGATCAGGCCGTCGCCCATGCGCTCGAACTTCATGTGGTCAACCCAGACGTGGTGCGTGGTGTCCAATTGGATTCCGTCGCGGTCGTTCTCCGGGCTCTTGCCGTCCCAGTCGCCCGGAAGGTAGGCGTCCCGGACCGTGAAGTTCCGGAAGATCACGTTGGAGACGTTGATGAGCTTGAAGCCGGCGTTCACCACTTCGGCGCCGGCGCCCACCCCGATGAAGCTTTTGTTGGCGGCGACGGGAATCTTGAAGTAGTCCGTGGCCGTGAGGGTGCCGCGGATAAAGATCACCAGCGGTTCGCTGGCGGCCGCGTAGTCCTTGAGTTCCTGGACGGTGGAGGCGGTGACGATACGGCCGGACTGGCCACCGGTGGTTCCGGCCAGCCCATAGCCCGGGAGCGAAGCAAAGCCGTCAGGGGTCTGCTTCCACATCGCTTCCGGGGTCCCTTCGGCCGGAGAAATCGGGCTGGCCGTGGTTCCGGCCGGGGGTCCCGGCCGTGCCTCGGCCGGTCCGGCGTGGGCGGCCGGAAGTGCCGTGAGGCTCCCCAGCATAACGACGGCGGTGGCCGCGCCTAAGAGACGTCGCAAACTCATGCAAAACTCCTTTGTTTTGTTTCCGGGCAGCCTCCAGCCCGGACTTCGGTAAGGGTTGTTCAGTCAGTGATGCGCGCGGAGAAGCGTTGTGGGCCTTACTTCAGCCCGGTGGTGGCGATGCCGTTGATGAGGTACTTCTGGCCGGCGATGAAGAAGCCGATGATAGGGGCGATGGACACCACGGACATGGCGAACATGGGGCCCCACATGCTCTGGCCTTCCGAGTCCATGAAGGCCCTCAGCGCCAGCGGCACCGTGTAGAGGTCCTGGTTCTGGATGTAGAGCAGCGGCCCGAAGAACTCGTTCCAGGTGGAAATGAAGGTGAAGATCGCGGTGGTGGCCATGGCCGGCACGCACAGAGGCATGATGACCCGCAGGAAAGTGCGGAAGGGGCCGCAGCCGTCGATCTGGGCGGCGTCGTCGAGCTCTTTGGGCAGTGCCTTCATGAACTGGACCATCAGGAAGATGAAGAACGCGTTGGTGGCCATGAAGTTCGGCACGATCAGCGGCAAGTACGTATCCAACCAGCCGAGCTGGGAGAAGATGATGTACTGCGGCACCAGGAGGACGTGGCCGGGCAGCATCAGGGTTCCCAGCATCAGGGCAAAGAAGAGCTTGCGTCCGGTGAACTCCATCCGTGCGAAGGCGTAGGCAGCCAGGGCGCAGGAGAAGATATTTCCAATGATGGAGAACACCACCACGATCAGGGAGTTGACCAGGTAGACGTGGAAGGGCTGGTTCAGTGCCGTCCAGCCCTGTTCGTAGTTGCTGAAGTCCCAGTTTTCGGGCCACAGTCCGAGCTGGCGGAAGATGTCGTTGCTGGGCTTGAACGAACTGGAGATCAGCCACAGCAGCGGGTACAGCATCACCAGGCCTACGAGGCACAGGATCAGGTGGCGGGAGAAGCGGGTACCGGGGGTGCCGGTCAGGGCGTCTTCCGGGGCCGCTTCCTTCTTTTGCTTGTTTTTGGTGGGTAATTCGAGGAGAGCCATTGGCGTTGCCTTAATTGTCGTAGAAGACCCAGAACTTGGACGCGATGAAGTTGATGGCGGTGAAAATCGCAATGATCATCAACAGCAGCCACGCCATGGCGGAGGCATACCCCATCTCGAATTCGGTGAAGCCCTTTTGGTACAGGTACAGGTTGTAGAACAGCGTTGAATCCGCCGGACCTCCCGTCCCGCCACTCATCACGTAACCCTGGGTGAAGGTCTGGAAGGACCCGATGAGCTGCATGATGAGGTTGAAGAAGATGATGGGGCTTATCAGCGGCAGGGTAATGCTGCGGAATTGCCGCCACCGGGAGGCTCCGTCGATGGAGGCCGCCTCGTAATACATGGACGGGACCTGCCGCAGGCCGGCCAGGAAGATCACCATCGGTGAACCGAACGTCCACACGTTCAGCACGATCAGGGTGCTCAGGGCGAACTCAGGGTCGGTGACCCAGGCCGGCCCCTGGATCCCGAACAGTCCCAGGAAGCTGTTGACGATGCCGTCGTTGCCGAAGATGTAGCGCCACAGCATCACGATGGCCACGCTGCCGCCCAGCAGGGACGGCAGGTAATACACGGAACGGTAGATCGGCAGGGCGCTGAGTCCGCGGTTCAGCACCAGGGCGATCAGCAGGGCAACGGCAAGTGAGATCGGCACGGAAACGAAGGTGTAGATGAACGTCACCTTCAGCGATTGAAGGAGCCTCGGATCCTCGAACATGGCCTGGAAATTGGCCAACCCCACGAAGTTTGGCTCCGTGAACAGGTTGTAGTCCGTAAAAGCCAGATACAGCGAGGCGAAGAACGGGATGATCGTGAACAGCATGCCGATGAACCACGGCAGCAGGAAGAGGTAGCCCGAGCGCTGGTTGGTGCGCCGGGAGTGGCCGCGCTTTGTCTTGCCGCGCCCCGGTGCGGCGAGTGAAGCGGCCGCACCGGGGGCTTGCTTTGTCAGCACTGACATGGCGTCAGGTTCCTATCTGCTTAGCTGGGTATCTGAGCGTTGGACGGCTACTTGTTGATGGCGGCATTGCTCTTCTCAAGGAACGTCTTGGCTGCATCCGCCGGGGTGACGCGGCCGAACTCAACTTCGGTGGCGAGTTGCTTGAGGGTGTCGGCCACTACGCTCGCGCCCTTGGGGTAGACGTAGGCCGGTGCCAGTTCATCCTTCTGGATGTCGGCCACCATCTGCACGAACTTCGTGTCATCCGCACCGAGCTTGGGCATGATGGCTTCTGTTACCTCGGGGTTAATGGGCACCCCGCGCTGGGTCAGCGTCTCGGCGGCGCCGTCCACGTCATTGATCAGGAAGTTCAGCAGTTTGGCAGCTTCCTTCGGGTGCTTTGACTTTGCGGCCACAGACCAAAGCATGCTGGGATCGGCGGAGTAGCCGCGGCGCTTCTCAGTGGTTTCGCCGGGCATCCGCAGCAGGACAAGGTTCCCGCCCGAGGCTTCGTTGTATCCACGGAAGTTGTTGATGGGGATGATCTGCGAAGCCACCGTTCCCTTGGCCAGGTAGGACTGCGCCGGGGACCCGCCGATTTGTTCGAAGAATCCGGCAGGCGGGTAGCCGCCGGCCTTGCGCAGGTCCACGCTGTACTGGAACCACTCGCGGATGGTGTCTTCGCTGACGCCGAGCTTGTTGTCCTTGGTGTAGAAGTCCTCGCCGCGCTGACGGGCGAAGAGGATGGGGCCGGTCTCGGTGGCCACATCGTAACCGGCTCCGTAAATCTTCCCGCCGGTCTTCTGGGTGACCTCGGTAGCGAACTCGGCGTAGTCCTCCCAGCTCCAGGTTTTGTCATCAGGGATGGTCACGCCAGCCTGGTCGGTGATGGTCTTGTTGACCACCATGCCGATGAGGTTGACGCCGGTTGCCAACCCGTACAGTTTGCCGTCCACCTCACCCCTGCTTTGGATGGTCTGGGGAATCTTCTCGAGGTTGATCTCGGGCAGCGACTTCAGGTCTGCCAGGGTGCCGCGTTGCGCGTATTCGAGCAGGGTCCGGTTCGCCATGTTCAGGACGTCAGGCGGATTGCCGCCGGCGAAGCGGGTGGCCAGCTTGTCCGCGTAGGGGCCGCTGTCCTGGTATTCGCTCTTGACCGTGATGCCGGGGTTCTTCTCTTCGAAGATCTTGATTGCCGCGTCTGTCATCTTGGCCCGGTTGGAATCACCCCAGTACACGAAATTCAGCTCGACGTTGCCGCCACCGGCGGACGGGGAGGTTGCCCCTCCGCAGCCGCTGAGGGCCAGGCCGGCAGCAGTCAGTGCTGCACCCAGGATGATCCTGCGCGGGATAGGGGTGCTCGTGGTCTTCTTCATCGAATGACGCCTCTCTAGCGGGGTATGTCGGGCTTGTTCCGGCTACTGGCCAATATGCCGGTATCAGGGAAACTTTCTGGGGCAGATTTGCGCTCAAGGCGTCCATCTGCCGATGAATATCGGTGGAAACTCCCAAAAACTTTCGAGTAAACGATTTCTAGCAAGAAAACGCTGTGACTGTCAACACAATTTCGAAAGTCATTGGTTTCGTTTGAACAGAAACTTTCCGTAGTGCTTGCCGAATATTTCCGTCATAGCTATGCTGATCCACACATCCCGGACACGCCACCCAACCAGGAGGTCTGCTTGGCTATCCACATCACGCCGTCAGCTGCGGCCCCCGGTTTTTCTGACCAGGTCCCGCCGCTCATGACCCACTGCACCGGACTGCAGCTGCCCGCCACAAGTGCGCCCAGGCCCTACCTCCACCCGCTGCGGTCACTCGGCGGCGCCACCGTCACGGAAGCCGGACCGGCCGATCACCCACACCACCTGGGCCTGTCCGTCGCCTTCTCCGACCTCAACGGAACCAATTTCTGGGGCGGCTCCACCTTCTCGGCCGCCAGCGGGCCGGTACTCCTGGCCAACCACGGAACGCAGGTCCCGCACGACTGGCGCTCATCCACAGGAACGGACGAGGCAGGGGAGTCCGGCGCCGTGTTGTGGAAGTCCGAGTCAGGCGACGAGCTCGCCGCCGAGGAGCGGCACATCCAGCAGTTTGCCCATCCGGAGCCCGGGAGCTGGAGCTTGTCACTGTCCTCGGTGATCCGTCCGGCGGCGAGCGTCGAGCGGCTGGCGGTGTCGTCGTCGGCCGTCAAGGGCAGGGCAGGCGCCGGATATGGCGGCATCTTCTGGCGGTTTCCCCGCGGCAGCGATGACCCGGTTGTGCTTTCCGACGCCGGCACCGGCGCCGACGCCGCGCACGGCTCACGCTCACCCTGGCTGTCGGTCACCATGCGGCTCGAGGGCGGACCCGTCAGCGTTGTGCTCGGGCAAGACCCCGGTCACCGGCTTCCGTGGTTCATCCGGGCGGAGGGCTACCTGGGGGCGGGACCAGCCGCAGCTTGGTCTGAACCCGCATACGTGGACCCGGAAACTCCCCTCAGGCTTGGCCTGCACGCCGTCATCCACGACGGAGCGGTGACAACTCCCGCCCGCGCCTTGAAACTCCTCCACCAGCACCCCCGACTCAACCGCCCCGGCGCAACCGACAGGACATCATGACAACCCCGCGTCCCACCCCGCTCTACAGCAACCCCATCCTCAACGGCGACTGGCCTGACCCCGACGCCATTCAGGTGGACGGCGTCTACTACCTGATTGCGTCGAGCTTCAACAGGGTGCCGGGGCTCCCCGTGCTGAAGTCCCGGAACCTTGTGGACTGGGAGCATGCCGGCCATGCCCTCCCCGAACTGCCCCAGGGGAGCCACTACTCCCTGGTGCGCCACGGCAGCGGCGTGTGGGCCCCGGCCCTCCGGTACCACGATGGGCGCTTCTGGATCTTCTATCCGGACCCGGACCACGGCATTTTTGTCCTCAGCGCGGAAAAGGCAGAAGGGCCGTGGAGTGCCCCGCACCTGCTCTACGCCGGCCGCGGCATCATTGACCCCTGCCCGCTGTGGGACGAGGACGGTGAGGCCTACCTGGTCCACGGTTGGGCGCACAGCCGCGTCGGCGTGAAGAACCGGCTCACCGTCCACCGGATGGCCCCGGATGCGAGCCGCCTCCTGGACCATGGAACCCACGTGATCAATGGCGCCGACCTCCCCGGTTACACCACCCTGGAAGGACCGAAGTTCTACAAGCGCGGCGACTGGTACTGGATCTTCGCGCCGGCCGGCGGCGTAGCCACGGGCTGGCAATCGGTCTTCCGCTCACGGTCCCCGTTCGGCCCGTACGAGGAGCGCAAGGTACTGGAGCAGGGCGAGACGAACGTCAACGGTCCCCACCAGGGCGCCTGGGTCACCACCCCCGAGGGCCAGGACTGGTTCCTGCACTTCCAGGACCGTGGCCCCTACGGCCGGGTGGTCCACCTCCAGCCCATGGGGTGGGGCGCGGACGGCTGGCCCTGGATGGGAACTCCCGCGGACGACGGCGGACCGGGAACCCCTGTGGCCAGCCACCCCTATCCAGCGGGAACCTCGCAGGAAGACGTGGCACCTCCGGCCAGCGACGGCTTCGACTCGCCGTGGCTCGGGCCGCAGTGGCACTGGCAAGCGAACCCGCGCGAGTCGTGGTCGTTCCAAGGCGGGGGAGGACAGTTGGTCCTCCTCCCGCAGGCCAACGACCCCGTGAACCTGCGCGAACTGCCCAACGTACTCGGCCAAATCCTGCCGGGCACCCCGTCCACCTTCACCACCACGCTGGAACTGGACGGCGTCCCGGCCGGCACCCGGGCCGGCGTCGTGGTCCTGGGCCAGAAGTATGCCTGGCTGGGAATCATACGGACCGCGGACGGTTACGTGCTGGGTAGCGGCATCGGCGGGGAAGGGCCGCGTGAGGAGCGGCCAAGCCGGCAGATAGCGCTGGACGGCCCGCGGATCGAGCTCCAGATCCGCACTGATGCCACCCCTCGCTCCACTTTTGCCTGGCGGATCGGGCCGGGAAAGCCGTGGGAAGTCCAAGGCTGGAACTTCGACGTGGTGGAGGGCAAGTGGATCGGCGCCGAACTGGGCCTTTTCGCCGCGTCACCGCTGGGCTCGCAGGAAAGGGGCAGTGTTATCGTTGGACCCGTGCGGGTGGAGGCTGCGCCGGCACGCCGGAGAGTCGCCCCGCATTATGCCGCCGCCGCTTCCCGATGATCGCAAGGACCGCCCCGTTGACAGCCACTCCGCGCCCCAAGATCGCAGATGTGGCCGCAGCAGCAGGCGTTTCGGTGCCCACAGTGTCGAAAGTGCTCAACGGCCGGTCGCACGTTTCCGAGGCAACGCGGGCAAAGGTGCGCCAGGCCCTGGAGGACCTCGACTACACCAAACGCAACGTCCCCGCGGACCAGCCGGGGCTGCTGCAGTTGGTGGTTAACAACTTCGACTCGCCCTGGGTACTGGAAATCATGGAGGGCGCCGAGGCCGCTGCCGAGCGGCTCGGCTACTCCATTGTCTATACGCGGGCAGAGCACGCCACGGCCGAGAACTGGCGGAAGCTCCGGGAATCTTCGGCCAACCGGCTTGCCGGCGTGGTGCTGCTCGCTCCACGGCGAGGCTCGCGGCTGGTGACCACACTGCGGAGCCTGAACATTCCCGCGGTGGCGGTGGATCCCGAGGGCGCCGAGGGCCTCACCATACCCAGCGTCAGCCCGGCGTCGTTCTCCGGAGCGCTCGCAGCGGTGGGACACCTGCTGGAGCTGGGCCACCGCCGCATCGGGATCATCACCGGACGCGGGCACGGATCCGGACATAGCCGTGCACGGTATGCGGCGTACGCTGCCGCACTCCACGAGGCAGGGCTGCCCGTCCTGCCTGAGCTGGTTCGCGATGGCGACTTCAGTATTGAGTCCGGCGTCCGCCACGGCGGGGACCTCCTGGACCTGCCGGAGCCTCCCACGGCGATCTTCGCCACAAACGACCTCCAGGCGCTTGGGGTCATGAACGCCGCCGCTGGCCGCTCCCTGAAGATTCCAGGGGACATCAGCATTGTGGGCTTCGATGACATCGCTCAGGCCGCCCTGATGTCGCCGCCGCTGACTACCGTCCGCCAGCCGCTCGCCCAGCTGGCGTCAATGGCCGTGGGCATGGTGGCCGAACAGCTCGAGCAGCAGGGGCCGGCGGCCCCGGTTGCGCTGGAAGTTGCCACAGAACTGGTGGTTCGTGGCACCACGGCCGCGCCACGGGCGAAGTAGCCAAGCGTCAAAAACTCCCTGACCTCTAAGCCCTGGGCGCGCCGAGCACGAGGTTCTTGAGGTCATCGAGGGTCTGCTGCATGTGGTCGTCCATGGCTTGGCGGGCGCGGGAGGGGTCGCGGGACTCCAGGGCCTCTGCGATGTTCTGGTGGTGCGCGATGGCGTGGACCTGGATTTCCGGCACCGCAGAGGTTTCGGCCCGACGCTTCGCCAGGACCCGGTGCAACGGTTCGAAGAGCACTGCCACGAAAACGTTCTCGGACGCGTGCAGGATCAGGTCATGGAACGCCAGGTCCGCCTCGACAAACGCAGGGAGGTCGTTGGCCTGGTTGGCCGCCCGCATGGCGGCCACGCATTCGTAAAGCGCCTGGATATCGGCATCGCCGATCCTGCCTGCAGCGAGCTCGCAGGCCCCCGTCTCCAGCATCCTGCGGAGCTCGATGAGCTGGACCGACGCGTCGGCCTCGTTCTTGCCCTCCGACGCAGCCCGTAATACTGCCTCCAGGGAAGCCCATCGGTTCAGCGGGTTCACAAACGTCCCACGGCCCCGCTCAACGCTAAGGATCCGCTGGGCCTCGAGGGTCTTCATGGCCTCACGGACGGTCATCCGGCTGACTTCGTGCTTGGCGCTGAGTTCAAGTTCCCCGGGCACGCTGGATCCAGGTGGGAACTCGCCTGCAATGATGCGGTCCAGAAGCTCGTCGGCTACGACGTCCACCAGTGATTTCCGTGCCATGTTTTCCCCTGCTCGGCCGTGGCAAATATGTCTGACAAGTCTACTTGCGCGTCCCCGATGTGGTGTGTCACACTATTGCTAAATGTTAGATGTCAGACATCTTACAGATATCTATCTCACCACCGATTTCACCCACAATGGAGTGCAGCATGACGCTTGAAGCAGAAGTCCTGGCCGCCTTTCCGGCCGAAGTCCGGATCCCTGCAGCTCTGGTGGCCGACGCCGTCGCTGCGTCCAGCGCCGAATCTCCCCGCATGCTGGTGGTGCTCGACGACGACCCCACCGGGACCCAATCGGTTGCGGATCTGCCCGTCCTGACCCGCTGGGAGATCGAAGACTTCGTTTGGGCATTTGGACAGGCCAAGCCCGCGGTCTACGTCCTCACCAATACCCGCAGCCTGGACCCTGCCGAAGCGGCAGCCCGGAATGAGGAAGTGGTCCGCAACGCCCTCGCCGCCGCCGGGTCGGACGATTCCGGCCTCCGCCTAGGGTTCGTGAGCCGCAGCGACTCCACCCTCCGCGGCCACTACCCGTTGGAACCCGATGTCATCGCCGCCACCGTGGCCAAGGTCAACGGAGAAGCGACCGACGGCGTGGTGCTCGTCCCGGCCTTCCCCGACGCCGGACGCGTGACCATCGGCGGCGTGCACTACATGCGCGGCACCGGGGAGGACGCCGGCAAGCTCACGCCGGTAGCCGAAACGGAATTTGCCAGGGACGCCACTTTCGGCTTCGCCAACTCGGACATGTCCAAGTATGTGGAGGAGAAGTCGCAGGGACGCTTCGCGGCAGATTCCGTCATTGTCCTGGACCTGAACATCATCCGCGCCTCCACCGATCCGCGGGCCACTGCGAATGCCATCGCCGATGCCATTGAACCCGCCAGCAACTCCACTCCGATCGTGGCGGACATTGTTACTGAAAACGACCTCCGCGCACTGTCCCTGGGCCTGGACGAGGCCGAACGGCGGGGCAAGAAGCTGCTTTACCGGGTAGGCCCGCCGTTTGGCCGTGCCCGGATCGGCCAGGAAATCCGCGCCGAGCTCAGCGGCGCCGAAGCCTACGCCGGCAACACCCCGTCCCTCGCCGGCGGACTGATCGTTGTTGGCTCCCACGTGGGGGTCACCACCCGGCAGCTGAAGGCCCTCACCGAGCAGCACAGCGCCGCGCACATCGTCGAGATCGACGTCGAGAAACTGCTGGCCGCCGAAACCGAAACAGCCGCGGACGCTTACCTGGACCAGACGGTGGACACAGTCGTGGACGCACTCCGCAGCGGCGACGTCATCGTCCACACCAGCCGGCTGCTGATCAAAACGGACAGCCCGGCCGAAAGCCTCCGGATCGCACGCACGGTGTCTTCCGCCGTCGTCGCGGTGGTGAACCGGACCCTGAAGACCTTCCCGCCGCGGTTCGTCATCGCCAAGGGCGGCATCACGTCGTCCGACGTTGCCGCCCACGGCCTGGAAATCCGCCACGCCATTGTCCGCGGACCCATGCTGCCGGGCATCGTCTCCCTCTGGGAACCGGTGGACGGGCCCGCCAAGGGCATCCCGTACATCGTCTTCGCCGGCAACGTGGGCGATGACCAGTCCCTCGCCGACGTCACCCGCAAACTCAGCAACACCTTCTAGCCCCCGCTTACGCCCGCCGGCTCCACCGATACCGCACACATTCAACGGAGAACACCATGACCAGCAACTACACCGTCACCGTCCTGGGCCTCGGAGCCATGGGACTGCCCATGGCCACGCGCCTCGCGTCCCAGCTGACCGTCCACGGCTTCGACATCGCCGAACTCCGCCTGAAGCTCGCCGAAGAAGCAGGCATCGCTACATTCGCCACCGCCCGCGAAGCTGCCAAGGGCGCCGACGCCGTGCTCCTGGCCGTCCGCAACGGTGAACAACTCAATGACGTCCTCTTCGGCGAGAACGGCGTGGCCTCGGTGCTGGAGCCGGGCGCCGTCGTGATCCTGGGCAGCACTGTTGGTACCGAAGCCATCCCGGCCACCGTCGCGCAGCTGGCCGAATACGGTGTGGAACTGGTGGACGCACCGCTGTCCGGCGGCCCCAAGCGTGCCGGCGAAGGCGACCTGCTGATCGTTGTTGGTGCGTCCCCGGAAGCGCGCGAAAAGGCCGCGCCTGCCCTGGAACTCCTGGCCTCAACCCTGACCGTGGTGGGCGACAAGCCCGGCGATGGACAGGCCCTCAAGACCGTCAACCAGCTCCTCTGCGGCGTCCACATCGCCGCCGCCGCAGAGGCCATGGCCCTCGCCGATGCCCTCGGCCTGGACCAGGCCAAGACCCTCGCCGCCCTTGAAGCCGGCGCCGCAGGTTCCTTTATGCTCTCCAACCGCGGCCCCCGGATACTGGAGGCCTACACCGAGGAAGGCGCCGAGGTCCTGTCCCGCCTGGACATCTTCGTCAAGGACATGGGCATCGTGGGCAAGGCCACCCGCGCCGCCGGCCTGGCTGCGCCGGTCGCCGCCGCTGCCGAACAGCTCTACCTTCTCGGCCAGGCCCAGGGCCTCGCCGCCGCCGACGACTCCGCAGTCATCAAGGTTGTTGCGCCCACCAAGCGCACCGCCTAAGCCCAACTTCACAACCGCCAAAGTACCTCCCCCTCAAGCCCGACGACGGCGGTCCCCCCTCCGCCGTCGTCGAACCTCCCAGCGTTCCCCGACAGAAATAATTAGCGCCTGATCGCCCGTCTTCTGGAAGACTGGCTCGTCAAAGGAGACACCGTCATGAACCACCTGATGAACCCACTGATACTGCGGGCGGCTGACGCCCCAGCTATCAAACCGGCAGTAGAGCTTGGCACCCCGCTGCTCCTCACCATCGCCGCCGTTGGCATCGCCATCCTGCTGGTGATGATCATCCGCTTCAAAATCCAGGCCTTCGTGGCGCTGCTGACCGTGAGCATCCTGGTGGCCGTGGCCGCGCAGATCCCGCTCAAGGACGTCTTCACCGTTGTGGCCAATGGCGTGGGCGGCACCATGGGCAAGGTGGCCCTGCTGATCGCCCTCGGTGCGGTCCTGGGCCGGATGATCGAGGTCTCCGGCGGCGTCCAGTCCCTGGCTTCGCACTTCACCGAGAAGCTTGGTGCCAAGCGTGTGGCCGTGGCCCTCACCGCCGTCGGCTTCCTGGTGGCCATTCCCGTGTTCTTCGAGGTGGGCATCATCGTGCTGGTCCCCATCGTCTACGCCTTCGCCAAGATCGCCAACGTCCACCCCGTCAAGTTCGGCCTGCCGATGGCCGGCATCATGCTGGCCATCCATGTGGCCGTACCTCCGCACCCGGGCATCGTCGCCGGTGCCGGTGTGTTCGGGGCCGACATCGGGCTCATTACCCTCATCTCGCTGCTGATCTGCATCCCGCTCGGCTTCCTGTCCTACTGGGTTGCCAGCATCATGAACCGCAAGGACTACGAGCTGCTGCCTTCGGTCAAAGCCCAGGTGGACGAGTTCGGTTCCGATTCCCTCGTGAAGGTTGGCCACGATGGCCCCGGCGCCGCAGCCATCGCCCCGCCGCGCCCGGCCCTGATCATCTTCCTCATCGCCGCGCCGATCGTGCAGATCCTGATCGGCACCATGGGTACCCTCACCATCCCCAAGGACAACTCCTGGTACGGCCTCGCGGCCTTCATCGGCAACCCGTTCTTCGCCCTCCTGGTGGCTGTTGCGCTGTCCTTCTTCCTGCTGGCTGTCCGCCGCAACTGGTCGCTGAAGGAGACCGGCGAAATCTTCGAAGGCGCGCTGCCTCCCATCGCCTCCATCCTGATGGTTGTCGCCGCCGGCGGCGTCTTCGGCGAAGTCCTCCGCACTTCCGGAATCGGCGCCGCGCTGTCCCAGACCCTTGACCACCTGGGCCTGCCGGTCATCGTGCTCGGCTTTGTCATCTCCCTCGCCCTGCGCGCAGCCCAGGGTTCGGCGACCGTCGCCATCGTCACCACCACCGGCCTGCTGACCTCCGCCGTGATGGAAGGCGGCTACTCCCCGGCGCAGATCGCCGTCATCGTGATCGCTATCGGCTTCGGCTCGCTCGGTCTGTCCCATGTGACCGACGCCGGCTTTTGGACCGTGGTGCGTTACTACGGACTCACCGTTTCCGACGGACTGCGCACCTGGACCGTGCTCACCACCATCCTGGGCCTGGCAGGCTTCCTCCTGACCTTCGTGGCCTGGATCCTGGTGGGAGGCCTGGGCGTCTAATGCGCACCCGACTCGACCATCTGGTCACCTCCGCCCTGCAGCGGCGATCGGCTGTTCCTGCGTTCACCTGCTACGACTTCACCACCGCCCTGGCTGTTGTGGGCGCGGCCGAGGACGCGGGCCACGGGGTCATCCTGCTGGTAGCCCCCAAGACCGCAGGCACGTCCAACGGCCTGCGCCTGATCACCGCGCTCCGCGGCCTGGCCGATGGTGCGTCCGTTCCGGTGGCGGTCCAGCTGGACCACGCCTCGGACCTGTCGGTGATGGCCGATGCCGTCGCCGCGGGGGCGGATTCGGTCCTCGCGGACGGCTCCTCCCTTCCGTACGAGGACAACATTGCGCTGGTCCGGGCGGCACGCGCATTGGTGGGTGCCGACGTCGTGCTCGAAGCCGAACTCGGCGGCCTGGCCGGTGACGAGGACCGGGCCTTCGGCGCGGACGAAGCGGGCGTGGCTGTGGCTGGCCTGACCGACTCCGCCCAGGTGGAGGACTTTGTGGCGCGGACCGGCGCGCAGCTGCTGGCCGTCGCCGTGGGCAACGTCCATGGCAAGTACAAGGGCGAGCCGCAGCTGCGCTGGGACGTCCTCCAGGACATCGCCGTGCGGACACACATCCCGCTGGTGCTCCACGGCGCTTCCGGTATTCCGGCGGGGGAGCTTGTGAAGGCCGCCGCCATGAACGTGGGCAAGGTGAACTTCAACACCGAGCTCCGGACCGGCGTGCTGGCCACCCTGCAGGAGCAGTTGCCGGTGCACCGGGCCGACGGCGAGAACCTGCAGGGCCTGCTGGGCCACTGGAACTCCTCCGCCAGGGAGTTCGCGACGTCGGCGCTGGGCATGCTCAGCCGCTGAGAGTTCCTGCGGGGCGCTCCAGCCGTCTTTTGAGGGAACGGGAGGCTAGGATCATGCCATGATCCTGGCCTCCCTCCTTTTTGCGTTCATCGCCGCAGCCCTGCACGTCTACATCTTCACCATGGAATCCTTCACTTGGACCAAACCGGCCACCTGGAAGCGCTTCGGGCTTGCGTCCCAGGCGGACGCCGAGACCACCAGGCCGCTCGCGTACAACCAGGGTTTTTATAACCTGTTCCTGGCCATCGGGGCCTTCATCGGCGTCGGGTGTGTGGCCTTCGCAGCCGAGGCGTCCGCGCAGTCCGTCGTGGGGTGGACCCTGGTCTTCAGCTGCTGCGGATCCATGCTGCTGGCCGCTGTGGTGCTCGCCTTGAGCGGGAAAAAGTACCTCCGTGCCGCCGCCATCCAGGGCGCCACTCCGCTGCTCGCCGTCGTACTGGGACTGCTGGCCGTGGTTTCCTGACGCGCCGCCGGGCGCCGATCAGCCGCCACGCCACTCATACAGGCGCAGAATGTAGGTAATAGCAACTTCGGGAGTTTCAGGACCGGACGTGAGTGGTGTGAAGGAGCAGGGGGCATCCCCGCAACACGAGCCCGCGAACACGCGCGACCTCGTCATCGACCTCGTCCGTTTCTTCTGCCTTGCCCTGGTGGTGGTGAGCCACTGCATGATGGTCAGTCCGGTCCTGCACCGTGACGGCACCGTCACTACCGAGAACACCCTCGGGGAGCAGGCTTGGTTCGTGCCCGTCATCTGGATCTTCATGGTGATGCCGCTGTTCTTCGTCACGGGCGGGACCACCGGCCTGCAGTCCTGGCGGCGGCTCAAGGCCCGGGGCGGCACCGGCTTCGAGTTCGCCCAGTCCCGCCTGCTCCGCCTGGTCCGGCCGGCGACCGCGTTGTTGGCCTGCATGTTCCTGGGGCTTTGGGCGGCCCTGCTCCTGGGTGTGGACCCCCAGGTGATCCAGTTGATGACCGCCGGCGCGGGCATGCCGCTGTGGTTCCTGGCCGCCTACCTCGCTGCACAGCTGAACATTCCCCTGCTGGCCCGCTTCCACGACCGGGCGCCGTGGCTGACGCTGGTTGGCCTGGCAGCCCTGGTGGTGGCGGTTGATTGCTTCCGCGGCGTCCTGCCTTCGCTGGCATATGCCAACTTGGTGTTCCTGTGGTGTGCCGTGCAGCAGTTGGGCTTCCTGATGGCGGACGGCCACTTCGCCACGCTGTCCCGCTCCTCCCTGGTGGGCCTGATCGTTGCGGCCAACCTGGTGCTGGGGGTCCTCACTGGGCTGGGCCTTTATTCCGGAAACATGCTGGTGAACCTCAATCCACCCAACCTTTGCCTGCTCCTGCTGGGCGTAGCCCAGGCTGCCTTCCTTGAGATGGTCCGTCCCGGGCTCCACTGGGTTGCAGGCGTTCGCTGGGTACGTGCCCTGGTGTCTGTTGCCGGGCGCCGGTCCATGACCGTCTACCTCTGGCACCTGCCCCTTCTCGTGGGCATGTCGGGTCTGCTCCTGCTTACCGACTTCCCCAAGCCGGCTGCGGGGACCGCTGCGTGGTGGTGGGCGCGGCCGCTGGTACTCCTGGGCGTCGTTACCCTGTTGCTTCCGGTCATGGGCGCCTTCGGCCGCCTTGAGGAACGTCCGACGGCGTCTGTCCACACGCGCGGCCGGCCCGCCGCAGCGGTGGTGACGGCCGCCGTCGTGGTCTTCATTCCGGTGGCCGACGCCGCGTTCAACGGCCTCACGCTGGGCCTCCTCGGCGGGGGAGCGGCGTGCTTCGCGCTCGCCGTGCTGCTGCTCGGCAGAATGCCGGAACGGGTGCCCGCCGGTGCGGCGGAGCGCGGCGGATCGGTCGAAGGATTAACCGGCGGATTGACCAGTGGGTCGTCCGATGGGTCGTCCGGAGGGTTGTCCGGCGGGCAGGCGGGCGGGCCATTGCCAGCAGGGCCAAGTAGTGCCAGTGTCGAACCATGACGGAGAACATGATTTCCACCGAGGACGAATTCAGCCCCGACGTTTCGCTTGCACGGAACGACGCCCACCACTGCTATGAGCTGCGGGTCGGCGGGAAGGTAGCTGTGCAGTCCTTTTTCCGGGACCGGCCAGGGCACATTGACTTCACGCACACGGAGACCGCAGAGGAGTTCAAGGGCCAGGGGCTTGGCAAAGTGCTGGCGCATTTCGCACTGGATGACGTGGTGGCCTCCGGTAAACGGATCATTCCGCATTGCCCGTTCATCGCCGGCTATCTCCGCCAGCATGAGGGGTACGAACAATACATCGACTGGCCCGAGGACGCTTAGCCACGGGACGTCAGGTGGCACAGCGCGTACTTGATTGCGCGCGCCCGATCGATCCTGCGCTTAGTGGAAATGCGTGACCGGAGCCTCATGGGCGACTGCCGCCACCAGCTGCTCGGCTATGGTGCGGAGCTTCTGGTTGCGGCTGCTGGAAGCCCTGACCAGAATGGCCATCGCCTCCTCCTGGGAACAGCGGTTCTGTCCCATGATGATGCCGGCCGCCAGGTCGATCGCCGTCCGGGACTCCATGGCCGCCCTGAGATCCGCCGCCAGCTGTTGGCCGGCGGCAACGCGGACAGCCAGCCGGAGCGAACTTTGGGCATGGGCAGCGAAGAGCTCGGCATCTTCGATGGCGACTGAGCCGAACGCGTTCACGTCCGGGGCGAAAATATTCAGGGCAGCCTTGGAGTCACCGTCCAGAGTCAATGGAACGGCAAGCACACTGAGCTGGCCAAGCTGCGCGATGGCCTGGCCATACTCCGGCCAGCGCTTGTCATGCCGGGTGTCAGGGACAAGGACAGTGATGCCGGCGTTCATGGCATGGAGGCATGGTCCGGCGCCATGGTTGTGCTGGATTTCGTCCATCACCTTGGCCCGAGGGTCGCTCCAGGCAGCCGTGGTGGTCCGGTGCCGCCTGCTCAGCGTCACAGCGCAGACCACCGGAAGCTCCATGGACTCCGAAATGGCGCGGGCCGCGTAGTCGCACAGTTCATGCAGGAATTCGTTCACGTCCCTGCTGTCGATGACGATGTTCTGGAGCTGTTCCACCACGGCGTCGTCGCCGTGACGGAGCGCCTTCAGCGCTGATGGGTCCATAGTCCAGTTTAGGCCCCGTCCGGCACTAAAGAACCGACACTATTGGGGCGTTGGCTACGGCTTGTCCACCCGACGCACCGTAATGGAGAGGCGCAATATTGTGACCTGCGCGACATCTTTGTAGAGTCGATGGTGGGCCATGCAGCCGGCCCCCGGCACCTATGCGGAGACCGCCATGAGCCACAAACTGTCCCATCACAAGCTTCGAATTGTTGTCCACGTTGATGTGGACCCGGGAAACATCAGCGTAGATGTTGGCGGCTGCCTGACACAGAGTAATTTTCCGGCACTGCTTCACCTGCTCCTCCGGGCGCAGCGCCTGGCTTCCGCCCCTGAGATAGCCCTGGACCTGCGGCATGCCATCCACCTGGATGCCGGTGTCCTGGCGCACCTTCGGCACATCGCCAGTCCGGGCTCGCATAAGTCAGGGCAGCATGCGGCCATTCATCACGCGATGGGGCTCGCCGCGGCAGCGGCGCTTGAGGAGGCCGATGACTTCCGCCTGACACTCCTGGAGCCGGTCTACCTGCCGGTGTGCCCCATCCACTCCGCAGCCGACAGTGCTGCGGCCCGGCGTGACGCCGCCAAGGCGGCCATGGTGGAGCATCCCAACCAGCCCACGGACCCCGTCCATCCGGTGCGCCCCTCCCGCGCCGCCTCGGCCAAGCGTTCCACGCGCGAACGTGCAGGCAAGGCCCTTCACGTCCACCTCTGAGCAAGATGCCCGCCAGTTCGAGCGGGAGTATTTTGCCCCTGTCGTCCAAGGTCCGCCAGTCAATGACGCACTCCGGTCCCTGAAAGTCCTTGGATTGGCGCGGTTTCGATAAATAGGTCACAAAAGTTTGACGAAAAGGCATGCCTAAGTAAGGCTTACCTTGCTAAAGACCCCCCAACGTCGACTTAAGGATGACCCCCGTGCCGCTGCTGCCCCGTGTTGATGAGATGTACGTGGATGAGAACCAGGTGAGCCACGCCCTGCCCGGACAGGATTTCGGCTCCCGCGTGGAGCTTGCCCTCGCCGCCACCAACCATCTGTTCAACAAGCGGAACTCCACACGTTATGTGGCGCAGGTGCTGCAGGGTGTCAATGCCGTGGCCACCAAACTGGACCGCACCACAGGGCCGTTCACCGGCGTCGGACCTGCCGAAATGGAAGCGCGCATCGGCGCCGTCGACCTGGACCGGCCGCTCCCGGACACTGCCGCCGCCCTGGAGGAGCTGGAGTCCGTTTACCTCCGGGACGCCATCTACTTCCACGATGCGAAGTACGCTGCCCACCTGAACTGTCCCGTGGTGATCCCGGCGCTGGTTGGCGAAGCCATCCTGTCCGCGGTGAACTCCTCGATGGACACCTGGGACCAGAGCGCTGGCGCCACGATGATCGAGCGCAGGCTCATCGACTGGACGGCCGAACGGCTGCAGTTGGGGGCTGCTGCCGACGGCGTGTTCACCTCCGGCGGCAGCCAGTCCAACCTGCAGGCCCTGCTGATCGCCCGCAACCACGCCGTTGCCAGCCTGCGCCAGGAGCCGGCCAACACCGGGCTCCGGCTGCCCGCGCTACTGGAAAAGCTGCGTATTTTCACGTCTGCCGACAGCCATTTCAGCATCCAAAAGTCAGCGTCGATGCTGGGCCTGGGGTTCGACGCCGTCACTTCCGTCCCATGCGCCGCGGACCACAAGATGGACCCCGCTGCCCTCGCCGAGGCCATGGCGGAAGCGCACGACGCCGGGCTGGTGCCGATGGCGGTGGTGGCCACCGCCGGGACCACTGATTTCGGTGCAGTGGATCCGCTCGCAGAACTCGCCGCCCTGGCCCGCGCCTACGGGGCCTGGTTCCACGTGGATGCTGCCTATGGCGGTGGGCTGATGGTCTCGAACCGCTACCGCCACCTGCTGGACGGGACCCGCCTGGCCGACTCCGTCACCGTGGACTTCCACAAGACGTTCTTCCAGCCGGTCAGCTCCAGCGCCCTGCTGGTCCGGGACCGCACCATGCTGCAGCACGTCACCTTCTACGCGGACTACCTGAACCCGGAAAGCGCGGCCCTGGCCGAGATCCCCAACCAGGTGGACAAGAGCATCCAGACCACGCGCCGCTTTGACGCGCTCAAGCTCTGGCTGACCCTGCGCATCATGGGCGCGGACGCGATCGGCGCCCTGTTTGACGAAGCGATCGACCTCGCCACCCGGGTTGGCTCCGTCTTGGCGGCCGACGACGACTTTGAGCTCGCCGCCAACCCGCAGCTCAGCACGCTGGTCTTCCGGTACCGGCCGCTGGTGCCGGCCGCTGGCGCTGGTGCTGGTGCTGGTGCCATCGGAGGGGAGCGGCTCTCCGAGGATGCCGCTGATGCCCTCAACCCGGCCATTCGCGCGGCAGTCTTCGCCTCAGGGCAGGCCGTAGTGGCCGGCACCAAGGTGGGCGGCAGGCACTACCTGAAGTTCACGCTCCTCAACGCCGAGGCCACCCTGGAGGACATCTGCGAGATCGTCGAACTGCTTCGCGGCACGGGCGCGCAGCTGTTGGCCAACGCTGCCATTAACACCAACGCTGCGGGAGCTTCCGCATGAGCGCCCTTGACAGCCCGCGTACTGACGCGCGCATCTACGACTTTGCCGGCATCGGCGTCGGACCTTTCAACCTTGGCCTCGCCGCCCTCAGCGAACCGGTGGACGGGCTGGATGGTGTCTTCCTGGAACAGCGCGAGTCCTTCGACTGGCACCCGGGGATGATGCTGGAGCCGGCCCACCTGCAGGTGCCGTTCATGGCGGACCTGGTAACGCTGGCCGATCCCACGTCGCCGTATTCTTTCCTGAACTTCCTCAAGCAGACCGGGCGGCTGTACCGGTTCTACATTCGCGAGAACTTCTATCCTCTGCGCGCCGAGTACAACCAGTACTGTCAGTGGGTGGCCGGCCAGCTGCGGTCCGTGCGTTTTAGCACGACTGTGCTGGATATAACGTACGACGGCGGCGTGTACAGGCTTTCGGTGCAAGGTCCGGACGGGCCTGAGGTGCTGCTGGCGCGGCGGCTGGTGCTCGGCACGGGCACCTCGCCGTACGTTCCGGCGTCGTGTGACGGGATGGTTTCAGCCGCGGCCAGGGAAGGCGGGGGACTTGTCCTCCACAACGCCGACTACCTGTTGAGGAAGAGTGAACTGCAGGCCAGGCGCAGCATCACCATCGTGGGCAGTGGCCAGAGCGCCGCGGAAATCTACTACGAGCTCCTGCAGGAGATCGATGTCCACGGCTACCAGCTGAACTGGGTCACCCGGTCCGGGCGGTTTTTCCCGCTGGAGTACACCAAGCTCACGCTGGAGATGACTTCGCCGGAATATGTGGATTACTTCCACGGGTTGCCGCAGGGCCAGCGCGACGGCCTCATCAAGAGCCAGAAGAACCTGTACAAGGGCATCAACTCCGAGCTGATCGACGCTATCTACGACCTCCTCTACACCAAGAGCCTTTCCGGCATGGTGGACACGCAACTACTGACCCACTCATCGTTGACGGGTGCGGCCTGGGATCCGGCTGCCGGCTCCCACACGTTGCACCTCAGGCACGAGGAACAGGGCGCCGAGTACGTGCTGGACAGCGAGGCCGTGGTCCTGGCCACCGGCTACACCTACAGGGAGCCGGGCTTCCTTGCCGGCATCCAGGACCGGATCGCCCGTGACTCCGCCGGCCGGTTCGCCGTGGCACGCAACTACAGCACCGGCGTCGAACCCGGCGAAATCTTTGTCCAGAATGCCGAGCTGCACACGCACGGCTTCGTCACCCCGGACCTGGGCATGGCCGCCTACCGGAACTCGTGCATCCTGCGTGAAATGACGGGCCGCGAGGTCTACCCGGTGGAGCGCAGCATCGCATTCCAGCAGTTCGGCGCACCGGCTGGCCTGCCCGAACCTGCCGAAGTGTCCGCAACAGGCAAAACAGGGGTGTCCGCATGAGATTCACGTTCCGCTGCGTTGACGCCGTCGCCGATGCGCCCCTCCTGCACAGCTGGGTCACCCAGCCCTACGCGTCGTTCTGGGGGATGCTGTCCTCCACAGTCGAGGGCGTTGTGGAGGAGTACTCGAAGATTCAGTCCAGCGGGCACCACCATGCCTTGCTGGGGCTCGACGGCGGTGTTCCAGCCTTCCTGATGGAGGAGTATGGTCCGTCCTCATCGCCCCTGGCCGCCGCCTATGCCGTCCAGGAGGGCGACATCGGCATGCATCTGCTGGTGGCTCCGCCGTCGGGAGGTCCCACACCGGGGTATACCGCCTCCGTGATGGACGCCGTCCTGGACCGGCTGTTCCGGAAGCCCGGAGTGGAGCGCGTGGTGGTGGAGCCCGATGCCCGGAACACCAAAATCCACGTTCTCAATGAGCGGCTGGGCTTCCAACCGGCTGGCGTGGTGACGCTGCCGGACAAGGAAGCGCTCCTGAGCTTCTGCACCCGCCAGGACTACTTCGCCGCCCGCGCAGCGCTCCACAACCCCTACGACCTTTCCGCCCCGATCCACCAGGGAGCCACACTGTGACCACCATCGAGCTGGACAACGCCGTTGCCAGCGGCCCAACCGCTGATATCGGCCTCGCCGCACGAGAAGCCGCCTTTGCGCCCGAGGCAGTGAACACTGCCAACACCGTGCCGCACCTCGCTCCGCAGCGCTGGGCTGTGGCCAACCGACATCTTGTCCGCAAGGCACTCGCCGAATTCCTGCACGAACGCATCCTGGAGCCGCAGCGGCTGGGCGCCGGTTCCGGCGCCCAGCCTGCAGACCCGGCTGAGCCCGCGGCCTACGTGGTCCGCAGCGACGACGGTTCAACCTCCTACTCTTTTACCGCACGCGTGCTGGAGCTGGAGCACTGGTCGGTGGACGCCGCCTCTATTCGCTGCACGCGCAGTGGCGCGGACGCTGCCCCGGATGCGCTGCGCTTCATCACCGAGTTCAAGGACACCCTGGGGATCCGCGAGGAGATGCTCCCGGTCTATCTGGAGGAGATCAGCAGCACCCTCGCCGGCCACTCGTACAAGCAGTGGCTGGGACAGCCCTCGGCGCAGGAGCTGGTTGCCGGAGTCACTGGCGGAACCGATCCAGCAGCCGATTTCCAGGCTATCGAGCGCAGCATGACCGAGGGCCATCCGTGCTTCGTGGCCAACAATGGCCGGCTGGGCTTTGGCATCAGCGACTACCGGGCCTTTGCCCCTGAGACAGGGGCGCCCGTCCGGCTGGAATGGATCGGGGTCCACCGCAGCCAGGCGGTCTTCACGTCCAGCGCCGGGCTGGACTACCGCGTGCACCTCGAGGCCGAACTTGGCACAGGCGCCTTGCAGTCCTTCGACGCCGAATGCCGTGCCCAGGGCGTTGACCCCGCCGAGTATCTCCTGATGCCAGTGCATCCGTGGCAGTGGGAGAACAAGCTCACCGTCACGTTCGCTGCCGAGATCGCCCTGCAGCACATCATCCACCTGGGGACGGGAACTGACAGCTACCAGGCCCAGCAGTCCATCCGCACGTTCTTCAACACGAGCGCCCCGGAAAAGAGTTACGTCAAGACCGCGATGTCCGTCCTGAATATGGGCTTCATGCGGGGGCTCTCACCGCAGTACATGAAGGCCACCCCCGCCATCAATGACTGGCTGCAGGACCTGATCCGTTCAGACGAGGCCCTGCAAAAGCGGGGCCTGGCCATGATCAGCGAGATCGCCGCCATTGGTTACCACAACAGCTACTACGAGGCCGCGTCCGCCAAGGGCTCGCCGTACCGGAAGATGCTGTCCGCGCTGTGGCGGGAGAGTCCCCTCCCGCTGCTCGACGACGGCCAGCAGCTCGCCACCATGGCCTCGCTCCTGCACGTCGACTCCGGCGGCCGGCCCATGGTGTCTGCCCTGATCGAACGCTCCGGCCTCGAACCCGTCGAATGGCTGCGCCGTTACTTCGAGGCCTACCTCGTCCCGCTGGTCCACTGCCTCTATCAGTACGAACTCGCCTTTATGCCGCATGGCGAGAATGTGATCCTGGTGCTTGAGGACGGTGTGCCCATCCGGGCAATCATGAAGGACATCGCCGAGGAAATCGTGGTGATGGGCGACCGTCTGGACCTCCCCGAGGAAGTGTCGCGGATCCGCGCGGACATCCCCGACGGAGAAAAAGTCCTGGCCATCTTCACCGACGTCTTCGACTGCATCTTCCGGTTCCTCAGTGCACTGCTGGTGGAGGACGGGAAGCTCAACGAAGAGGAGTTCTGGGGCACGGCCGCCCGCGTCATTCAGGACTACCAGGCTGAACACCCCGAACTCGCGGACCAATTCGCCCGCCACGACCTGTTCGCCGCCGACTTTGAACTGTCCTGCCTGAACCGGCTGCAGCTGCGGAACAACCAGCAGATGCTTGACCTGGCCGACCCGTCCGGCGGGCTCCAGATGGCAGGCCGGCTCGCCAACCCGCTGGCTCGGTTCGCATAGCGTCGGATTCTGCACCATCATTCGAGGGCTTCGGCCGGCCCGCCCAGCATTTCCGGGCGGTGTCCCGGGGCCTGGCGGGAATGATGGTGCAAAATCCGTCGGGTTAGTCTCAAAGGATGGCGACGAAAACCACCACGGCCCTGATCACCGGAGCCAGCGCAGGCCTGGGCGCCGAATTCGCCCGGCAGTTGGCGGCCCAAGGCCACAACCTCGTGCTGGTGGCCCGGGATAGGGCCCGGCTCCAGGAAACAGCGGCAGACCTGGAACGGCGGTACGGGATCAGGGCTGAGGTGTTGCCCGCGGACCTGACGGACGACGCCGGTGTGGCCGCCGTCGTCGGACGCCTCACAGCCGTGGAAAGCCCGGTGGGCGTCCTGGTTAACAACGCGGGAACCGGCCTGCTGCACAACTTCGAGGACAACCACATCTCGGCGGAGAAGCAGCATCTGAAGCTGCACGTGGAGTCCGCCATGGAACTGACCCACGCCGCGCTTCAGGGCATGCTCGAACGCGGTTCCGGCCGGATCATCAACGTATCCAGTATTGCCGCATTCCTCCCGCGCGGAACCTACGCGGCGGCGAAGGCGTGGCTGCTCAGCTTCAGCCGCTCGGCAAACGTGGCCTACGGACCGCGCGGTGTGAAGGTCACGGCGGTGTGCCCGGGCTTCACGCACACCGAGTTCCACGACCGGATGGGGGCGGACAAATCGGTGACGCCGGCCTGGACCTGGCTGACAGCCGAGCGGGTAGTGCGTGAAGGATTGGCGGACAACCTCCGCGGCAAGGCCGTGTCCATCCCGTCGAAACGCTATAAGGCTGTGGCTGTGGCGGCGCGGGTGCTGCCGGACAGGCTACTCACGGGCCCGGCGCGCAAGGCTAAATAGCGGAGCAACTCCAGCATGCCGGGTCCTCACCGCCACCACCACCAGAATGCCTACGAGCGCGCCCACGAACGTTTCCACTCCGCGCTCCAGGATGAGCAGCGCGGGGTCGATCGGCGCTGCCAGCTGCGTCATCAGGAGGATCACCGGCGTGAAGGAGACCATGGCCAGGCCGTAGTGCCGCGCCATAAAAAGCTCAGTACTGAACTGGAAGACGATCACCAGGATGGCCAGGACAGCCACTTGGTGGGCAACGAAGTGCGGTGCGAAGGACCAGGGCGCGGGAACAAGGACGACGGCGGTGACCGCCAGCCCGAGGAATGTCCCCACAATACGGTGGATGCCGCGCCGGACCCTGCTGGGAAGGTCGGCGCCGGCCAATGGGACGGCAGCAGCCGCCATGGCCCAATGCGGGTGCCCGCTGCCACTCATCACCCCGAGGGTCCCGGCCAGCCCCACTGCCAGCGTGTACCTGGCCGCATGAACGGCAGCCGCACGGCCGGCAGCACCGCGCAGGGCGACGACGTCCCGTGCGGCGCCCGCCTGCCAGGCCCGGCCGCGGACCCACCCGGCGAAGCCCACCATCATGGAGAAAGCTGCTGCTCCTGCCGCAATCAGCAGGGCGGCATACCAGGGGACCGCCAGGGGGACCGACGCGCAGGCGCCCAGGGCCAGGATGCCAAAGAATGGGCCGTTGGGTTTGAGCTTCACGCGGTCCGAATACACTGATCCGACTCCCGCGAGCACCGCCTCGACAGCCACCAACCACCAGGACTGGAGCTGGTTGACGGACAGGAAAACGCCTACGGCTACGCCGCTGAGGAGTACCAGGGCCGCTTGGGACTGGTGCCGAAGGCGCAGTTGGTGCGATTCGGACCGTCCATACATTCCCGTCAAGGCGCCGAAAACCGCGTAGATGATCAGGTCCGCACGGCCCAGGGCCAGGAGGAGGAGGGACGGGACGGCGACGCTCAGGGCAACGCGGAGCGCGGCCAGGTGGTCGTTGTTCGCCGGTTCCAGCCGGTGGAGGGCACGAACCTGCCGGACTACGGACTTCACGGCACCCTCCTCGTTGTTTGCCCTTGACGGGCGGCATCTCAGAATTATCTCCCGGGGCACGGCTAAGGCCCGCCCCGCGTGCTTCCCCCAAGGAAAGCGCGCAGGACGGGCCTTTGAGCGGGCTGCAAAGACGGCGGCTACAAGACGGCCAGGAAAGGCCGGTTAGTGTTGCTGTGCTGAAACTGTTGCCTAGACTCCGGCCGCAACCTTGTCCGCCGAGGCATCGGTGATGTCCTGGGTTTCGAACGGCATGTCGTCCAGGTCGATCAGCGGGTTATCGTCCTGGGTGGCCACCAGTTCCCTGGCCTCAGCCTGGGTGTCCACGCTGGGCATGGAGCCGGGCAGGGGACGCTGGGCTGATTCCTTCAGGAAGTAGATCGCGACGGCGCCAATCAGGGAGGTGCCCATCAGGTAGTAGGCGGGCATCATGTCGTCCCCGGTCGCGGTGATCAGCGCTGCCACGATGAACGGGGTGGTGCCCCCGAAGATGGCCACGGCGAAGTTGTAGGCAATGCCCATGGCGCCGTACCTGTTTGCTGTCGGGAACTGCGCCGGCAGCGCCGAGGCAAGGTTCGCAACATAGAACGTCACCGGGAAGGCGATCAGGGAAAGGCCGGCCAGTGTGGACCAGACCTCGCCGATGCCGATCAGCAGAAACGCCGGAGTTGCCAGCACCACGGTGCTGATGGCACCGATCCACAGCACAGGGCGGCGGCCGATCCGGTCAGACAGCTTTCCCGTCAGGGGAATGCAGAGGCTCATGATGACCAGCACGGGGATGGTCAGCAGCGTTCCGTGGACGGGGTCGTAGCCCTTGGATTCAGTGAGGTACGTCGGCATGTAGGACGTCAGGGCGTAGCCGGCGGTGTTGGCGGCGGCCACAAGGATCATGGCCACGATAAGCGAACGCCAGTAGGCCTTCACGATCCCAACAGGACCCTTAGCAGCGTCGACGTCAGCTGCGGCCGCATGCTGGCCGAGGGATTCCTGGGCGTCCAGGGTTGCCTGGAACTGAGGGGATTCCTCGATCTTGTTCCGGAAGTAGATAGCGATCAGGCCCAGCGGACCAGCGATCAGGAACGGAATGCGCCAGCCCCATTCCTCCATGGCGGTCTGGCCAAGGGTCAGCTGCAGGACAGACACCAGCGCGGCACCCAGGGCGAACCCAAGGTAGCTGCCCATGTCCAGGAAGCTTGCAAAGAACCCGCGGCGCTTATCCGGGGCGTATTCGCTCACAAACGTGGTGGCACCGGCGTATTCACCGCCGGTGGAGAAGCCCTGCACGAGCTTGAGGATCACCAGCAGCGCAGCGGCCCAGATGCCGATCTGCGCATAGCCGGGAAGCAGTCCGACGGCGAAGGTGCTCGCCGCCATGAGCATCAGTGTTGCGGCGAGTACTTTTTGCCGCCCCACCTTGTCGCCGAGCCAGCCGAAGACCACACCGCCGAGTGGACGGGCGATGAAGGTGGCGGCGAACGTTCCCAGCAGGAACAGCGTCTGGACGGACTTGTCGGCCTCGGGGAGGAAGACTGGCCCCATGGTGGTGATCAGGTAGCCAAATACGCCGACGTCGAACCATTCCATGGTGTTACCCACGATGGTTCCGCCGAGCGCCTTTTTCAGCATCGGCTGGTCTACGACGTTCACATCGGACTCTTTGAGCCGTCGACGTGTCAGAATCCTTGGTTTCCGCCCACTGGGTGGTGCGGGTGGCATTACATTGTTGGTTCCGCTGGCGCTGGTAGCGCCTGCTGAAGAGTCGGTCACGCTTCGGTCTATGGGCATTTGGGCGACTCCTATGGAGGTCATTTGCTTGCGACTTGTAGCTGCCCCGCTCTGGGCAGGCCTTCAATTTTACGCGAATTCTGTGGCAATTCAGAGTTCGATGCCGTAAGATCACCTGTTTCAGGGCATTTTCAGGCTTTGTCATCTGATTTCTTTTCGCCGCTCTCGCCGCGCCATCACTGGGAATCCGGCGGGTGTGTGCCATCGTTATGCAATCTTTTTCTTCAGCGCGGGTTTTTGGCTGCTTTTGATGGCCGATCCGCCACTAAAAGTGACGCCCGCCACGGCAATTCCGGAAGGTCCGGGCAAGTTTGGAATCCAGGGAGACCCGGCAATCCGGGGGTTCACAAGCCGGGCGCATGCTGCCTATTGTTGTGGCATGGGAATACTGATTTTTGAGTAGGCGGACGCCTGCGGCCCGGATCTCTGGCCCCGTCCACGCTGAACTCGCCAGACAAGCAAATCCTCCTCAGAAAGGTTCCACCCATGACTGAACAAAACACTCCCGGCAACGACGCGTCCTCCGCGGCCCACGCCGAGGGAGCAGCGGAGAACGCCGACGCCAAAGGCATCCGTGCAGGTCTCACCGAAGCGCAACGGGCCATGCTGGCCAGTAAGTCCCGTGGCGGCGACGCCGGACTGCAAAGCGTCGGCAAGAGCCACAAACCGACCCATGCCAGTGGTAAGCAAGGGCCGGCCCAGAAGAAAGTCCGCTGGTAGCCCCGGCCCGGCAAGGCACGTCAGACCCACTGTCGGTAACACTTCATTTCACTGCGGAAAGGAAGAAAATGGCTGAAAAACATGCTGGAACCAAGATCGAACCGGAGGTCGCGGACCATATCGCCGCGGCCATGGACACGCCAGCCATGCCAGGTCCGGCCACCATCGCCGTGACCACTGCCATGGTTGGGGAGAAGCGCTGGCCTGACGGAAACGGCAAGCGCCGGCATCCCAAGGAACACGGTTCGGCACCAGGGCGGATGGGCCACGAGGCCGCCATCACGGCTGTGCACCGGACCAGCCGCCCGCAGATGCCGCACTCCTCCTAGGGACGCGCATCTGACCTGACGACATGGAAAAGACCTGGGGACGCCCGAATTCGGGGGTCCCCAGGTCTTTACTGTGTCCCAGGGTAAATTGACGCCTCGCCAGCAGCAGCGCCGTCGCTAAACTTCCGTCACCACCTCGTCCACGTTTTTGTCCAGCCGCCAGCCGCGCCACACCGGATGCCTGAGCTTCCCAGCGCCCGTCCAGTCACCAAACGTCACCTCACCGACCAGCCGTGGACTCACCCACCGGGCGTCCGAGGCGTCCTCGCGGGGCACGTCGTTGAACGGTGACGTCTTCCGGGCAAGATCGTCCATTTTCCGGCGGAGTTCCTCAAGTTCACGCAGGCTGAATCCGCTGCCAACCCGGCCCACGTATCGCAGTTTGTTGCCTTCCGGGATGCCGACGAGGAGCGAACCGACCGAACTCCGGCGCCCGCCCTTGCCCGGTCGCCAGCCGCCCACCACCACTTCCTGGGTCTGCTCCAGCTTGATCTTGATCCAGGTCCTGGTCCGCTGGCCGCTGACATACCGGCTGTCCGTCCGCTTAGCCATGACGCCCTCGAGCCCCAACTCCTGTGCGCTTTCGAGGATGTGCTCGATCCGGTCGTCCAGGACTGGGGACAGCTCCACGGGGCAGGCCGATGGCTCGTGAAACTCCTCCAGCCGCTGCCGCCTTTTGTCGAACGGAAGGCGGCGGAGGTCCTTCCCGCCGTCGAACAGGAGGTCGAAAAGCATCAAGCGGACCGGGATTGCGATACGTGCCCTGGCGACGTCGGCGGGCCGGGTCAGTTTCATGCGCCCCTGGAGCACGCCAAAGTCGGGTTTGCCGGAAGGCCCGACGGCGATGATCTCACCATCGGCGACGAATGGCCGGTCCGGCCAACAGGTCCGGTCGGTGAGCTCGGGATAGGTTGCGGAGACGTCGTTGCCATTGCGGCTGAAAATGCGGATCTTCTTTTCGTCCGCGACGATCACGGCGCGGACGCCGTCCCATTTGAGCTCAAACTCCCAGTCGCTGCCTTGAAGATCTGCGGCGGCACCGGCAGTGGCCATCATGGGAGTGAAATCTTCAGCGCGGATCGCTGGTGCATGCTCCCCGTCTTCCTTCGCCTCGGACTCCTCGGACTCCTCGGGCCCCTCGGGCTCCTCCTCTTCCGCCGGTGCCTTCCGCGGATGGAAAGTGTGGTGGTCCTTGTCCATCAGGTGGATCAGCCACTGCCCTTCGGAATCCTTGCCCTGCCCACGGCCGGTATGGATTAACGCGAACTTCTTGGTTCCACCCAGGCCCCCGCCTTCGGAACCGGTCAGGGTGGCGATGACCTCCCGGCCGTTGATCCATTTCTCGAGTTCGTAGGTTCCGTGGTCCCAGATGGTGACTTCCCCGGCGCCGTACTGCCCCTTCGGAATGGTGCCCTCAAACGTGGCGTAGTCCAGGGGATGATCCTCGGTCTGGACCGCCAGGTGGTTTTTGCCGCCGGTCTCCGGAACGCCCTTGGGCAGGGCCCAGGACACCAGCACACCGTCGTACTCCAGTCGGAAGTCGAAGTGCAGCCTACTGGCGTGGTGCTCTTGGATCACAAAGGTGTTTCCGGTTCCCTCAGCGCCTGTGAAAGGTTCCGGCGTCGCGCTTGGATCGCGCATCGAACGGTACCGTTCCAAGCGGGGATGAGCGCCGCCGTCGTGCTGGTCTTCTACCGCGCTTCCCGGGTGCCCGGCCCCGGTTCCGGTGCCGAGGGCGGCGAAGGGGTCTTTGCCCGCCTTCACCCGCCGCATCACGGCTTTGTAATCCAGATGTTGGAGGTTGGGGGAGCTGAGCTCCCGCCAGGTCCGCGGAGCAGCCACCGTGGGGGTGTGCCGGCCGCGGAGGGAGTACGGGACGATGGTGGTCTTGGCCGCGCTGTTCTGGCTCCAGTCCACCAGGACCTTGCCCTTGCGCAGCGTCTTCTTCATGTCGCTGACGGCGAGATCGGAATGGTCGGCCTCAAGGGCCCTGGCCAGTTCGTGGGCAAAGTCAGAAATCTGCTCCGATGTCTGGGTTCCGTCCAGGCCGGCGTAGAGGTGGATGCCCTTGCTGCCACTCGTCACAGGGATGGGGTCCAGTCCGACGTCCTGCAGGATGGCCCGCGCCAGGAAGGCCACCTCCACGCATTCCTCCAGGCCGGCACCTTCGCCGGGATCCAGGTCCAACACCAGGCGGTCCGGATTCAGCTGCTTGCCGTGGGAATCGACCTTCCACTGCGGCACGTGGATTTCCAACGAGTTGATCTGGCCGAACCACGTGAGGGTGGCGGGATCGTTGACCATGGGGTAGTAGATGGTCCGGTCCTTGTGCGTGATGGCGGCCCGGGGGAGCCAGCCTGGCGCCGAGTCCTCCAGGTTTTTCTGGAAGAACACTTCGCCGGGTTCCGCCGCGGTGCCCACGCCATTGACCCACCGCTTGCGGGTTGCCGGGCGGCTGGCCGCGGCCGGGATCAGGACGTGTGCCACGGCTGCGTAGTAGGCCAGGACATCGGCCTTGGTGGTGCCGGTCTCCGGATAGATGATTTTGTCCAGGTTGGTCAGGGTCAGTTCCCGCCCCGCCACCCTGACACGTTCCTTAGCACCGGCCAAGGGTCTTCACCTCCGGCCCCGTGTGCGGTTCACTTGAGGCATGAGAGCCATCTGGAAAGGTGCCATCGCGTTTGGCCTGGTCAACGTGCCCGTGAAGGTCTACAGCGCCACCGAGGACCACGACATCAGCCTCCACCAGGTCCACAACGCCGACGGCGGCAGGATCCGGTACCAGCGGCGCTGCGAGGTCTGCAGCAAGATCATTGATTATTCGGACATTGAGAAGGCGTTTGAGGAGGGTGGCCGGACCGTTGTCCTGTCCAAGGACGAGCTCAAGTCCATTCCGGCGGAGAACAGCCACGAGATCGAGGTGGTCCAGTTTGTCCCGTCGGAGCAGCTGGAACCCATGATGTTCGAGAAGAGCTACTACTTGGAGCCGGACTCGAAATCGCCCAAGGCGTACGTCCTGTTGCGCCGGGCCCTTGAGGACACGGACCGGGTGGCCATTGTCCAGTTCGCCCTGCGCGAGAAAACCAGGCTGGGGGCACTGCGTATCAAGGATGATGTGCTGGTGCTGCAGTCCCTCCTGTGGCCCGACGAGGTCCGCGAAGCAAACTTCCCGGCCCTGGATGAATCCGTCCGCATCTCGGCCCAAGAACGCGAAATGTCCGCGGCGCTGGTGGAGTCCATGGCCGCCGATTTCGATCCGGACCATTTCACCGACGATTACCAGATCCAGCTCCGGACGCTGATCGAAGCCAAGTTGGAAAAGGGCGACTCCCTGGATACTGACGAGACCTTCGGCGTGGAAGCCGGCGAAGGCGGCAAGGGCGAGGTCATCGACCTGATGGAAGCCCTCAAGCGCAGCCTGGACCGGAAGCGAGGGGGCGCTGCGGCGCCCGCCGCCAGCGCCGGCGAGGACGAAGAGGCCGAGGAAGAGGCGGACACCGGAACCAAGGGTGCTGCCGCCAAGTCCACCGCCGCTAAATCGAGGGCCGCAAAGTCGGGTACATCCAGTACTGCGAAATCCAGCACGGCCAAATCCAGCACGGCCAAGTCCACTGCCGCCAAAGCTGCCGGGACTAAGTCCACTGCAGCTAAATCGACCACGGCTAAAACCAGCGCCACCAAGTCCACCTCTAAGACTGCCAGTGCCAAGCCTGCGGCAAAGGCCACTACGACGCGGGCGCGTAAGGGTGCTTGATCCTTTATCGCGTAGGCGCGGCGGTGCAAGCGGCCCTGACGCTCCGGGCAGTCGAACGGCTGGTGCGGAGATGGCGGCCGCCTAGGAGTTCCGGAGCGCGGAGATAAGCTCGCTCTTCTTCTTGGCGGAGTAGCCCTTGAGGCCTATTTCTTTGGCCTTCGCTTTGAGCTGCGGAACGGTCCAGTCCTCGTAGTCGCCTGACTGTCCGCCTTTGCGGCCCACAGAAGAGCGGCCTTTCTTGGCTGCCGCGTTCGAAATGCGGGCTGCCTTCTGCTTGGACGCACCGTCCTCCCGCAGTTCCTCATACAGCTCGGGGTCCTTCAGGCTCGGGTTTTTCTTCCCTGGCATGTCATCCTCCTTCAAGCAGTGTGGGTAAGGCGTGCCCAGCAGTTGGTGGTCTCTCATCCTGGGATCGGACGTCGCAACCACTGTCTTCGCTGGTCAGGCTTCCACGCTATGTCCGGGCCTGTGGAAAAACAAGGAAACACTAAGGCTGCTTGCTTTATGGATCCGCACGCAGCTCCCGGCGCTTTACACCCCGGCCGGCTGCGGCCACAATGGGTCGCATCACAGCCTCCACTGTTTGCACAGCGTGCTGTCACTCAGAACCTGTCACAGGAGAGGGACACCGACATGAATGACACAACGGACGTCAAAGAGGCCGACCGTGCATTGAAGCAGAAGCACCGGGCCATGTGGGCTTCGGGGGACTACCCCGCACTGGCAAGCGAACTGATCCTGGACCTCGGCGCCATCCTGGTTGAGGCGTGTGGAGTCAAAGCCAGGCAGCGGGTCCTGGATGTTGCTGCCGGGGCAGGCAACGCTGCCATTCCTGCGGCCATGATGGGCGCCCATGTGGTTGCCGGTGACCTGACACCGGAAATGTTCGACGCCGGCCGCCACCAGGCAGCCGACCGTGGCGCAGAGCTTGAATGGGTGGAAGCCGACGCTGAGGCCCTGCCGTTCGGGGACAACGAGTTTGATGTGGTGATGTCATGCCTGGGCGTCATGTTCGCGCCCCGACACCAGGCCGGTGCGGATGAAATCGTGCGCGTATGCAAGCCCGGCGGCACCATCGGCCTGCTGAACTGGACTCCCGAGGGGTTCATCGGAAAGATGTTCGCCGTCATGAAGCCGTTCGCACCCCCGCCGCCACCCGGGGCATCACCGCCGCCGCTCTGGGGAACAGAGGACCACGTGCGGGAGCTGTTCGGGGACAGGATCACTGACATCAAGGCGGAGAAGCGCACGCTGGTCATCCACAGCTTCCACCAGCCCGAGGATTTCCTGCGGTATTTCAAGTCCCACTACGGCCCCACCATTTCGGTGTACAAGTTCATCGCCGAGGACGAAGAAAAGGTCAAGGCCCTGGACCAGGCCCTCACGGAACTTGCCGACTCCTTCGGCGATGCCCATGGCGACGCCGCGTGGCAAATGGAATGGGAATACCTGCTGCTCACGGCAAGGAAGTCCAAATAATGCCAGGAAACCACGTGGCGACCTCCACAGTCACCATCGATGCGCCCGCGAGCCGCGTCTGGCACGTCATCACAGATCCGGCCGCCGTGAAGGAATTTATGTTCGGCGCCGACCTGGTCACGGACTGGACAGTCGGTGGGCCCATCCTGTGGCGCGGAGAGTGGGAGGGCAAGCCTTACGAAGATAAGGGCTACATCCTCGAAATCGAACCTGGCCAGAAACTGGTCCACACGCATTTCAGCCCGCTCGGCGGTGAGCAGGACGCGCCTGAAAATTACCACACCCTGACGTGGACGCTGGAGGAGACGGACGGCAGGACGCAGCTCACGCTCTCGCAGGACAACAACGCCACCGAAGAGGCGGCCGAGCACTCCCAAGGCATGTGGGACATGCTCGTGGCGGACGTCAAGAAAATCACCGAACGCGGCTAACCCCGCCCAACTAGGTAGCAGCAGATGTCGTTATGGGCGCTCATAACGACATCAGCTGCTACTTAGTTGGGAAGTGGGACGCTTAAAAGCCAGCGGCCGCCGTCGTGCCCGTTCCCACAGGGGGAGGGGCACGACGGCGGCCGTCGGCACTCTGCCAGTCGAACGACTCTGCTAGTCGAACAACACGGCTACTTACGCGTCGTGATCCGTTTCCAGGATCTTCACGAGGCTCTCCAGGGCGTCGTCCGCGCCGGTGCCCTCGGCGCGGAGCACCACAACATCGCCGTGGGAGGCACCCAGGCTCATCAGGGACAGGATGCTGGCGGCGTCCATGGCTTCGTCGGCCGGCTCGCCTTCACGGGCGATGGTGATGTCGAGGTCGTACTCGCCGGCGGCCTCTGCGAAGATGGCGGCGGGGCGGGCGTGCAGGCCTACTCGGCTGGCGACGGTTGCGGTGCGTTCTGGCATTTTTGCTCCTTTTGTCTTTCGGCGCACTGTTGGTTTGGCGCCGTTGTTACGTTGTGGTTGAAGCCGGGTCAGACCGTTACGGGAACGGACTCCACGGTAGCAGCGGGTTCGCGGACGGCCCAGCGCTTGAGTGCAATCACTGACAGGGCCGTCACGACGGTACCTGCCACGATTGCGACCACGAACATCAGGAAGTTGTCGATGGCGAAGAACACGAAGATGCCGCCGTGGGGGGCCTTGGATCCAACAGCTGCCGCCATGGAGATGGCGCCCGTGACGGCTCCACCCAGCATGCTGGCGGGGATAACGCGGAGCGGGTCGGCAGCGGCGAACGGGATGGCCCCTTCGGAGATGAAGGAAGCTCCCAGCAGCCAGGCGGCCTTACCGTTTTCGCGCTCAGCCAGGCTGAAGCGCTTCTTGTCCAGGACCGTCGATGCCAGGGCCATAGCCAGCGGCGGCACCATACCTGCAGCCATGACTGCTGCCATGATCTGCCACGGAGCCTGGTTGTCTACCGTGGCGGCACCCAGGCCGGCGACGGCGAACGCATACGCGACCTTGTTGACCGGGCCGCCGAGGTCGAAGCACATCATGAGGCCCAGGATGACTCCCAAGACGATGGCGCTTGCGCCGGTAAGGCCGGACAGCCACGCGTTCAGTCCATCGGTGAGGGACTTGATGGGCCCACCGAGGAAGAGGAACATCGCGCCTGATGCAACGATCGAGGCCAGCAACGGAATGATGACAACAGGCATCAGGCCGCGGAGCCAACGGGGCACGGCCCAGCTTCCAATCACGTGGGCGATGTAACCGGCGAGCAGGCCGCCAACGATGCCGCCGAGGAAGCCTGCACCCATGAATCCGGCTACGGCACCGGCGACGAAGCCGGGTGCAATACCTGGCCGGTCGGCGATGGCGTAAGCGATGTAGCCGGCCAGCGCAGGGACCAGGAAGCCCATGGACAGGGCGCCGATCTTGAAGAGCACGGCACCGAGGTAGGCGCCGAGCGGGCCCCAAGCGTTATCAGGGAATTCGGTGGGCAGGTTGAAGAGGTTGTTGTCCACCACGATCGCGTCGGCGAAATCGGTGATCAGGTAGCCGCCCATCAGGAAGCCAAGGGCGATCAGCAGGCCGCCACCGGCGACGAACGGGATCATGTAGCTGACGCCCGTCAGCAGGGCTTTCTTCAGCTTCTGGCCGATGTGCTCACCCTTTTCGGTGGCCTCGTTCTCGGCCTGTTCCTCCGCCCCGAAGTGGGGGACGCGGCGCGCATTCGGATTATCGGCTGCAGCGAGTGCTTCCTGGACCATCTTGGCGGGCTCGTCGATGCCGCGCTTGACGGGTGCGTTGATAACGGGCTTGCCTGCGAAGCGCTCTTTGCCACGGACGTCCACGTCCACCGCGAAGATCACGGCGTCGGCGGCGGCGATGACCGCGGGGTCCAGCGGCTTGGCGCCGGAGGAGCCCTGGGTCTCAACCTGCAGGTCAACACCCATTTCCTGGGCAGCGGCGACCAGCGAGTCGGCGGCCATGTAGGTGTGGGCGATGCCCGTGGGGCACGCGGTTACAGCGACGATGCGCTTGGGGCCTGCGGCTGCGGTGCCAGCAGTGCTGGTTGAGCCTGCCGTAACAGCTGCCGGCGCAGCATCGGCAGGAACAGCACCTGCGTGGGCTGCCGGCTTGTCCGCCAGTGCGCCGTCCACGAGTTCAACGATTTCCTCACGGGAAGATGCATTGCGCAGGGCTGCCGTGAAGTCCTTCTTGATCAGCGAACGGGCAAGCTTGGACAGCAGCTTGAGGTGTTCCTGGTCTGCGCCGCCGGGGGCGGCGATGAAGAAAATCAGGTCCGCCGGGCCATCCTTGGCGCCGAAGTCCACTTTGGGGTTGAGGCGGGCCATGGCAAGGGTGGGAACGGTGACCGCCTCGGAGCGGCAGTGCGGGATGGCGATGCCGCCCGGGATCCCGGTGGCGGTCTTTTGTTCGCGGGCAAAGGCATCGGCAAAGAGGCCTTCGACTTCGGTGGCGCGGCCAGCGGCAGCTACTTTGCTGGCCAGGTGCCGGATCACGTCCTCGGGCGAGTTGCCCAGGTTCTGGTCGAGCTCGACCAGTTCGGTGGTGATGAGCTGAGTCACTGTCAATCCTTTCGAAGGGCCGTGATGGTTACGGCATCCGGGGTGGTTTGGTGGACTGCCGGGACAGTGGAACCCGGCAGGGAGGCGGCGGCGGCACCGTGTGCCACAGCCTGGCGGAGGCAATCGGCCGGGGCGGCGCCCTGGCCGTGGGCGAGCAGGTAGCCGGCCAGCGACGAATCGCCTGCGCCGACCGTACTGACCGCGGCGACCGGCGGATGCGTGGCCAGCCACGCGCCGTCGGCCGTAACCAGGACAGCTCCCTTGGATCCGAGAGTTGCCAGCACAGCACCCACACCGGAACGCACGACGGCGGCGGCGGCCGCTGCGGCGGCCTGCGGATCCGCTTCGAGTTCGTCTGCGGTTGACGCCGTGGCGAAACCGGCTGCTGCAGCCAGTTCCGCCAGTTCCTCGGCGTTGGGCTTAAGGAGGTCCGGCTTCCCGGACACACCGTCCTGCATCACACCATCCGGCGAGGTGCCGGTAACGGCGGCCACGAGCGGCCCGCCAGAGGAGTCGACGGCGATGAGCGGCACACCGCCGTCGACACCGGAACCTTCACCAGCACCGGCGATACCACGCAGCCGCCGAGCGACGGTGGCGTAGAAGTCGGCCGGGAAGCCCGGCGGCAGGGAACCTGCCAGGACTACCCAGCTGGCGCCGCGGGCGCGCTCCAGTAGCAGCATGATCAGGGCTTCCTGCTCTTCTGCGCTCAGGACCGGCCCGGGCTCGTTGATCTTGGTGGTGACGCCGCCCGGTTCGGTGAGGGCCACGTTGGTGCGCAGTGGCTCGTCAATGGGCAGGGCGGCGAACGGGACGCCGTCGTGGTGCAGTCCGGCCAAGACGGGATCGCCGTCGCCGCCCGGGAGTACTGCGATGGTCTGCAGGCCCGAGGCGACCAGGGCCCGGGAAACATTGACGCCTTTGCCGCCGGATTCCTGGCTGACCGAAACGGCGCGCTGGACCTCACCGCGTTCAAGCGGGCCGGGCAGGGCCACCGTGCGGTCCAGGCTGGGGTTGGCTGTGAAAGTGACGATCATGCGATCACCACGTCAACGCCGGCCTCTGTCAGGGCTGCTGCCAGTTCCGGGCTGGGCTCGCTGTCTGTAATCAAGGTGTCCAGATCTTTCAGGGAGGCGAACTGGACCAGTGTTTCTGCGTCCAGCTTGGAGGAATCGGCCAGCACCACGATGCGGCGGGCCGAATGGACGAAGGCTGCCTTGACGGCGGCTTCTTCAGGATCGGGAGTGCTGAGGCCAAAACTGGGGTGGATGCCGTTCGTGCCGATGAAGGCGACGTCCGGACGCAGCCGGTGGGCGGCATCCACTGTTGCCTGCCCTACAGCGGCCTGGGTGAGGCCGCGGACCCGGCCGCCCAGGATCTGGAGGGCGATTCCGGGTGTACTGGAGAGCTTGGCGGCGATGGGCACGGCGTGAGTGATCACTACGAGCTCGGCTTCAGCTCCGGCCTCGGAAGGTTCGACGGCGGTGCGCCGGGAGAGCAGTTCAGCCAGGACTTCGGTGGTGGAGCCGGCGTCGATCAGGATGCTCCCGGAGGAGGTTTGCGGAACCAAAGCCATGGCTGCTTCGGCGATGCGCCGCTTTTGGTCGGGGCGCTGGACGGAGCGTTCGTTGATGCTTTCTTCGGTGGTGCTGAACCGGTCTGCCGCGACGGCACCGCCGTGGACGCGGCGAACTGTCCCGGCATTTTCCAGGGTTGCGAGGTCCCGGCGGACGGTTTCGGTGGTGATGCGGAAGCGCTCAGCCAGCAGGGTAACGCTGACCCGGCCGCTGCCGGCAACGAGCTCGGCAATCTTCTGCTGGCGCTCCTCGGCGAACACATACCCTCCGTTGCGTAAAGTCCTGCTGGATTCTTGAGTGACTGGCATCACACGATGTGGAATTACTTGACTTTATCTTTGTTTGTGTTGGTTTGTCAATGGAAACCCACATGAAACAAAGTACGCGGGAGCTTTTGTCCACTTCCAAGGAGTTAGCCGGGCTGGAAGTCGCCGCACCTGGACAAAATTTTTTGGGGTAGCGGGGCAGTGAAAAGCCGGGCCGGACCGTTGTGGTCCGACCCGGCTCGTGGGGTTCATGGTGTGGCGCTTTCCGTCCGGAGGCTACAGGTTTCCGTCGCGGCTTTCGTTGCGCGTGATGCGTTCTCCCGTGTTGGGGTCCACTACCGAGCGGGTTTCGCTCACCCTCCGACTGCGTCCCGGGGAGGCCAGGATCAGCGAGGCGATGAGCCCGATAACGCCTACCGCCATCAGGATGTACCCGATCAGTACCTGATCTACGAAGGGAATGAGCCCCGGTGCGATGGCCCAGGCCAGGATGGCGCCGATGGCGATGAGGAAGATTGAAGAACCGATTCTCATGACTTGCTCCTTATTGTCCGCGGATTGTGGGCGGTACTTCTGGAACTGCAGGACGTGCTCGTTTGTTTGCCAAGCAGGGCCAAGTTTTTTTTTTGCTAAGCATGCTGTCTGTCTAGCGTCAGGCTACAGCGCGGTGTGCGCTGATTCAATGACCGGGCAGGGGTGCGGCGTCGGTGCATCCGTGCGCCATTGCGCCGCAGGGCGGGCCTGCTGGTTAGGCTGATCCGATGGAAACAGTTGTGTGGTCCAAGCCGGAGGAAGAGCGGGCCGGCACGCCCCTGCTCGTGATGATGCACGGCTACGGCACCGACGAATCCCGGATGGCGCGGCTGGTTGACTACCTGCCCTCGGCGTTCACTTGCGCGGCACTGCGGGCACCCATGATCATCGGCGACCACTATGGCTGGTTCCTGCTGGACTACTTCCTCGCTAACGACTTCGCCGATGTCATCAGCACCACCAACAAGGTCCACGACTGGATCAATGCCGTAAGGGGCCAGCACAGCAGCGTGAGCCTGATGGGGTACTCGCAGGGTATGGCGATGGCCAGTACCCTGCTCCGCCTGCACCCCAAGAGCTATGAAACCGTGGTGGGGTTGTCCGGCTTCGTACTGGACAACGACCTTTTGGCAATGACTGACTCCTTTGACACCCCGCCGCCCTTCTTCTGGGGAAGGGACAAGGCGGACCTGGTGATCAATGACGATGCCATCGCCCATACCGAGGAGTGGCTGAACGCCAACACCCTGCTTACAGCCAGGACCTATCCCGGCATGGGGCATGCGATGAGCAAGGCGGAGATGGTGGATGTCAGCGCCTTCCTGCGCCATTACGTCCTCAAATAGGCCCTGCCCAGCCATCACATGGGCGTTGAATACGTCCTCGCACGAGTGTGGCTGGGGTCCGAGAGTTTCGTCACACTCCGTGGCCGGGAAAAAACAGTTGCGCGCTAAATTTGTAAGCGCTTACACTCGACTTCGGCCGTAATTCAACGGCCCTGGAACTGGGCGGAAGGAGATCTGCGGCGTGCACCTGTTCAACGTGCCCGTTTGCGCTGCTAAGCTGCCCGCCAGTTGCTGGCCTGCCCGTCAGGTTGCCCCTCGGTTTGTCACGGGACCTCACGGCGTCCATGATGGAAGAAGGTATTCATCAGCGCCCCTCCGGCCAGCCGTGGCATTCAGGCCCACGCCCCCGCGCCGCGCTTGCTGATCAGCGGACATCGTCGCCGCCCGCATCCAAAGCACTGCCATTCCATGCACCGCCATTCCATGCACTGCCTACGCCAGGCACCGCGCCCCGAGCCTGCCAGCCGTCTGAAAGGACACCGCACCGCGCATGACTGATCTTCTGACACAGCCCACCAGTTGGACCGGCGCCTCCGCCATTCTCTTCGACCTGGACGGAGTGCTGACCCCTACGGCCACTGTCCACGAGCAGGCCTGGCAGGAACTCTTTGAAGGCTACCTGGCGTCCCAACCGGAGGTGGCCGGCTACCGCGAGAGCGACTACTTCGACCACATCGACGGCAAACCGCGGTTCGACGGCGTCCGGGACTTCCTGTCATCCCGGGGCATTGTGCTTCCCGAGGGACCCACTGACGACGATCCCACGCACGCCACGGTGCAGGGACTCGGCAACCGCAAGAACCGAATCTTCAACGACATTGTGAGCTCCGGCGTGGAACCGTTCGAGGGCTCAGTGCGTTTCATCGAAGCCGCGCTGGCGCAGGGACTCAAGGTCGCCGTCGTCTCCTCTTCCCGGAACGCCCCGGCGGTCCTTAAGGCGGCTGGCTTGAGTGACCGCTTCCGCGTAGTAGTGGATGGTGTGGTGGCAGCTGCCGAAGGCTTGCCCGGCAAGCCCAGCCCCGCCACGTACGACTACGCGGCCCGGCTGCTGGATCTTCCCAGTGAGGAATGCGTAGTGGTGGAGGATGCCGTGTCAGGTGTGCAGGCCGGCCACGCAGGATCTTTCCATTCCGTGATCGGGGTGGACCGCGGCGCCGGCAGGCAGACGTTGCTGGATGCCGGAGCCACCATGGTGGTCAGCGACCTCGAGGAACTCCTCTAGCCCACTGAACCCAGCCAGCCGGTGAGCCCCGGCTGTTCCCCGACAGCCAGCTCCGCCGGTCCTCGCGCGGCACCCTGGCTCCCAAGCCGGCCCGCACAACCAAACCCTCAGTGCATGCCCGCAGCGGGCATGCACAAAGCACCCCCAAGCCGGATGAGACCCGGCTGCACAGCACAACGCCAAAAGGACCCCAACACCATGGCTCTTATCACCGCGGACCGCGAACGGTTCCCCAACACCCCCTGGCAGCTTGTGGAAACGCGCCACGAGCCGGGCAACGCGGGTACCCTGGAGACCCTTTTCGCGCTGGGCAACGGGCACCTTGGCATTCGCGGCGCCCATTGGGCAGCTGCCGACGCCGACCTGCCGGGCAGCTTCATCAACGGCCTGCACGAAATCTGGGACATCAAGCATGCCGAGAACGCCTTCGGCTTCGCCCGGACCGGGCAGCGGATCATCTACATCCCCGATGCGAACAACTTCACGGTGATCATCGACGGCGAGACACTCAGCCTGGCCGAGTCGGCAGTGCTGGACTACCGCCGCTCGGTGGACTTCGCCACCGGTATCTATGAATGCCGCATCACGTGGCTGTGCCGCTCCGGGGCCACGGTCACCACCACCGAGCGCCGGGCAGTGGGCTTCGCCTCCCGCGGCAGCCTGGGCATCTCCCTGGAGGTCTCGGCAGACCGGGACGTGTCCGCGGACGTCACGTCCTCGGTCATCAACCGCCAGGACCAGCCGGTGGAGGACCACTCCGAGCACGACCCGCGCCGCGCCGGCCGCCACGCAGGCCGTGTCCTGCTGCCGTTGCGGCTCGAGGGCGGCGACGGCTCGCTCCGCCTCTCCTGGGAAGCGGCGGAATCCAAGCAGCGCGTGGGGATCGCCGTGGACCACTGGACCTCCGCCGGCCACCAGCCGTTCGACACCCTGGTTGACCAGGACGACAGCAGCGTCCGGTACGTCCTGGCCGTCGGCGCCGATGAGCCTTTCCGGCTTGAGAAAATCGTCAGCTACGCCGCCGGCCGTGGCGTCCAGGACTCCGGACGGGACGCGGCGGAAGTAGCCGAAGAGGGCCTGCGCTCAGTGGAGGACATCTTTGCTGAAAGCCGCGAGCACTACAGCGACTACTGGGCAACCTCCGACATCGTGGTGGGTGGCCAGTCCGAACTGCAGCAGGCCATCCGCTGGAACCTGTTCCAGCTGGCCCAGGCCACAGCCCGCGCCGACGTCGCGGGCATCCCCGCGAAGGGAGTCAGCGGCTCCGGCTACGAGGGCCACTACTTCTGGGACCAGGAGGTCTACCTCCTGCCCTACCTGACCTACACCAACCCCGAGGGAGCCCGCCAGGTCCTCGAATTCCGTCACGAGATGCTCCCCACGGCCAGGATCCGCGCCAAGGAGCTCAGCGTCGACGGCGCGCTGTTCCCGTGGCGCACCATCAACGGGCTCGAAGCCAGCGCCTACTACGCGGCAGGCACCGCGCAGTTCCACATTGCGGCGGCCATAGCGTTCGCCACCAACCGGTACGTCTGGGCCAGCGGCGATGCGTCCTTCCGCGATGGAATGGGTGCCGAACTGCTGATCGAGACAGCCCGCATGTGGATCTCCTTGGGCTTCTTCGGCAAGGACGGACTCTTCCACATCCATGGCGTCACCGGTCCGGACGAGTACACGGCCGTGGTCAACGACAACCTCTACACCAACGTCATGGCGCGCTTTAACCTGCGCGCCGCCGCGGCCCTGGACCACACCGAGATCAGCGACGACGAACGCCAGCTCTGGGCAGCCGCGGCTGACCGCATGCAGCTTCCGTTCGACGAGCGGATGGAAGTCCACTCCCAGGACAACGACTTCATGACCCTGGAGCCCTGGGACTGGACCACGCCCCGGTCCAAATACCCGCTGCTGCTGCACTTCCACCCGCTGGTGATCTACCGCCACCAGGTCCTCAAACAGGCCGACACCGTCCTGGCCATGTTCCTGCAATGGCAGGACTTCACGGCCGAGGAAAAGCGCCGGGCGTTCGATTTCTATGACCCCATCACTACCGGCGACTCCACCCTCTCTGCCTGTGTCCAGGGGATCATGGCCGCAGAGGTGGGCTACCCCAAGGCGGCGCTGGAGCACTTCACCAATGCTGTGTTCATCGACCTGGACGACACCCACGGCAACACGATCGACGGCGTGCACATCGCGTCCACCGGCGGCGTATGGAGCTCGCTGGTCTGCGGCTTTGCAGGCCTCCGCGACCAGGGCCCTGTGCCGTACTTTGATCCGCGCCTGCCCGCTGAATGGGAAAGCCTCGCTTTCCACCTCAAGCTCCAGGGCCGCCTCCTGCAGGTGCAGCTCGACGCCGGCTCCCTCACCATCACAGTGTCCGAGGGCCAACCGCTCGACGTCGACGTCCGCGGCGAACTGTTCAGCGTAGGCGCGGAACCTGTCCGCGTGGCGCTCGCACCCGTCCAGGTTCCCGAACCCACGGTCTTCCCCAGCGGACCGCCGACGGCGAGCGTTCCCGTGGTGCGCGCCCGCGCGTAGCTGTCAATACACCTTGCCGGCGCTCCCGCCCAAGCCGCGGCATTGAGTATCTAGGCGACCGCCTATTTAGGTGCCTAGGACCAGGAGCCAAGAGGCGGCAGGAGACTGACACTGTGCACGTCAGTCTCCTGCCGCCGTCGTGCGTTCCACTTCGGGGACCCGGTCCAGCGGGTGGTCCAGCTCATCCTGGGGCATCTTCGCGACGATGGACGCGACCACCGCCACGATGGGGCAGACGCCGCCCGCCACCAGGAAGATCAGCCAGATGGGGAGGACTTCCGCGGCGGGCCCGGCCAGTGCCATCGACACCGGCATCAGGGCGAGCGACACAAAGAAGTCCAGGCTGGATACCCTGCCGAGCAAGTGGGGCGGGACGCGCCGCTGCAGTAGCGTGCCCCAAATGACCATGCCCACGCTGCCGGTGGCACCAAAGACGAACAGTGCCGCGGCCAGGGCCCAGAAGTTGTCCATGATTCCGACGGCGGCCAGAGGCAGCGAGCCCACGCCCCAGGACGCCATCATCACCGTGAGATACCGCCGGGGCAGCCGCAGAGACGCAGTCACCAGCGATGCCGCCGCACCGCCGACGCCCATGATGGCGAGCAGGAAACCGAACATGCTGGAGTCGCCGCCCAGCTGGTCGCGGACCACAAATGGCAGCAGCACTTCGATGGGGCCGATGAGGAAAAGCACTGAGATACAGGCCCAGAGAAGGGTCCAGAGCAGCCAGGGGGTCCGCAGGGTGTAGGTGATGCCTTCTCGGAGGTCGTGGAAGAAGGATGACTTGGCCCGCTGTTTCCCGGTCATTCCGCTGATGCGTGGGCCGGCTTCGGATCCGTTAGCGGGTGCGTCCAAAGCATGCTGGCCCAGGAAATTCAGGATGATGAAGGCCATCAGGTGGCAGGCTGCGACACCCGCGACCGCATGCGTGGGCGACAGTGCGGCCACCAGGACGCCGGCGAGGGCGGGCCCGGCCGCCTGCTGGAGGGTGGGACGCATGGTCCCCTCCATTCCATTTGCCGCGAGCAGGTCCTCGGGCGGCAGGATCCGGGGCAGGATAGCCGAGTAGGCGGGGAAGAAGAATGCCGCGCCGACACCCAGGACAAAGGCGCCCACTGCAAGGTGCCAGATCTCCAGCCAGCCGGCGATGGATAGGGCGGAGATACCAGCGATAACGGCCAGGTTGGCGCCCTCCACGGCGATAATCAGGAGCCTCTGGGGGAAACGGTCAGCCGCGATGCCTCCCGCGAGCACAAACGCGACCAGGCCCACGCTTCCGCCAGTGGCAACGAGAGAGAGCTCCAGAGGGCCGCCGCCGAGGTGGATCACCTGGTAAACCATCGCGACAGCCCACATCCCGGATCCGAAGATGGAGATGGCAAGGGCTGCGATCAGGACCCGGTACTCACGGTGCGCAAAGGGCCGCAGGGCTTTGGGGGTGGGCATAGGGTAAGTCTAGGCTTTGGCGGGATATCGGGGGGTACTGGAATGCAGCCTGGAGGGTTAGATCAACAGCCGGCGCATCGGGGCGGGCCGCAGCACGGGCAGAGGCAGCGGCTCGCGGTGGTCACCGGCGCCGGCCGGGGTTTCGGTGCGGCGCTCGCCCGGGAGCTTTCGGCAGCGGGATGGCTTGTGCTGGCCGTGGTGCGGCAGGCCTCCGGGCCGCCGGCGTTGGACGGGCTGCCGGGGGTTCAGGTGGTGATCCACGATGTCAGGTCTGATGACCTGTCCGCCGTGGTGGACGCGGTGCGCGGGCGGCCGGTGGACGTCCTCATTAATAACGCGGCCCAGGGGGCGGCACACCAGCGGCTCGGTAGCGTGGATGCGGCAGGTGTCCTGAACGCCGTCGACGTGAATGCGGCCGGACCCCTGCGCATGGTGCAGGCGCTCCTGCCGCAACTGCTCTCCTCTGCTGACCCGGTCATTGTGAACATCACGTCCCGCCTGGGGTCCGTGTCGGCCCAGGCGCGCGGGGACTTCGCACGCCTTTCCACAAGCTACGCGTACCGGGTGTCCAAGGCAGCCCAGAACATGGTGACGGTGTCGCTGGCGCAGGATCTTCAGGGGCGGGTCCGGTGCTGGGCTGTCCATCCCGGCAAGCTCGCCACCGGGATGGGCCAGGCCGACGCCGTCAAGCCCCCGCGTGTTGCGGCGCGGGAGTTGCTGGAACTGCTTGAGTCAAACGAACGCCGATCGCCGAGATTCGTCTCGCTCGGTGCTCCCGATCTGGACTGGTGAACGTTGGAAAGCACTCCTGCCGGGTCGTGGCGGCGCAGCCTGGCATTCGTAGGCGCCAACCATGGCCTTGCCCTGCATCCGGTGAATGCCAATGGCGAACAGGTTCCGGGCGAAGCAGCCAGCTGTTTTGCCTCCTTCTGGATGGCGGAATGGTCGCGCTGGGGAACCGGTAATGCGCTGATCATTGCGACTCTGCAGGGATGGCGCAGTTACGGAAGCAACGAATACTTCGCCGCCACGCTCGCCACTGAACTGACCCGGTACTTCCCAGAGGCAGCCAGGTTCCCGCTGAGCGGGATCTCGCACACCCAGGACGAGTTCGACGTCGATCTGGACCTTGAGCACGGATTCCGCGCCACCGGCCGCAAGGCTGAGCTGGAGCTCGCAGGGGTCCTGGACCGCAGGCACTTTTCCCAGCCCGATTTCCAGCTCGGGTCCAACTCCGGGGCCCTCAGCAATGTTTATCTGCCATGCAGCAGCGGCCGGCTGGCCGAATTCGGGGTGGAGTGGCCCGGCGCGCCGAGCGTCTACCCTGGACCGCGGGGGCCGTCGTCGTCCGGGTATATGGCCGTGGCCGAATCCTGGGTGATGTAGGGGACCAACAGGGGTTGGCCTAGTGTTAAGCAACCTTAGTATTTAGGTACGGCAGCGAAGGCTGCCGCGGACGAAAGCAGAGGTGACCATGGCCAAGCGCAGCAATCCCGCCGTGCGGATCGCACAGGAAACCGCCCACAACGCGGTGTTCGACGCCGAAGGAAAGCCGAAACCAGGGGTGCACAACGTGCTTCTGAGGGCGGTGGAGATCCAGCGGCCACTGGTGTTGGCCTACATCCGCCGAGTGCAGCGCAAACAGCCCCACGCGTCCGCGGCACAGCTGGCCGTCCGGATTGAACGCGACTACCTCGCGGCGGTCACCGGCGGCGGCGCGATCGTGGGCGCGACGGCCGTTGTGCCCGGAGTCGGAACTGTCGCTTCGCTTGGACTTTCTGCTGCCGCTACTGTCGGTTTCCTCGAGGCCACAGCCCTCTATGCGACGTCGCTGGCGGAACTTCACGGCATCCGCCTGACCAACCCGGAAAAGGCCAGCACCATGGTCATGGCCATCATGCTGGGCGAGGAGGGGACGGCACTGCTCGGCACGCTAAGCGGCCAGGCGATGGGCAGGGGTGCGAGTCCCACCAAGGCGTGGGGGAACGTGCTCTCGAAGTCCATCCCGGGCTCCGGTTTCGGCGCCGTCCGAAGCAGGATCCAGAAGGCGTTCCTGAAGAGCCTGCTGAAGCGCCAAGGCACGGCCTTGTTCGGCCGGGCGTTGCCATTCGGCATCGGTGCCGTGGTAGGCGGAGCAGGAAACCTGATGATGGGGCGGGCCGTGGTGGCGAATGCCAAGGAGGCTTTCGGGCCGATGCCGGATACGATTCCAGGGGAGCTCAAAGCCACCGGCGCGGGCCCGGACAACCTCACTCTGGAAGGCAACAACCTTGGACCTCAACGCTGATCTTGGCGAATCATTCGGCTCCTGGAACATGGGGGACGACGCCGCGATGTTCCGCCTGGTCACCAGCGCCAACGTTGCCTGCGGCTTCCACGCCGGAGACCCTGTCACCATGCTGGACAGCTGCCGCGCCGCCTTCGAACTGGACGTCACCGTGGGGGCCCATGTTGGCTACCGGGATCTGGCAGGCTTTGGCCGACGCTCCCTGGACATGTCCTTTGACGAGCTTTTCGGTGACGTCCTCTACCAACTGGGCGCCTTGGACGGGGTTGCGCACGCCGTCGGGGCGTCGGTGGATTACGTGAAGCCGCACGGCGCCCTCTACAATCGCCTCGTACACGATGAAGAGCAGGCATCGGCCGTGGTTGCTGCCATTCAGGCCTATGACCCCGGGCTGCCCATTCTGGGCCTGCCGGGCTCGCAACTGCTGATCCAGGCCAAGGACGCTGGCCACCCCGTTTTTGTGGAAGCCTTCGTGGACCGCGCGTACCAGGCCGACGGCACGTTGGTGCCGCGCTCGCAGGCTGGTGCCGTGCTGCACGACGTCGACTCGATCGTTGAGCGCGCGGTGCGCCTTGCCGTGAAAGGCGAGGTGGTGGCCGTGGACGGGACAGTGGTTCAGGTCCGGCCCGACTCGCTCTGCATCCATGGCGACACTCCAGGTGCAGTCGAAATGGCCGCGGGCGTCCGCTCAGGCCTCGAAGCCGCTGGTGTGCAGTTGGAGTCGTTCGCGTAATTTGGGGAGCTTCAGACAGAGTTACTTGCCGGAGCACTTCCTCGGGCATTAGCCCTCAGGCAAGAGATGTTCGGGCGGGACGTCCCGGCGCAGGGCATCATCGGGCCCGGGCGCCTATGGGCAGGACGTCTCAACGCAGGACATCCCAGCGCAGGCCCTCTCCGGGCAGGGCTTCATCGGGCCCGGGCGCCTACGGCAGGACATCTCGACGCAGGACGTCTCAACGCAGGACATCTCAGCGCAGGCATTTTCGGGGAGGGGCTTTAGCGGGGTTGGGCGCCTACGGCAGGACATCTCGACGCAGGACGTCTCAACGCAGGACATCCCAGCGCAGGCCCTCTCCGGGCAGGGCTTCATCGGGCCCGGGCGCCTACGGCAGGACATCTCGACGCAGGACGTCTCAACGCAGGGCATCTCCGGGTAGGACACCCGCAGGCACGGCGGGGTTGTGTTCTTGGTCCGGGATCGGGCAGAGGATCTGGGGTGGCCATTGGGGTGGTTCCCAGTCTTGGTGTTCGCTTTGGTAGTGGCGGCCGGTGGGTGAGGTCCAGCCTGGTGGTTTGTCGATGCTGGCTTCGGTGGGTGTCCAGGCGGTGGTGTGTTTTAGCCGGTGGTGTTTGGGGCAGGGCTGGCCGAGGTTGCTGATGCCGGTGGTGCCGCCGTCGGCCCAGGCGAGGAGGTGGTCGGCTGCGTCGTCCAGGGACTGGTTCGAACAGCCGGGGAACGGACATTTGCCGTCCCGCATTCTCAGCCATTGGCGCATCGCGGCGGGGATCCGGTAGCTTTGGCGGCCGATCTCCAGCGGCGCCCCGTTCCGGGGGTCGGTCAGCACGCGGTGGAACGAGCCGGCGCCGTTGGCGACCAGGTTGCGGGCCATCGATGCCGGGATCGGCCCGTAACCGTCGAGGGTGGCTGGTTCGTCGGTGAGGCCCATCAGCGCGAACACCGGCACGGTCACCAGGACCTGCGCCGCCGGTGACGGGACCCGGCCCGCCATCAAGTCGTTGCCCGGCAGGACGTCGGCGGGGCCGCCGTCAGCCGTTGATACATCGACTGACGTATCGTCTGCGGCGCCCGAGCTGAGGAGCAGTTTGGCTGCGATGTCGGCGCGGAGCTGGGTCATGGTGCGGGTCTCGGCCGGGCCCTGGAGTGCCCGGGCGGTGGCGGTGATGCCGTTCCAGATCCCGGCTGCCCGGTCTGCGGGCAGGTAGGCCGAAAGCCAGGCCATGCCGTCCCGGTCCGGGACGTACTCCAGCCGACGGTCCAGCACGCTCCTGGCGTGGCGCTTTTCAATACTCACCGGGTGGTGCCGTTCCCGCCAGGTCCTGGCCTTGGCCCGGAACCGGGACGGGACCAGCTCACCGGCCGGGCACTCCCGGGCCCGGTCCGGCACGTCCGGGCCGAGGAAACGGGCCTCCAACGCCGCCGCACCGGCCGCATCCAGGCCGGTCGTTTCGTCGACCATGACCCGCGCGTGCTGCCACGACAGATCCCCGGACTGCAGCGCGGCCAGCGTCAGCGGCAGGACAGTGGTCAGCTCATGCGCCTGCGCCAACAGCGCAGAAGCCGAGCGTTCACTCACCGTCAGGGCACACGCGACCTCGGACACCACACCCATCTCCTGGGCCGTGTGTTCCCCCGGGCTCCTGACCGGGCCGTCCAGGGCCGCAGCCTTCCCCGCATACGCGGCGGCCAGGCGAACCCTGAACGCCGCAACCATCGCGTCCACCCGGACCGAACCGCCCAGCCCGTCCAGGCACGCATCGGCCTGCCCCCGCAAAGGATCACCATCCCCGGAACCCGTCCCGGAACCCGTCCCGGAACCGGGGCCACCCAGCCCCCGGCGCACACAGGCAGCAAACTCGGCAGCAGCAGCCTCGAAGGCCTCCACCGCCTCGTCAACACCCGGGATCCCCATACCCCCATCATCCAGCGACCCGCCAACAAAAACAGCCCAGCCGATCGCCTATGTGGATAACCCCGACCCCGCTACCCGAACCTCGGGACGTTCCGGCTGCGCCAGAGGGGCGGGTCAGCCGAAGACCAGATGCGCCGCGCTGAAGATGGCGAGCCCGGCCAGGGATCCCACCACGGTCCCGTTGATCCGGATGAACTGCAGGTCCTTGCCCACCTGGAGCTCGATCTTCTGCGACGTTTCTTCGGCATCCCAGCGTGCCACGGTATCGGTGATCACGCCCGCAATGTCCGAACGGTACGTCCGGACCAGATAGCCCGCCGCATCGCCGATCCAGGCATTGACCTTCCCGGCCAGTTCGGCGTCGTTGACCAAGCGCGAGCCGAAGTCACGGACGGCTGCCTTGAACTTCACCGTCAGTTCGCTGTCGGGATCGTCCACGGCCGTGAGCAGTGCGTTCTTCACTGTGCCCCAGGTCCGGGAGGCCAGTTCGCGGACCTCCGGATCTCCGAGGACCTGCGCTTTAATGTCCTCCGCCCGCGCGATCATTGCGGGATCATGCTGGAGGTCCTGCGCGAGGTCGTTGAGGTACTTGTCGATCGACTGGCGCACCTGGTGGTTGGGATCGGACTGAACGGCACGGGTGAATTTGAGGATCTCCACATAAACCTTGTCTCCCACGAGCCCGTCCACAAACTGCGGAACCCAGGTGGGCGAACGGTCCGAGACGAGCCGGGTGACGGTTTCGTGGTTGTCGTCCACCCAGTCGGCGGCACGGTCCACCAGCAGGTCCACCAGTTTGTGGTGGTGGCCGTCGGCGAAGATCCGCTCCGCCATCCGTCCCACGGGAGGTCCCCACGGCGGTGCCAGCAAATGCTTGCGCACCATTCCCTCGATAACCGCCTGGACGTCGTCGTCGTTCAACACCTTGAAGGCGCCGCGGATGACAGCGGCACCCTCCTTGGCCACACGCTCCGGGCCGCCGGGAGAGGCGAGCCATTCGCCGGCCCTCCGGGCAATGTTCACGCTCGCAAGCTTTTCCTGCACCACCTGCTCGGAGAGGAAATTGGTCTCCACGAACTCACCCAACGACGCCCCGATCTGGTCCTTGCGCCGCGGAATAATGGCCGTATGCGGGATCTTGATCCCCATCGGGTATTTGAACAGCGCCGTAACGGCGAACCAGTCGGCCAGCGCACCCACCATGCCGCCTTCGGCAGCAGCCCGGACGTACTGCAGCCACGGATACTCCTTCTGCAAAGCGAAGGCGAACACGAAAATAACCGCCATGGCGATGAGCAGGCCCAGTGCCAGAAGCTTCATTTTCCGCAGCGCTGCCGCCTTTTCGGCGTCACCGGCGCTGAGTTGATGGCCGACGACGGCGGCGCCCCCTTGGGCGGGCACGTCGGGCCGGGTGGGGTTCTGCCGGGTAATTGGCTCAGAGTTCACCTGCATGTGCCAAGCCTAGTCCCGCATACGATCCCAGGGTCGGCTACCGTGTCAGCATGGCCACCGACGAGTCTGTACCCCACCGGCCCCTGGTCTTTGCCCACCGGGGCGCCAGTGCCGCCTTTGCCGAACACACCCGCGCTGCGTACCTCCAGGCACTGGCCGACGGCGCCGACGGCGTTGAGTGCGACGTCCACCTCACGCGGGACCAACACGTGGTCCTGCTCCACGATGCGAATCTGGACCGCACCTCCGACGGCACCGGGCCGGTTGCGGACCGCACGCTCCAGGAGCTGAGGCTCCTGGATTTCTCGTCGTGGAAGGGCGTGCGGATTCCCGAGAAATACGGAGCCCGGTCAGAACAGTTCCTCACCTTGGCTGAGCTACTGGGTATCCTCCGCGCCGCTGGGCGGCCCGTGGGCCTGGCAATAGAGTTGAAGCACCCGAGCCCTTACCAGCTCAAGCTGGAAGACCGCGTCCTGAGCGTTCTTCGGAGTGAAGGCTGGGACCCTGGGACCTCATCGGTGGACAACGTGCGGGTGACGTTCATGAGCTTCAGCCCGGATTCGGTGAAGCACCTGCTCCGCATGGTTCCCGCGGAATTCATCTGCCAGTTGGTGGACGAAATTGATGTTGATGAAATCCGTGAGGAGTTAGGCCTGGGTGTACTGACCGGCAGCGCCATCGCCAATGTCATGAAGGCCGCGCAGCTGGAAGGCGAACGCATCCTGGACGACTGCGAAGTGAGGCTGGCCGGGCCGGGCATCGACTATGTCCGCCATCATGCCCGCACCGTGCAGCGCTGGCTGGAATCCGGCCGACGCTTCCGCGTATGGACGGTGGATTCCGAACGGGACGTGGCGCTTTGCCAGGGACTGGGCATCCACGAGATCACCACGAACATGCCTGCGCGGGTGTTGGCCCAGCTTTAGGCGGGCGGGTGATGGCCAGCTGAAGCTGCCAACCGGTTCGGCGGCCGATCTGGTCAGTCGCCGGCCCACGGGTCCCAAGCCGCGGTTCATAGGCCGGACGGGGCTGTGGTTGAGTGGAACCATGCCTTTTCACTGGCCCGGCGCCGTTCATCGGTCCAGCACCGCCACCCATGCACTCGCTGCGCCAGCCCTGAGCGCGCTGCTCATGGCTAGCGCCATGAAACACTTCCGCGATCCCGGCTTCTTTCGCCAGGTGGTTCCGGATTATCTCTGCCGCGACGACGGCGACACCCCGGCTGCCGGCGCACCGCCCGCCGCACGGCCCCTCGCCGTGATGACGCGGGAGGAGTGGATCGCGCTCAGCGGCCTCGTGGAGGCGGGCGCCGCCGTCGGCCTTCTCATCCCCGCAACGCGACGCACCACGGCCACCGGCGTCGCGGCTCTCTTCGGCGTGTTCGTGGCAGGCCACGTGGACGCCGTCCGGCGCGCCTGCCGCCCGGAGGGTTCATCAACCCAGCGCGCAGTGCACATGGCCCGTTTGCCACTGCAGATGCCGCTGATTCTGTGGGCCTGGAGCCTGCGGAACGCCGGACGGCGGCCCAGTTGAGGAAACTCCTGGCATCCCCGGCAGTCCGGGTGGGGCTGTCCATCAGCATCGCTACGGGACTCTACGGAGTTTCCTTTGGCGCCCTGTCTGTCACCTCGGGCCTGAACTTCTGGCAGACCATGGCGCTGAGCCTCCTGCTGTTCAGCGGAGGTTCCCAGTTCGCGTTCATAGGAGTAGTGGCGGGCGGCGGATCCGGCGTTGCCGCTATGAGCGCAGCCACCCTGCTGGGGATGCGCAACGGCATTTACGGTATGCAGCTCAACGCGCTCCTCCACCCGACGGGCTGGCGCAAGTATGTGGCAGCGCAGCTCACCATCGACGAGTCGACAGCCACCAGCACCGGCCAGACCGATCCTGCTGAGCAGTTACGAGGCTTCTGGGCGGCAGGGATCGGCATCTATGTCCTGTGGAATCTGTTTACAGCCGTGGGCGCCCTTGCCGGGGCGGGGCTCGGCGATCCAAAGCAATGGGGGTTGGATGGAGCGGCCGTCGCAGCTTTCCTGGCCCTCCTGTGGCCGCGGCTGAAAGGCCGGGAGCCGGTAGCCATCGCGGTCGTCTGTGCCCTGGCGACCGTCCTCGCGGTGCCGTTCGTGCCGGCCGGGGTGCCCATCCTGGTCGCTGCCGTGGTTGCGGCCGTGATCGGCTGGTTCAGTCACGGCCGCAGCGACGAGGGCCTGGAACCCGACATAGATCCGTACGCGGAACATCATCACAGCCACCACGGCGGTCACCACTCCCTGGGCCCTACTGGCCCGACTGGCCCGGCTGGCCCGACTGGCCCGGCTGGCCCGACGAAGGCGGACGCGTGAACCTTTGGACTTGGCTGCTGCTGGCGTGTGCCCTTGCCTATGCGTGGAAGCTGGTGGGCTACTTTGTACCTGCGAGGCTCCTGAAAGATCCCCGCATGTCGCGCGTGGCAGGCACCATGACGATCGGCCTGCTCGCTTCACTGACGGTGGTCAATGCAGTAGCGTCCGGGCAAAACCTGGCGGCCGATGCGAGGTTGGGTGCGCTCGTGGCGGCAGCGGTTGCCCTGGCCTTCCGGGCACCGTTCCTGGTGGTGGTGCTGGTGGGTGCCGGGGCTGCCGCCGGCCTTCGGCTCATTGGCTGGAACTGACTCGAGCCTCCCCGTTGCGCCTGCCTATGGTGACGCGGAACACAGCGGCGGTACTATGGGCTTGGCTATGCAGTTGGCCATGGACCTTTCTTGTTTAAGCGGTGACCATGGAAAACCCACTGTATATAGCCGGCAACAGATCCGGGACGCCACCCAAAGTGGCGTCCAAACGACGTGCGGGCTTGCCCGCGAAGAGGTTCTTTTCCCGCTTCAGGTCGTTATCAGATGTTCCTGCCTCGGACCTGAAAATGCTCTCTGAGCGCATCACCATGGCGTTGGATTTGGGGCATGAGCCCGATGTCTCGGCCCTGCGTGCAGCCCTGCGCCACGAACTGCGCAACCGCGAGTCAGCGCTTAACGATTGACCCTTTCGGGATGGATGTATGGTCCACTGAAGAGGGGCCGCCATCCAGCCAGGCGGCCCGAAGGAGGAACATCATGAACGATCAGCCGCAAGCTACGGCCCAGGATGATGGTGCCGAAGCCGCGACCACCGGTAACCATCCCAAGGTGCGACCGGCCTACATTGACTCCAGCGGTTCCGAGGCCACCCGGGAACTTCGCGACAAAGCGCGCCGCCGGCGGGAAGCCGAGGAAAAGCTCCAGCAGCACCTGCGTGAAGCTAAGGAACATACTCCCCATTCCGACACACACCCTCAGACTTCGCCCGAAGACGAAAGCAAGAAGGACGAAAGCAAGAAGGACGATAGCTAGAGGAATCGGGGATTAGCGCCGTGCCCGCGGTGTCCGCGCTGACCCGCGGGCCGGCAGTGTGTGCACTCCTGTGCAGTCAGGCTACGCCGTGGGCCGCGCCATCGACCGAGCCGGCCCGGCGGCCGCATTCTTCAACGGCGAGTTCGTACCAGACCTGGGCGCCGAATTCCGGGGTGGCCGTGTCGAGGTTCTGGAACAGTGCGTCCAGGAGGTTTGCCAGTTCCTCGGCGGAAAGGTGCGGAAGTACATCTTCCGGTCCGCGGGGGTCATTGATGAAATGGGACAGCTGTGAACTGTTCATCGTGGCGTGATTTCGTCGGATCGGGTACGCAGGAAACTGTTCATGGGTCGCTCCATCTGGGAATTCAGAGGCTGGCTGCGTAACCCCACTTGAGTCTATTCCAACGACTGGAAGCCCACAATGGGCCGCCTACGGCGCTCTTGACCGACGGTGCGCGCTTAACGGCCCGCTGCCCGCCTAGCTGAACCGGCGTCCCGGGACGTATTCGCCGGACAGTCGGTCGCCGGTCAGTTGGGCTGCGGGCAAGGGAACGTGTGCAGGAAGAGGCCGATGCGGCCGTTCGGAGCGGATTGCGTCCTCGACGAGGGCCACGGGGCGGCGCCAGGCATCGGAACCAGGCTCCATCGTGTCCACGACGCCGATCAGCATGGCGAGCAGCCGGAAGATGTCCGTCATGGAGATGTCAGGGCGCAGCGTGCCCTGTCCCTGCCCGCGTCCGAGCAGGATGCCGATGGAATCGATAAGGGAGCCGGTGATGCCCGTCAGGAGCTGTCGCCGCCCGGCTACGGCGCCGAGCAGGTTCGCATCGGTGCTGGCTGCGGCCATGATCGCCTCGATGACCCGGAACAGTCCGGCGGCTGCATCAATGTCCGCCAGGGCGTCGTCGATCACGGGATCCACTGTCAGCCTGAGCTGGCGGTTAAGGGCGGCCAGTACCAGTTCTTCCTTGTCCGCGAAGTTGCGGAAGAGGGTTGCCGGTCCGACGCCGGCCGTGGTGGCGATGGTCTGCAGCGGCACTTCCGGACCGAATTCCTGGAAGCATTGCCGGGCCGCCGTAATGATCTTGTCCACGTTGCGCGCTGCGTCTGCGCGGAGTGGTTTTCGGGCGACTGCGATGCTCATGCGATCAGGTTAGCAACGGAGCCCGGGGCGATCACCGTTACTGGAGGGTAGGCGGTTATGTGACGTGGACGGGGCAGCGGGAGCCTCCTCGCCGTCCCGCTGCCGTGGCAGACTGGCTGTATGTTGCTTGCATTCTCTGTTGCTCCGTCCGGCACGCCGGTTGGCGGTTCCCGCCCCACCGACGCCTCAGTGCACGACGCCGTTGCCGCCGCGGTGAAAATCGTCCGGGAGTCGGGGCTTCCCAACCAGACGGATTCCATGTTCACCACCATCGAGGGTGAATGGGATGAAGTCTTTGACGTGGTGAAAAGGGCCACCGAGGCCGTTGGGCAGTTCGGCAGCAGGGTCTCCCTGGTCATCAAGGCGGACATCCGGCCCGGCTATTCAGGGGAACTCACCGCCAAGGTGAACCGGCTGGAAGGCGCGCTCGCAAAGGACGCGTGAGCCCTTGGCTCCCCACCAGGCTGTCAGTTAGTGGCCATCCAGTTCGTGGACGGCGTGGTCCAAGAGGTCGCGTTGAACGGGCCGGAGCATGTAGGACCTGTTCAAGTAGGCGTCGATTTCCAGCTCACCTGCGTCGCCGCCGATGCTGAAGTAATGCAACCACAGTGACTCAAGGGTCAGGCCGGCCTGGCGGTATGCCTCAGCCGTCCGTTCCCGCTGCTCCTCGGCAGTCTCGTCAACGTTCATGGCCGTTCGTGGTCAGGTTCTGCGGGGCGGTCAAGCACGTTGAGTGCGACTGCGAAGAGCGGAGCTCCTTCCTGGCGTGACTGGTCAGTCAGGGCACGCAGCGCGGCGCGCTCGTCCAGGTTCAGCCGCTCCATCAGCACCCCCTTCGCCATGTCGATCACGCTCCGGCTGTGCAGGGATTTTTTGAGGTCAGCGCTGAGTCGCTCGGCGCTGTCATGCGCCTGGATGTTGGCAAGCAAAACGGCCGCGGGGGTGGCGAGGAGTTCGAGGAGGTGCTCGCTGCCGGCGTCGAAGGCGTTGGGGTGGCTGCCGTAGACCTTCAGGGCGCCGATGGCTTGGGCCGGTCCCGTTCCGTTGCCTCCGGGGAGGAGGAGGGGGACGCTTAGGCAGGACACCAGGCCACGCTGAGCGCTCGCTTCGCTCCATCTGGGCCAGCGCGTTTCCGTGGCGGCGTTATCCACCCGGATGGTTAGGGTTCCTGCCCACGCCGCGAGGCATGGGCCCTGGCCGAGTTCGTACTGCAACTGGTCGGCTTCTTCCACGAGTGTGCTGGTGGAAGCCCGGCTGGTGGGACGGCCCTGGGCATCAATGAGGGTGGCCCCGGCCCCGACGCTGCCGGGGATGCTTTCAAGCGCGGCCTGGGCAATCTTTGCGATCGCTGGCCCTGCAACGTGTTCGGTGAGCAACAGGCCGGAAACGCGCGCGAAGACCGCCTGAAGTTCGCCGGTCACGGACTCTCTGCGCATTACGGGTGGCCTCCTGCTTGCCGTTGGTCCGGCAGGAGGAATACGAGCGCTGCCGCTGGTTCCAGCATAGACCGCATGGCTTGGCCTACTGTGAGGCGGCCGGGATGGCCGCGCCCCTGACGATGTCCAGGGCCAGCGCCGGAAGCCTCACCTTCCTGGTCCTGGCGGCTTCCTCCAGGAGGGTAATGGCGGCTTCACGGCTTGAGCGCGTGTGCGCCATGACCAGGGCGAGGGCCGCGTCCATGGTGGCGCGGGAACGAAGGGCGGCCCGTAATTCTTCCGGGTAGGTCGGCTGTTGAAGCGGAGGATGAACCAGCAGGGCGAGGCGAAGCGGACGGGAGAGGGACTGGGCGTACCACTCGATGGCGGCTTGTGTGTCGGGCCCGAACGCAGCGTCCCGGTGTGCGTAGCAGTTCAGCGCGGCCGAAGCTTCCCCGCCGGCGTCGATGGGCACTGCTAACACTGACCTGACGCCCGTACTCCTGGTCGCTTCAAAGTAGCGGTTCCATCGTTGGTCCGTGCGGAGATCGTCCACCTGCACCGTATGCCCGGTGCGCAAGGCACTGAGGCAAGGACCGTCGTCGAGCTCGTACTGCCGCTCATCCAAAAGGCGGGCCTGCGCATCACTGCTGGCCACAGTGAAGGCCTTCCCATTGCGCTGAACCGAGATGGCGCACAGGATAGGTGCGTCCGTGCCCAGCAATGTGGCTGAGTAAAGCGTGAGGTCCAGGAGGAACGATTCGAAGTCCTGGCTTTCCAGCAGCAGGTCCTGAAGATCTTCCACCGATGATGCGGATGTATGTTCTGAGGCCATGCCGAGCCTCGATTCTGGGTGGTCCCGGACCCTGAGGTGCCGGGAGTGGCTGCGGTGGGCCACAGCCTAGGGCGCTCCCGAACTGGCGTTCTGGAGCCGAAGCCCCGTTTTCGACGGGATGCTTGCGCACGAATCCTTGGATTGCGCTCTCATTTTGAGCCTACGCTCAATGGTCTGCACAAGATACAGCCCCGTCCCGGACGTTGGGAGGCATGTCTGGACCCGCGCCCGCCCCCATGCCAGACTGTGGCCATGTTCGAGCACAAGCCCCAGCCAGGCTGGATTGCAGTCGAAAAATTCCTGACCGACTCGGTGGTCCATCCCAACGGATCCTTGCAGCGGGCGGTGCAATCCGCCGTCGACGCCGGGATGCCCCCGATTGAGGTGACCCCCAACGCCGGGAAGCTGCTTAAGCTCTTGGTCCAGGTGTCCGGCGCGCGCCGCGTTTTGGAGATCGGCACGCTGGCAGGTTTCAGCACTATCTGGATGGCCCAGGGGCTTCCCGACGACGGCCGGCTGGTCACGTGCGAATACCTCACCAAACATGCGGAGGTGGCCAGAGCGAACCTGGATGCCGCCGGCGTGGGCCACAAGGTGGAAATCCGCATCGGCCCCGCGCTGGATTCCTTGGCCGCATTGGAAGCTGAAGGCCAGGAGCCATTCGATTTTGTCTTTATTGACGCGGACAAGGAGAACGACTCCAACTACCTTGAGTGGGCGGTCCGGCTGGGCCGTCCGGGCACCACGGTAGTCCTGGACAACGCCGTGTGGGAAGGGGCCGTGCTGGAGACGTCCCTGGACCCAGTGAACGCGCCAGGGATCGTAGGCGCGCTGGAACTGATGGGCAACCACCCGCGGCTTGATGCCACCGTGATCCAGACCGTCGGCTCCAAGGGATGGGACGGCTTCGCGCTCGCAGTGGTTCGCTGACAGCCGTGCTGCGAAGCGGGTTGTCCGGCAGAAAGCGCTGTCCGAAGAATTGCTAAGTATGCTTAGAATAAATTTCGGTCCGGATCCCCGGCCGGTACGTAAACATTGCAGCGGAGGAAATGATGAAAGCGTCACCCACTCTGGCCAGTAACCTTCAGTTGGTTCTCACGGACCTGATCGAACTGCATATGCAGGGCAAGCAGGCGCACTGGAACATCGTGGGAACGAACTTCCGGGACCTCCACCTGCAGCTGGACGAAATCATCGCCGCAGCCCGCCAGTTCGCGGATGAGGCAGCAGAAAGGATGCGTGCCCTGCACGCCCTTCCGGACGGGCGGAGCCAAACAGTCTCAGCTGACACGCGGTTGGATGAGTTCCCCGCCGGGCTGACGTCCACCAAAGACGCCGTGAAACTGGTTACGGCCAGGTTGGAAAGGACTGTCAAGACTGCGCGGGATGTACATGACGAAGTGGATGAGGAAGACCCCACCAGCGCGGACCTGCTCCACGCCATCATTGAACGCCTGGAGCAGCTTGCCTGGATGGTGAACGCCGAGACGATGACGCCCTCAGCAGCAGTCACCGAGGCAGCCGACAAATAGGCTTCGGCAGGCTCGCGCCCATGAAGGAATCCAGCACGCGGACCGACCCCGCGGAGGTCCGCCGTCCGTGGGCCGTCACGTTCCCACCGGGTCCCCGCGAACCAGGACGGGGCGGATCCCGTGCGGAAGCGCAGGGGCCGGTTCCGCCAACTGCAGTCCCGCACCCGGGCCTGGACCGGTTGCTCGATGCCGTGGCCTCTGCGGTGGGGGACGTGCCGGCACTTCTGTCGCTCGCCCGGGACGCAGGACGGACATGGCCCCAGCCTGGACAGGGCAACACCGCGGCGCTTTGGGAACTGCTGGCCTCCGTCGCCGCAGTGGACGTTGCTGCCGGCCGGATCTTCGAGCCACACCTCGACGCGCTGGCCATCCTTGCCCAGTCAGGCAGGGATCTGCGCCCGGTGGAAGGCGCCTGGGGTGTGTTTGCCGCCGAGGGCCCAGGCGCCAGGTTGGAGGCCAAAGCACGAGGCGCTGGCGTCCTCCTGGACGGTTCAAAACCGTGGTGCTCCCTGGCGCCGCTGCTGGACCACGCAGTGATTACCGCGCACACGGACGCGGGTGGCAGGGCCGCCTTTGCCGTGAACCTGCACCATCCCGGAGTGACGTGTGACGAGCCGGCGTGGATAGCCCGCGGACTTCAGGAGATCCCCAGCGGGACAGTGCACTTCAACCAGGTGCCGGCGGAGCAGTTGGGCGGCGATGGCTGGTACTTCAGCCGTCCGGGCTTTGCCTGGGGCGGCATGGGCGTGGCCGCGTGCTGGCTGGGCGGGGCAGTAGCCGTGGCCAGGGATTACCGGGACTCCCTGCGCGCCGCCGCGGGTAGAGGACGCGAACCGGACCAGATTGCCTTCGCCAGCCTGGGCGAGGTTGACCGCATCCTGACGTCCGCCCTCCAGTACCTGGCGCGGACAGCAGCATTGATTGACGACGGCGGACTCGCGGGCGGCGATCAACCCGAGGGCGGGGAACGGAGCCCGTGGAGCGAAGCCCTGCGCGTCCGCGGTACCGTGGCGGCCGCCGTCGAACGCGTCCTGGCCCTTGTCAGCCGTGACCGCGGACCGGCACCACTTGCTTTCGACGAACCCTACGCCAAACGGATGGCCGATCTGGCCCTCTACGTTCGCCAGCACCACGCCCTGCGGGACGACGCGCAGCTCGGGGCGCTGACCTTGAAAGGGGAGCCGCCTTGGTGAGCTTTTCGCACACCGACAAGGGCACGGACGAGGCCGCCTGGGCTGCCAGCGGATTGGCTGACCTCGCCGGGCTGCCGCTGGGGCAGGATGAACTGGCAGGCCTGAGGTTCGTGGTCCTGGCGGCCCATCCCGATGACGAGACACTGGGGGCCGGGGGCCTGCTGGCGCAGCTGCACAGCCTCGGGGCCGACGTCGAAATTTTGTTGTTCACCGCGGGGGAGGGCTCGCATCCCGAGTCCGAAACGGTTTCCCCGGGCCAGTTGGGAACTACCCGCGTCAACGAGTTTGCCGCGGCCCTGGCGGCGTTGGGCCACGCCGGAAACTGGCGCTTCCTGGGGCTTCCGGACAGCGGTTTGGAGCGGCATCGGGATGCGATGACGGCGGGGATCCGGGACGCAACGCGTGACCACCCCGGCCCGGCGGACCAGCTGGTGATTGTGGCCCCCTATCGCGGCGACGGCCACGCAGACCACGATGCCCTGGGAACGGCCGCGGCAGAGGTGGCGCGCGACGGCGGCCACGGACTGCTGGAATACCCCATCTGGTACTGGTTGTGGGCGGCGCCGTCGCACCCCGCGTGGGAGTCCTGGTTCCGCCTGCCGCTGGACCCGGCAACACACGCGGCCAAGGCTGCGGCGATGCACGCCCACGCAAGCCAGGTCCTCCCGCTGTCGCCCCTCCCGGGGGACGAAGCGTTACTGAGCGCAGAATTCCTCCGGCACTTTGACCGCCCCTTTGAAGCCTTCGCCTGGACGCCGGCGGCAGCAAATATCCGCGAAACCCGTGGTGCCACAACCCGTGCGGCCACTCCCCACAGCAGTGCCGATGCCGAACGGATCTTCGATGAGGTCCATTCGGCTTCCGAGGATCCGTGGCAGTACACCACCAGCTGGTACGAACGCCGGAAGCGCGCGTTGACCCTGGCTGCCCTGCCCCAGGAACACTACCGGTCCGGGCTGGAGGTGGGCTGCTCGATCGGCACGCTCACCGTTGACCTCGCGGACCGCTGTGCCAGCCTCCTGGCCGTTGATGCCAGCAGCACCGCCTTGGAGCGTGCCGCCGCGCGGCTGGCTGCATATCCCGGCGTGAGGACCCGGCAGCTCACTCTTCCCCGGGAGTGGCCGGAGGGCACCTATGACCTGATAGTGGTTTCGGAGGTGGGATACTATCTGTCTCCGGCCGAGTTCGGGCTGCTCCTGGAACGTATCGAGGCCTCCATGGCGCCGGGTGGCACCCTCGTGATGTGCCACTGGAGGCACACCGTCTCCGGCTGGGAGCTCGATGGCGATACCGTCCACACGCTGGCCCGGAACCGATTGGCGTGGCCCGCCGCCGGCCTGTACCGGGAGCCCGACTTTGTGCTGGAAATCCTGGTGGCTCCCGAATCCCCGGCGTCGCCTGACCGTCCCGCTGCTTTGCCCGGGGAGCAGTGAGATGGAGCGTATCGGGCAGGTTGCGGTGGTGGTGCCGGTCCACAACGAGGAGTACTTCCTGGCCCGGGCTCTCAGCGGGGTCCGCGCGGCAGCCAACGCGCTGAAGCCGGACAGGCCGCACGTTGGCGTCGAGATCATAGTGGTCCTGGACAGCTGCACCGATGGCTCCCGCGGGGTCGCCCTGCGGTTCGCGGCAGCCGATTCGAGGTTCAGGGTGCTGGAGGTGGACTTCCGGAGCGTTGGGAAAAGCCGTCGGGCAGGCATTGAGGCTCTGCTGGCTACCCGTCCGTCACCCGGAAGTCTATGGTTGGCCAACACGGACGCCGATTCCATCGTTCCGGTGAACTGGCTGCAGCGCCAGGTGGAGCTGGCGGACGCCGGTACGGATGCCGTACTCGGCTCGGTGGAGCCGGACCCGGACGGCATGGACCCTGAGATCCTGCGGCGCTGGCACGCCCGGCATCCCGTTGAGGAGCACCATGCCCACGTCTACGGGGCAAGTTTCGGCGTGCGGGCCTCGGCCTACGAACTGGCGGGAGGGTTCCCGCGCCAGCGATCACACGAGGACCGCGGGCTGGTGCAGAAGCTGCGCCGCCACGGGTTCAGGGTAAGGGCAACCGACAGCATCCGGGTGCTGACATCGGGCCGCCTCCATGCCCGGGCGCCGCACGGTTTTGGCGCCTATCTGTTGGCGCTGGGCCTGGAACCGGCAGTAGCCGCGGAAGGATAGCCGGGCCATAAAACAGCCGGGCCGGGCCAGCAGGCTCTCGCCTGCCGCCCCGGCCCGTGGGTCAGGTGTTGAAAGAGTCAGTCCTTCTTGAAGGCGTCCTTGACCTTCTCGCCGGCCTGCTTCAGGTCCGCCTTGGACTGGTCCATCTGTCCTTCGGCCTCGAGGCGCTCGTCGTCTGTCGCCTTGCCTGCGGTCTCTTTGGCCTTTCCGCCCATCTTCTCGGCGGTGTTCTCGATCTTGTCATCCAAACCCATGGTGATTCTCCCTACGGCTTGTTGCGGCGGCGGAATGTCGCCGGTGATTCTTCAATGGTAGCCAGCGATGGCATTGGTCAACAGGGCCAGCGACGGCGCGAAGTCGGGAAGCAATCCCAACGGAAAGGATCAAGGGGGCCGACGGCGACTGGGGGGACTGGCCTCGGTCTCAGAAGAGGCCAACTCACCGCCGACCCCGCCTTATACCCGGGCCAGGGATGGCCTGGGAAACCTGGACAGGATCTGCTTCTTCGATTTTCCTCCAAGATGGGGGCCCTGCCTAGCCCTGCCGATTAGCGTCCCCGTCGCGGGCGTCACCACTGTGACGCTCGCGGAGTTCGCGGCCGTGCTGGATGTCTTCCTCCTCCTGCTTCTGCAGTTTTTCGCTCTTTTTCGTGTCACGCGGAGGCAGCTGGATGGTCTCCTCGGCCTCGATGCCGGCCTGGAGCTGGCGACCGCGTTCCATCTCGGCGTCGAACTCCGCACCGAACAGCAGCGACATGTTCAGAATCCACAGCCACAGGAGCATCACGATCACGCCGCCCAGCGCCCCGTATGTCTTGTTGTAGTTGCCGAAATTGGCCACATAGAACGCGAAGCCCAAGGAGGCAAGAATAAAAATCACCAGCGCGATCAGCGACCCGATGCTCATCCACCGGAATTTGGGCTGCTTCACGTTCGGGGTGGCGTAGTACAGGACGGCGATGATCACGATGACAAGCGCGACGATTACCGGCCACTTCGCAATGTTCCACACCGCGAGGAAGGCCCCGCTCAGCCCGATGGCACCTCCAACGGCTTCCGAGACCGGTCCGCTGAGGACCAACATGCCGGCCAGCAGGGCGACGATGACTACCGCAAGCAGGGTGACTGCCAGCATTGTTCCGCGCAGCTTGAGGAAGGCCCGGCCCTCGTCCACCTCGTAGACGCGGTTCATGGCCCGGCCGAACGCACCTACATATCCGGAAGCCGACCATAAAGCGGTTGCCAGGCCGAGGACTAGTGTGAGGCCTGCCGCCGGAGAAGCTGCAAGTTCCTCAACAGGGCCGCTCACCGTGTTGACAGTGTCCTCGGGGGCGATGCCCCGGACGATCTCCAACAGCACCGCCGTCGTCTTTTCCGGATCGCCGAAGATACCCACCAGGGAGACGAGTGCCAGGAGCGCAGGAAACAGGGACAACACGGCGTAATAGGTGAGGGCAGCGGCAAGGTCGGGGCATAGATCCTTCGAGAACTCCCGCAAGGTCTTTTTGGCGATGTACTTCCAGGATGGCTTGTTGACGTCCGTGGGACTGTCCGGCTTACGGGGATCGTCCGGTGCCGGGGCCTTGGACGCTTTGGCGGTGCTGGTTTCGGGGGCATCATGGGTTGCCATGGGAGTCCTCTCTCGCGGTGAAAACTCGAGGTGAAAAGCAGACAGGCCGGCGCCGCCGGGGGAGGCGGGTTGCCGGCCTGTCTGCTGGGTCGGGGTTAGGGGTTTTGGACGTGGTCCTTGGCCTCTGTTGCTTTGTCTTTGACGTCGGCGGCGGCGTATTGGCCTTCGGTTTTGACGTGTTCGGCGGCGTCGGCGGCGGTGGCCTTGACGTTTTCCATGGCTTCCTGGGCGGGTTCCTTCAGGCCCTGGGCCATGTCTTTGGCGGCGTCGGTGAGCTCGGTGGTGAGTGGTTCAGCGGCGGTTTTGAGGGCGTCGGCTGCTTCGCGTTCCTTCTCACTGGCCGGGATCAGGGAGGAGAGCAGCATGCCGGCGCCGAACGCGATCAGGCCGGCGGCCAGGGGGTTGCCCTGGGTTTTGGTTTTGACCTGGGCCGGGGCGTCGCTGATTGCCTGGCCGGCGTCTCCGAGGGTGGAGCCGACGGT